>NZ_LPDI01000041.1:0-290247 GCF_001528895.1 Burkholderia sp. MSMB1078WGS | reverse complement strand
GCCGCAATCTTTGCCAGCGAGCCGCCGAATTTGCCGACCGCGGTCCGCGCGGCCGATACGATCACTACATCCGTCATTTCCCTTTCCTCCAGGCCCGCACGACACGGCGCGTCGTTACCGGCCCCGTTAAAAAAACTGTGGTGCGCCGGACAGCGTGCGCCGCTGTCCGGTTTTCGTCAATCGCGCTGCAACACGTAGCGCCCGGGCGCCGGCTCGATCGCCGGGAATTGCGCTGAACCCGGCTGGGCCGGCGGCGCGACCTTACGGCCGCCGTACGCGTCGAGCCACTCGACCCATGTCGTCCACCAGCTTCCGGGCTGCTCGGTCGCCGCGGCGAACCAGTCGTCCGCGGATTCGGGCAGGTCGTCGTTGACCCAGTAGCTGCGCTTCTTCTTCGCCGGCGGGTTGATCACGCCCGCGATGTGCCCCGACGCGCCGAGCACGAACTTCAGCGGGCCCGACAGGATCGACGTCGATGCGTAGGCCGTCTGCCACGGCACGATGTGATCCTCGCGCGAACCGTAGATGAACGTCGGCACGTCGATCAGCGACAGGTCGACCGGTTCGCCGCAGACGGTCAGCGCCCCCGGCTCGCGCAGCTTGTTTTCGAGATAGGTATGGCGCAGGTACCACGCGTACATCGGGCCCGGCAGGCTCGTCGAATCGCTGTTCCAGTACAGCAGGTCGAACGGCGCGGGCGTGCGGCCCTTCAGGTAGTTGTCGACGACGTAGTTCCACACGAGATCGTTCGGCCGCAGGAACGAGAACGTGTTCGCGAACTCGACGCCGCGCATCAGCCCCGGTTGCGTACCGTTCTTGCCGCCGATGGTTTGCTCGCGCATCTGCACGTGCGCCTCGTCGACGAACACGTCGAGGATGCCCGTATCGGTGAAGTCGAGCATCGCGGTGAGCAGCGTCATCGACGCGGCCGGATGTTCGCCGCGCGCGGCGAGCACCGCGAGCGCGGTCGCGAGCATCGTGCCGCCGACGCAGAAGCCGAGCGTGTTGATCTGCTCGCGCCCGCTGATCTGCTGCACGGCGTCGATCGCCGCGAGCAGCCCTTCGTTCATGTAGTCGTCCCACGTCTTGTGCGCGACCGATGCATCCGCATTGCGCCACGACACGAGAAATACCTGATGACCGTTCGACAGCGCATGCGCGACGAGCGAATTCTCGGGTTGCAGGTCGAGGATGTAGAACTTGTTGATGCATGGCGGGACGATCAGCAGCGGCCGCTCGAACACCTTGTCCGTCTTCGGCGTGTACTGGATCAGCTGGATCAGGTCGTTCTCGTACACGACCGCACCCTCGGTACACCCGAGATTCTTGCCGACCACGAACTGCGATTCGTCGGTCTGCGAAATCTTGCCGCGCTGCAAGTCGCCGAGCAGGTTCATCATCCCTTGCCGCAGGCTTTCGCCCTGCGTTTCGAGGATCGATTTCTGTGCGTCGGGATTGAGTGCGAGGAAGTTGCTCGGCGCGGCGGCGGCCGTCCATTGCTGGACCGTGAAACGGATGCGCTCGCGCGTCTTCGGATCGGTCTGAAGCGCGTCGGCCAGCTCCTGCAGATAGCGCGCGTTGAGCAGATACCACGCGGCCGCGAAGGCATGCGCAGGCGATGCCTTCCACGCATCGCCGCTGAAGCGGCGGTCTTTCAACTCCGGGGGTTCGAGCTTCGCGGCGGCCGCCTGCTGCATCAGCGTCATGCAGTCGCGCGCGTAGTCGGCCTGCAATGCCTGGAGCCGTTCGGGCGGAATCGCGGCAACCGGCAGCTTCAGCCCCGCGAACGGCGACGCCATCGCGCCGAGGTCGGGCATCGACGGCATCTGGAACGGAAACGACGTCGGGAACTGGAATGTCGCGAACGGGTTGACGGAGGCCGATGCCGTCGCGGCGCGTGCCGGATCGGCAAAACCGCGCCACGCGTTCAACCACGACTCGAACATCTGCTGCATCGGCTGGGCGGCCGGATCGAAGCCGGTACTGCCCGCGGAAGTGCCCGCATGAGCGGACGTCGACGAATTTTTCGATGCTGTCATTACCTGCCTTACCGGTGATTCGTGAGCGTCAATCGTGAAATCCTGCTCGCGCGCGGCGTGCCGGCTGCGAGCCGGGCCGTCATGCTCTGGAGAGGCGTCTCCAGATTCTGCCGCAGTGCGGTATTTTTATCATTATCGTTTTCCCCATGTGAAGCGCCCGGTCGAACCACTGAACATTTCCGCGCGGAGATAATCCGCGCACGATAGACGGGACAAGGGTTCCGGCGAAACATAAAATGTTTTGCCTGACTTGACGTCGGGATTTTTCATTCAGTCGCGCATGCAACGCCGCATTGCCGCCTCAATATCGAGATAACCCGATTTCGCGGCGCAACAAAACCGGCGCGCATGCGCATGCGATCAATCGGCCAGCCAGATCGCCGCGGCCATGCGGCCCGTCACGCGGTCGCGCCGATACGAATAGAAGCGCGCGCGCTCGGCGACCGTGCAGGCCGTCCCGCCGCTCACGTGCACCACGCCCGCACGCGCGAGCCGCAGGCGCGCGAGCGCGTAGAGATCGGCAAGAAACTTGCCGGGCGCGCCGTCTCTCGCGACGAACGCACGACGGGTTTCATCATGCTCCGACTGCGGAGCCGTGTCGAGAAACGCGTCGCGCACGTCGGCGCCGACCTCGAACGCCTGCGGGCCGATCGCCGGCCCGAGATAGGCATGCAGCGTGTCCGCCGTCCCGCCCGCGAGCGCCGCGACGCGCGCGGCCGTCTGCTCGACGATGCCGGCCGAGAGCCCGCGCCAGCCCGCATGCGCGGCACCGACCGCGCGGCCCTGCGCGTCGCACAGCAGCACGGGCAGGCAATCGGCCACCATCACCACGCAGACGGCGCCGGCCCGATCCGTGACGCTCGCGTCGGCCTGCACCGGCGCCGTGGCGGCAGGCGCCGCGGCGATCACCTCGTCCGCCTGCACGATCTGCGCGCCGTGAACCTGCTCGAGCCATGCGGCGCTCGACTGGCCAGCGAGGGCGAGCAGGCGCGCGCGATTGACGGCGACATGGTCGGGATCGTCACCGGTATGCAGGCCGAGATTCATCCCGCCCGCCAATGCCGCCCCATCCTGCCAGCGCCCGTACGGGCCTTCGCTCACGCCGCCGTCGCGCGTCGTGATCAGCGCACGCACGCGCGGCGACACGCGCCAGTCGGGCTGCACGCAGTCCTGCCACGTCAACGGCGCCAGATTCGTCATCGGCACTCACTCCTCCTCATCGTCCAGGTACGGCTCGTCGTCGTGATACTCGCCGCCGAAATCGTCATCGTCGTAGGGATTGTCGTCGTCGAATTCCTCGTCGCCCTGTCCGAAGCCGAGCGCCGCGACCAGTGCGTTCATGTCGTCCGGCAGCGGGCAGCGCCACTGCATCGCCTTGCCCGTGACCGGATGCACGAGGCCGAGCCGCCACGCATGCAGCGCCTGTCGTGCGAACCCGTCCGGCAGCGGCGCGACCGAGCGCTTGCCGCGCGCACGCCCGTAGACCGGATCGCCGAGCAGCGGATGCCCGGCGTGCGCGCAGTGCACACGGATCTGATGCGTGCGGCCGGTTTCGAGATCGCATTGAATCGCCGAAACCGGCTGACGTTGCCACAGGCATGTGTCAACCGTGCGGAAATGCGTGCGCGCGGGCTTGCCCGAGGCGCCGGTGACCACGGCCATGCGCGTGCGCTCGCGCGGGTCGCGGCCGATCGGCGCGTCGATCGTGCCTTCCTCTGGCATCGTGCCCCACACCAGCGCGAAATAGCGACGCTTCACCGTGCGGGCCTGCAACTGGCGCACGAGGTCCGTCTGCGCGGCCAGCGTGCGGGCGACCACCATCAGGCCGGACGTTTCCTTGTCGAGCCGGTGGACGATCCCCGCGCGCGGCAGGCCGGCCGCCGCGTCGCCGTAGCGATGCAGCAGACCGTTGAGGATCGTGCCGCTCCAGTTGCCGGCGGCCGGATGGACGACGAGACCGGCCGGCTTGTTGATGACGACGAGCGCGTCGTCCTCGTAGATCACGTCGAGCGGCACAGGCTCCGGCGTGAACGCGAGCTGCTCGGGCAGCAGATCGGGCACGAGCTCGATCTTCGCGCCCAGCGGCACCGGCTGGCGGATCTTCGCCGGCGCGCCGTCGACGAGCACGCGCTGCGCCTCGATCCAGCTCTGCAGGCGGCTGCGCGAGAATTCGGGGAACAGTTGGGCGAGCGCCTTGTCGAGACGTTCGCCCGCGAGCGACAGCGGCACTTCGACGATGCGCGGCGCGTCGTCGTGCGCCGCGGACGGCACCACGGGCGGCTGCATGGCGTCGCCGGCCAGATCGTCATCGAGGGAATCCCCCGACGCAGCGTCGGCGGGCCGATCGCTTGGGCTATAATCTTCGCGATTTGGTGTGCCCGGCTGGGCATTCTGCGAACTTGAACGGGTCATTTAGACTGGGTCACCGAGACTTGAAGCTAGGACATGCGAGCATGATGAATTCGACCAAACGCACGGCCAGAACCGTCGCCGCCCGGGCTGCGGCGGTAGCGGCCGCGGCCCTCATCGCCGGCTGCCACGGCTTGCCGCAGAAGCAGGACGAGACGGCTACCTGGTCGAACAACAAATTATACTCAGAGGCCCAGGACGCACTGTCCGGCGGCGACTGGGGCAAGTGCGCGAAATATTTCGAATCGCTGCAAGGCCGCGATCCGTTCGGCCATTTCGCGCAACAGGCGCAGATCAACGTTGCATACTGCAACTGGAAGGACAACGAAGCGGCCGCCGCCGACCAGGCAGTCGATCGCTTCATCCAGCTCCACCCCGATCATCCGGATATCCCGTACGCGTACTACCTGAAGGGGATGATCCACTTCAACGACGATCTCGGGCTGTTCGGTCGCTTCTCCGGCCAGGACATGAGCGAACGCGATCCGCAGGCGCTGCGCGAATCGTACGATGCGTTCAAGGTCGTCGTCGATCGCTTCCCGAAGAGCAAGTACGCGCCCGATGCGGCCGCGCGGATGCGCTACATCGTCAACGCGCTCGCATCGCACGAAGTGCATGCGGCCGACTACTACTATCGCCGTGGCGCGTATGTCGCGGCGATCAACCGTGCCCAGCTCGCGATCAAGGACTACAAGGGCGCGCCGGCGATCGAGGACGCGCTGCACATCATGATCCTGTCGTACGGCAAGCTGAACCAGCCGGAACTCGCCGAGGACACCAAGCGCGTGCTCGCGGGCACGTTCCCCGACAGCCCGTACGTGACGGGCCATGCGCGCCCCGGTGCGAAGAAGTCGTGGTGGCAGTTCTAAGCACGGCGCGCTGCAACACCCGTTGCGCATACGAAAAACCCGGCCATCGAGCCGGGTTTTTTATTGGCGTCGCATTCGGTCGACGGCAAGGCGTTCACGTGGCAAGCGCCGCGCGTGCGCTCACGCGCGCTTGTCCGCGCGGTGCTCGTCGAAGAAATCCTGCACGACCGCGATCTCGCGCGTGCGCTTGAACGGCGGCAGGCTTTGCCAGATCCGGCGCCCGTAAGGCTTGTCGACGAGCCGCGTATCGCAGATCATCAGCACGCCGCGATCCGTCTCCGCACGAATCAACCGGCCCGCGCCCTGCTTCAGCGTGATCACGGCCTGCGGCAGTTGATGCACGGCGAACGGGCTCAGCCCCTTCTTCGTCAACGCATCGAGCCGCGCGGCCAGCACCGGATCGTCCGGCGGCGCGAACGGCAGCTTGTCGATCACGACCAGCGACAATGCATCGCCGCGCACGTCCACGCCTTCCCAGAAACTCTGGCTGCCGACCAGGATCGCATTGCCGTACGCGCGGAAGCGGTCGAGCAGCTCGGTGCGGCTCGCGTCGCCCTGCACGAGCAGCGGCATGTTCCAGCCGCGCGACTCGATCGCGTCGCGCAGCTTCGACGCGATCCGGTCGACCGCGCGCAGCGTCGTGCACAGCATGAACACGCCGCCGCCGGATGCCTCGATCGCCGGTAGCGCGGCATCGAAGACGGCGTCGGTAAATGCCGGCGAAGACGGCTGCGGGAGGTTGCGCGGCACGTACAGCAGCCCCTGCGACTGGTAATCGAACGGACTGGCGAGCGTCATCGAACGACGCGAGCTCAGGCCCATCTGCGCCGCGTAGTGCGTGAAATCGCCGCGCACCGACAACGTCGCCGACGTGAATACCCATGCACGCGGTACGCCCGCACGCTGTTTCGCGAAAATCGGCGCGACCGACAGCGGCGTTTCATGGAGCTGGACGGTATGCGCGAACACCTCGACCCAGCGCACCTTCTCGTTCGGATCGCCGTCGGCGGCCGCGTTGTCGCCGGCCGCCGACGCATCGGCCTTCGCTGCCGCTTGCGCCGCGCCGGGCGCGACCCAGCCCGCCAGCAGGTCCTGCAGCTCGCGGGCGCGCCGCAGGCACGCGCCGAGCGATTCCGCGCGCTCGGCCTGGCTCGCGAGCGCCGATGCGAGCGCATCGAGCGCAACGTCGAGCGCGTCGAGCGCACCGAACATCGGGTGATCGTCGCCGAGCTGTGCGAGCGACATGCGCACGATCTGGTCGTTCGCGAACGCGAGACGCAAGTCGCGCGCCGCGCGCTCGAGATCGCCGCCGAGCTTCACCCACTCCACTGCGTCGCGCGCATGGCTCAGGCCTTCGGCGACCGTGTCGCGCGCGAGCTCGAGGATCTGCGTCGTCGACAGCGTCTCGCCGAAGAACAGCGTCGCCGTTTCCGGCAATTGGTGCGCTTCGTCGAAGATGATCGTGTTCGCGTTCGGCAGCAGTTCGGCCATCCCCGTGTCGCGCAGCATGATGTCCGCGAAGAACAGGTGATGGTTGACGACGACGACGTCGGCCTGCTGGGCCTCGCGCCGCGCCTGCATCACGAAGCATTCCTTGTAGTGCGGGCATTCCTGGCCGAGGCAATTGTCGCGCGTCGACGTGACCATCGACCACACGGGCGCCGTTTCCGGCACGCTCGCGAGTTCGGCCTTGTCGCCGCTCTTCGTGATTTTCGCGAAGCGGACGATTTCCTGCAGATACGCGGTATCCTGCCGCGACGGCAGCCGGCCGTTGTCGGCCGTGCGTTGCAGGTAGTAATGGCACAGGTAGTTCGAGCGTCCCTTGAGCATCGCGACCGTCACCGGCACCGCGAGCGCGTTGCGCACGGTCGGGATGTCGCGCTGGAACAACTGGTCCTGCAGGTGCTTCGTGCCGGTCGACACGATCACCTTGCCGCCCCACAACATGGCAGGCACGAGATACGCGTAGGTCTTGCCGGTACCCGTGCCGGCCTCGACGATCAGCGTGTTGTCGCCTGCGTCGTTGTCGGATTCGGCCGCTGCGGCGTCATCCGCGGCCGGCCCGGCCGCCTTGTCGCCGTCGCCGAGGCGGCGCGCCGGCCGCTTGCGGGTTTCGAAGATCTCGGGATCGGGCATCCGGCGTGCGGACGCCTCCATCGCGGACGCGACCGCGCGCGCCATCTCGATCTGCGACGTACGCGGCCGATAGCCGTCGAGCGCGCGCGCCAGCAACCCGCCTTCGCCGAAGATCGTGTCGAGTTCGTCGACGCGCTTGCGGCTCAGCTCGAAAGTGCCTTCGGGCGCACGAACGCGCCCGGCGGACGTCGTGTCACGCCGGGCATCGGGGGTGGCTTCAAGCGGTGAATTCAAGGCAAGCGTTCCTGTGTCCAGCGCCCGAGCGGCGCCGGCGCTTGCCAGGCCGCGCTCAGGCGCGCTTATCCGGTTCGAGCTGCGATTGCAGCAAAATGATTTTGTCCTTGGCGGCCAGCTTTTCCTTCTTCAGCCGGTGCAGCGTGATGTCATCGATGTCGGAGTGTCCTTCCTTCAGCTCGATCTCCCGAGCGAGCTGCTGGTGCTGCTCCTGCAATGCAGCCAAACGGTTGTGCAATTCCTGCTGCTGTTCCGTGTGACGGTTTTGCATACCTGCCTCCTCATCGAAGCAGCGCGACGGCTGGCGTGCCGACGCGCCCGAGACTGAGCCCGATCAATTCAACACGTTACTGCCCCTGCTGTCGCTGCCTGGCCTTCTCGGCCGCTTCCTGCTGACGCCGCTCGACATCGGCCTTGTGCTGCGCGGCTGCCTTCTGCTTCTGCTCGTAGCGCGTGGCGTTGTCCGCCCGCTCCTGCGCCTTCTGCGCCGCCTGCTGGTGCGCCTGGTCGAGCTTGCGCTGGAAATCCGCCTGCTTCTGGTCGTATGCCTGCCTGTTCGCCGCGCGTTGCGGGCCTTCCGCGCCGCGCTGCGCCTGCTTCAGTGCATTCTGCTCCTGCTTGTCGCGGAATGCAGCCGCGTTCGCCGCGTCGGTCGCCGCCCGCTGCGGCGCTTCCGCCGCGTTCCGGGCCTGCTTCAGCGCCTGCTGCTGGTCGCGCTGCTGCGCCCGCACCGCGCGCTGCTCGTCGTTGAGCGCGAGCTGCTCCTGGCGAATGCTCGCGCGCTCCTCGCGCATCTGATCGCGCGCCTTGCCGAGACAGTGGTTGACGAAGAACTTGCTGTAACAATCGTGCTCCGCCACCGCATAACGATAATCGTTTTCCGCGGAGCGTTGATTGAGCACTTTTTGACGGGCGTCGAAATCCGGGGCGGCGGAGGCTGCAACGGGCGCGGACGCGGCAGCGTCCGGCGCGCTGGCGCCCTGGGCCTGCGCGAATGCGCCGGAAGGCCCGGCAGACAAAGCCGCGGCGAGCGCTGCGCCGAGCGCGACGAGAGAAATGCGGGAAGTTGGCAACGTCGTAGGAAAGCTGCGGGACATGTGTCAAATTCTATCACCCCCGGCTGGACGCTCCGCCATTTATGGCAAAATGCCCCGCTTCATTCACCCGCGGCCTCTGGCCCGGCGGGCCAGCCGGGCAGCCCGCCGCTCCGGGCCTGCCGGCCCGCGCCGCGATTTCAGCAGGCAGACCATCCACGACATGACGGAAACCGTAGCACTCAAGATCGTACAGCGCATCGCCACCGAACTGTCCGTCCAGCCGCGCCAGGTCGCGGCGGCCGTGCAACTCCTCGACGAAGGCTCGACCGTTCCGTTCATTGCCCGGTACCGCAAGGAAGTGACCGGCAACCTGGACGACACGCAGTTGCGCCAGCTCGAGGAACGCCTCCTGTACCTGCGCGAGCTCGAGGATCGCCGCGCCGCGATCCTGTCGAGCATCGACGAACAGGGCAAGCTGACCGACGAACTGCGTGCCGCGATCGACGCGGCCGACAGCAAGCAGGTGCTCGAGGACCTTTATCTGCCGTACAAGCCGAAGCGCCGCACGCGTGCGCAGATCGCCCGCGAGGCCGGCCTCGAGCCGCTCGCGCAGGCGCTGCTCGCGAATCCGCTGCTCGACCCGCAGACCGAGGCGGCCGCGTATGTCGATGCCGACAAGGGCGTCGCCGACGTGAAGGCCGCGCTCGACGGCGCGCGCGACATCCTGTCCGAACAGTTCGGCGAGACGGCGGAGTTGCTCGGCAAGCTGCGCGACTACCTGCACGCCCAGGGCGTCGTGTCGTCGGCGGTCGTGGAGGGCAAGGAAAACGAGGAAGGCGAGAAATTCCGCGACTATTACGACTACGCGGAAACGATCAAGACCGTGCCGTCGCACCGCGCGCTCGCGCTGTTCCGCGGCCGCAACGCGGGCGTGCTGACGATCAAGCTCGGCCTCGGCGAAGAGCTCGACGCGCAGGTGCCGCATCCCGGCGAGGCGATGATCGCGCGCCATTTCGGCATCGCGAACCAGAATCGCCCGGCCGACAAATGGCTGTCCGACGTCTGCCGCTGGTGCTGGCGCGTGAAGGTGCAGCCGCATATCGAAAACGAACTGCTCACGCAACTGCGCGAAACGGCCGAAACCGAAGCGATCCGCGTGTTCGCGCGCAACCTGAACGACCTGCTGCTGGCCGCACCGGCCGGCCCGAAGGCCGTGATCGGTCTCGACCCCGGCCTGCGCACCGGCGTGAAGGTCGCGGTCGTCGACCGCACCGGCAAGGTGCTCGCGACCGACACGATCTACCCGCACGAACCGCGCCGCGACTGGGACGGCTCGATCGCGAAACTCGCGCGCCTCGCCGCGCAGACGCGGGCCGAACTGATCAGCATCGGCAACGGCACCGCGTCGCGCGAAACCGACAAGCTCGCGAGCGAACTGATCGCGAAACACCCGGAGCTGCGGCTGCAGAAGATCGTCGTGTCGGAAGCCGGCGCGTCGGTCTACTCGGCGTCCGAGCTCGCCGCGAAGGAATTCCCGGAACTCGACGTGTCGCTGCGCGGCGCCGTGTCGATCGCCCGCCGCCTGCAGGACCCGCTCGCGGAGCTCGTGAAAATCGAGCCGAAGGCGATCGGCGTCGGCCAGTACCAGCACGACGTGAACCAGCGCGAACTTGCCCGCTCGCTCGACGCGGTCGTCGAGGATTGCGTGAACGCGGTCGGCGTCGACGCGAACACGGCGTCGGCCCCGCTGCTCGCCCGTGTGTCGGGCCTGAACGCGACGCTCGCGCGCAACATCGTCGACTATCGCGACGCGAACGGCCCGTTCCCGTCGCGCGAGCACCTGCGCAAGGTGCCGCGCCTCGGCGACAAGACCTTCGAACAGGCCGCCGGCTTCCTGCGCATCAATGGCGGCGAGAATCCGCTCGACCGCTCGTCGGTGCACCCGGAAGCGTATCCGGTCGTCGAACGGATGCTCGCGAAGATCAACAAGCGCATCGACGACGTGCTCGGCAACCGCGAGGCGCTAGCGGGCCTGTCGCCGATGGAATTCGTTGACGAACGTTTCGGCCTGCCGACCGTGCGCGACATCCTGGCCGAACTGGAAAAGCCGGGCCGCGATCCACGCCCGGAATTCAAGACGGCCACGTTCCGCGAAGGCGTCGAGAAGGTCTCGGATCTCGTGCCGGGCATGACGCTCGAAGGCGTCGTGACGAACGTCGCCGCATTCGGCGCGTTCGTGGATATCGGCGTGCACCAGGACGGCCTCGTCCACGTGTCCGCGATGTCGACGAAGTTCATCAAGGATCCGCACGAAGTCGTGAAGGCCGGCCAGGTCGTCAAGGTGAAGGTGATCGACGTCGACGTGAAGCGCCAGCGCATTGCGCTGACGATGCGCCTCGACGACGACGCGGCAGCACCCGGCACGTCGTCGCGCGGCGGCCAGGATCGCGGCAACGCGGGGCGCGGCGCAGCCCGTCCGCAGCGTACGCGCGAGCCGGAACCGGCCGGCGCGATGGCCGCGGCATTCGCGAAGCTGAAACGCTGAATCGAAAGCGTCGACGCACAAAAAAACCCGCCGAAAGGCGGGTTTTTTATTGCTTCGGCGAAGCGCGCAGCCCGATTCGGCATGGGCCGCATACGCGGCCCGCTCGCGCCCGTCAGATCTCGATCTTCGTCCCGAGCTCGACGACGCGATTCGCCGGAATCGAGAAGAAATCGGTCGGTTTCGCCGCGTTCTGATGCATCCACGCGAACACGCGCTCGCGCCAGATCGACATGCCGGGCAGATGCGTCGGCACGACCGTTTCGCGCGCGAGGAAGAACGACGTGTCCATCAGCTCGAACGTCATGTCGTGCGTGCGGCCGAATTCCTCGAGCACGGCCTTCACGTCCGGCGTCTCGTTAAAGCCGTACTCGGCCTTGACGATGTACAGTCCGCCGCCCGCATCACGCGAACTCAGGCGCCTGTCGTCGCGCACGTACGGAATGTCGCGCGTGACGAACGTCAGGAAAATGGTCCGCTCGTGCAGCACCTTGTTGTGCTTCAGGTTGTGCAGCAGGCTGACGGGCACGAGCTTGTCGTTGCCGGTCAGGTAGATCGCGGTGCCCGACACGCGGTGCGGCGGATGCGCGAGCAACCCCTGCAGGAACGGTTCGAGCGGAATACCGTCGGCCGCCGTGCGCTCCTTGACGATGTGACGCCCCTTGTACCAGGTCATCAGCAGGAAGAACAGCAGCGCGCCGATGCCGAGCGGCAACCAGCCGCCCTGCGCGACCTTCAGCAGGTTCGCGCCGAAAAAGCCGAGGTCGATCGCGAGGAACACCGCGATGATCGCGCCGACCAGCAGCCGGTTCCAGTTCCACACCTTCACCATCACGACGCACGCGAGCACGGTCGTGATCACCATCGTCGCCGTCACCGCGATACCGTACGCGGCCGCGAGGTTGTCCGAACTCTTGAAACCGACGACGATACAGAGGATCACGAACAGCAGCAGCCAGTTCACAACCGGCACGTAGATCTGGCCGATCGCGAGCTCGGACGTATGCAGCACCTTCATGCGCGGCACGTAGCCGAGCTGGATCGCCTGCGACGTCAGCGAATACGCGCCGGAGATCACGGCCTGCGACGCGATCACGGTCGCGACCGTCGACAGCACGACGAGCGGCAGCAGCCCCCATTCTGGCGCCAGCAGGAAGAACGGGTTTTCGATCGCTTTCGGATTCTGGATCAGCAGCGCGCCCTGGCCGAAGTAGTTCAGCACGAGCGACGGCATCACGAGCCCGTACGCGGCCAACCGGATCGGCTTTGCACCGAAGTGGCCCATGTCCGCGTAGAGCGCTTCCGCACCGGTCAGCACCAGCACGACCGAGCCAAGCACGACGTACGCCTGCAGCAGGTGGTCGGCCATGAACGACGCCGCGTAATACGGATTGATCGCCGCGATAATGCCCGGCACGCGAACGATGTGGTACACGCCGAGCGCCGCGATCACGACGAACCACAGCACCATGATCGGGCCGAACAGCTTGCCGACCAGCGCGGTTCCGTGCCGCTGGATCCAGAACAGCGCGATCAGGATCACGATCGTGATCGGCAGCACGAGATGGGACAGGTGCGGCGTCGCGATCTCGAGACCTTCGACGGCCGACATCACCGAGATCGCCGGCGTGATCACCGCGTCCCCGTAGAACATGCACGCGCCGAATATCCCGAGCGCCATCAGCGCGCCCGCGACACGGGTTTTCGAGTCGAGCGGCCGCAGCGACAGCGCCATCAGCGCGAGCACGCCGCCTTCGCCGTTGTTGTCCGCCCGCATCACGAACAGCAGGTACTTGACGCCGACCACCAGCACGATGGCCCAGAACAGCAGCGAGATCACGCCGAGAATCGACCCTTCGGTCAGCGGAATGCCGTGCGCGGGGCTGAACGCCTCCTTGAGCGAATACAGCGGACTGGTGCCGATGTCGCCGAACACGACGCCGATGGCTGCTATCGCTAGCGCCCGCATCGAGTGTTGTTGCGTCGAATGCGGCGCGTGTGCGGCGTCGGTCGCGTGAGTCGTGTCGTTCATATGAAGCGTAATAATCGGGTCCGGGTCGGACAAAACGAGCGCTATTCTACTCGCGCCCCCGTGAAACACCGCCCTGCCGTGTTGCCGTGGAGCCACGTGATCCACGCTGCGCATGCAATCCGGCGCGACCTGTGGCAGGGCTGCCATCATAGCCGGCGCCGCGCCGCCTGCCTATCGGGTCCGCGGCGCGGCCGCGCGGCGCCCCGGCGCGCCAATGAAAAACGGCGCCGCAAGCGGCGCCGTACAAGGCTTTCGTTCGATCGGCCGGCCGCTTACGCGCCCGAACCGTCGCGCTGCGCGCGACCGCGCTTGATCCACGCCTCGAGGTTGTGCGGCCGAACCGTATCCCATTCCTCGAACGGCTGATGAATCCACGGATTCGTCGGCAGGAACTGCGTGTGATAGTCGGGCTTAACCTTCGAGCAACCCTTGTACCAGAGCACCGCCGAACGCACGGCCGTCACGGACGGATAGCGCTCCTTCAGGTGCTCCTGCACGCGCGCGAGCGTGACGCCCGAATCGACGAGATCGTCGACCAGCAGCACGTTGCCCGCCAGGTTGCCGCGCGTCATCGTGATGTACTGCGCGATGTCGAGCTCGCCCTGCTCGGTGCCGGCCGCTTCCCGGTACGAACTCGTCGCGAGAATCGCGAGCGGCACGTCGTAGATGCGCGACAGCTGGTCGCCGACGCGCAGGCCGCCGCGCGCGAGGCACAGGATCTGGTCGAACTTCCAGCCCGAGGCGTGCACCTGGAGCGCGAGCAGCTCGATCAGCCGGTGGTACTCGTCCCAGCCTACCCACAGGTTCTTGTCGTCGTTGCGCGGATCGGTCATCAAGTCTGCCGCCGTCATCGTGATTTGCTGCGTCATCTGGGAATTACACCTTGAACGGATGGCGGAGCAGGATCGTTTCGTCGCGGTCCGGGCCCGTCGACACCATGTCGACCGGCACGCCAGCCACTTCCTGGACGCGGGCGAGGTATGCCTGCGCGTTCGCCGGCAGTGCGTCCCACGTATTGATCCCGACGGTGCTTTCCTTCCAGCCGGCGAACGTCTCGTACACCGGTTCGCAACGCGCGACATCGACCGCGCCGCGCGGCAGGATGTCGACGTCCTTGCCGTCGACCTGGTAGCCGACGCACAGCTTGACTTCGTCGAGGCCGTCGAGCACGTCGAGCTTCGTCATGCACAGGCCCGACACGCCGTTGATCTGGATCGAGCGGCGCAGCGCGGCCGCATCGAGCCAGCCGGTGCGGCGCGGACGGCCGGTGACCGAACCGAATTCCTTGCCGACGTTCGCGAGCGTGACGCCGATCTGGTCCTGACGCTGCGGGTTGTCCGCATCGTACAGTTCGCTCGGGAACGGACCCGAACCGACGCGCGTGCAATACGCCTTCGTGATGCCGAGGATGTAGTTGAGCTTCTGCGGACCGACGCCCGCGCCGGCCGATGCCGCACCTGCGACGCAGTTGCTCGACGTGACGAACGGATAGGTGCCGTGGTCGATGTCGAGCAGCGTGCCTTGCGCGCCTTCGAACAGCAGGTTCTGGCCCGCATTGTTCGCGTCGTACAGGCGGCGCGACACGTCGGCCACCATCGGCTTCAGGCGGTCGGCATAGCCGAGCATCGTGTCGAGCGTGGCCTGGAAATCGACGGCCGCGCCGCCCAGATACTGGGTCAGCACGAAATTGTGGAAATCGAGATTTTCGCGCAGGCGATCGGCGAAGGTCTTCGCATCGAACAGATCCTGCACGCGCAGCGCGCGGCGGCCGACCTTGTCTTCGTATGCAGGGCCGATGCCGCGGCCGGTCGTACCGATCTTGCCCGCGCCCTTGCGCGCTTCGCGCGCCTGGTCGATCGCGATGTGGTACGGCAGGATCAGCGTCGTGGCTTCGGAGATGAACAGGCGATCGCGCACGTTCACGCCGGCTTCTTCGAGCTCGCCGATTTCCTTGAACAGTGCTTCGGGGGACAGGACGACGCCGTTGCCGATGTAGCAGGCGACGCCTTCACGCATGATGCCCGACGGAATGAGGCGCAAGATCGTTTTCTTGCCGCCGATGATGAGGGTGTGGCCGGCGTTGTGACCGCCCTGGAAACGCACGACGCCCTGAGCGTGGTCCGTCAGCCAGTCGACGATCTTGCCCTTGCCTTCATCACCCCATTGCGTTCCCACGACGACGACATTGCGCCCGGGAGTCACGTTCACTGCGCTGGCAGACATGTTGATTCGTTAGCTGGTTAAAAACGTATTCTACCTATGTTCGCGGGCGATTCCGAATTTTTCCGTTTCGCTTCAACGATATGCACGCCGAAGCACGGCCCGCGAGCACCTCTTTATCGGGGTTCGACCACCCACGCGCCGTTGCGCTCGACGAGCGAACGATCGCACGCGAATTCGTCGAGCACGTGATCGTGGCCCGGCAGCGCCTGGATCACGACCTCGCCCGCATCGCGCAGCGCCGCGACGGCCGCGCCCAACGCATCGTCCTGCGCCCACGGCGCGAGGATCGCGGTGCCGCGCGCCTCGACCGGCGAGATTCGTGCGAGCTCGCGCAGGTCGAGCGAGAAGCCGGTCGCCGGACGAGCCCGGCCATAGGCCTGCCCCACGTGGTCGTAACGGCCGCCGCGCGCGATCGCGTTCGGCACGCCGTCGATGTATGCGCTGAACATCGCGCCGCTGTGATACGCGTAGCCGCGCAGGTCGGCCAGATCGATCGCGACTTCGACGCCCTTCGCCTGCGACGCGAGCTGCGCGAGATCGTCGAAAGCCCGTGTGATTTCAGGCAGTACCGGCAGGCGCGTACGCGCCTCGGCGAGCACGCTCGCGTCCCCGTAGAGGTTCGGCAGCGCGCGCAACGCGGCGCGCGTATCGGCGCCGAGATCGTCGGTGAGTTCGTTCAACAGCGGCACATCCTTGCCCGACAGCGCGTCGTACAGCGACTCGCCACGCTCGGCGGCCTGCGCGTCGCGCGCCAGCAGCGCCGCGAGCACGCCCGCGTGGCCGAGGTCGAGACGGATGCGCGACAGGCCCGCGAGATGCAGCGCGTCGAGCATCAGTTGCTGGATCTCGAGATCGGCTTCGAGCCCGGCGTGGCCGTAGATTTCGGCGCCGATCTGGATTTGTTCGCGCGTCGCGTGCAGGCCGCGCGGACGCGTATGCATCACGTGGCCCGCGTAGCAGAGACGCGTCACGCCCTGACGGTTCAACAGATGCGCGTCGATCCGCGCGACCTGCGGCGTGATGTCCGCGCGCAGGCCGAGCGTGCGGCCCGACAGCTGGTCGACCAGCTTGAAGGTGCGCAGGCGCAGATCGGCGCCGCCGCTCGTCAGCAGCGACTCGAGATACTCGAGCAACGGCGGCATCACCATTTCGTAGCCGTACGAACGGAAGCGGTCGAGCAGCCTGCGGCGCAGCTCCTCGATCTTGCGCGCTTCCGACGGCAGTACGTCGGCGATATTCTCGGGAAGTAACCAGGTCGACATCGGTACGGTCCTACGACGGGAAACGGCGCGACACGCGCGCCGCGAGTTGAATCGGAACTTCGAAATCGGGCGGAACGAACGGCGGATGCGCCGTCCGGATCGGGGCTACGGTCAGGTCGCGAGCAGCAGCAGCGCGAGCCCGAGCACCATCACGATCAGCCCGCCGATCCGGATATGATGCGGCGGCCGCTCGGCTATTCTACGAAACGTGTCGCGCCAGGCGACGGGAAACACAAAGGGGAACGCCCCCTCGATGATCAGCATCAGCGCTACTGCGAGCAACAACGAGCCAGCCAGGTCCATGCGAGCGACGGCGCCGCTCGACGCGGCGCCCCAAGGTCAATGTTTGCGGGGAGCGGGCGCCGCCGGTGCGGCACCGCCCGTCGGGCTGCGCATGAAGCGGAAGAACTCGCTGTCGGGATCGACGACGATGATGTCGTTGCGCTTGAACGTATTCCGGTAGGCCTGCAGGCTCGCGTAGAACTGATAGAACTGCGGATCGCGGCCGAACGCATCGGCGGCGATCGTCGCGGCCTTCGCGTCGCCCTCGCCCTTGATCGTCTGCGCGGACTTGTACGCGTTCGCGAGCACGGCCTGCTGCTCGCGTTCGGCGTCGGCCTTGATCTGCTCGACGTCGGCCGCGCCTTGCGCACGCACCTGGGCCGCCTGATCGCGCAACGCGCCGATCATCCGTTGATAGACGGCGTCCGTCTGCGCAGCCGGCAGGTCGACACGCGTGAGCTGGACGTCGACCACGTCGACGCCGAAACCGGCCGCGCTCGCCTTCGCCGCATCGCGAGCCGCATCGGCGATCGCGCGCTGGCCGCCGAGGGCGTCGTCGAGCGCGCGCTTGCCGAATGCATCGCCGAGCGCGCTCTTCAGCGTGCCGGACAGCCGTTCGCTCGCCGCCGCCGGGTCGCCGCCCGTCGCTGTGAAATATTTCATCGGGTCGCTGATCCGGTACTTCACCGCATACGCGACGAGCAGGTCGTGCTTGTCTTCGGTTGCCAGTTGCAGCGGATCGGACGACTCCAGCGATTGCAGGCGCGTGTCGATCAGCGTCGCCGTCTGCAGCGGCGGCGGCAGCTTGAAATGGACGCCGGGGCCCGCGAGCTCCGGCTGCGTGCCGTCGCGGCCCGACAGCACGGCCGTATGGCGCGGATCGACGGTGAGGACCGTCGACGATGCCGCGAAGGCAACGATCACGATTGCGACGACGAGCGCAATGATTCGGTTCATGTTCTGCGCTCCCCGTTACTTCGTATCGTCTTCACGCGACCGGCTGCGAAACGCGTCGCGCGATCGCAACACGTCGACACCTGGCGCGGTGGCGGCCGATGCGGCGCTCGCCGGCGCGGCTGCCGCTGCCGACGCCGCCGTGGCCGCCGGTGCCGACGCCGCATCGGCGGCGGACGCGCCGGCCGACGTCGCGGCGTTTTGCCGGCCCTGCTCGACGAGCTTGTCGAGCGGCAGGTACACGACGCTGTTGCCGCCCTTGTTGCCGACGAACACCTTCGTCGCGTTCGAATAGATTTCCTGCATCGTCTCGAGGTACATCCGCTCGCGAATGACCGCGGGCGCCTTCGAGTACTGCGCATAGACTTGCTTGAAGCGTTCCGCGTCGCCCTCGGCTTCCGTGACCACGCGATCGGCATACGCCTTCGCTTCGTCGACGAGCTTCGCCGCATCGCCCTGCGCCTTCGGCAGCAGGTCGCTCGCATACGCCTGCGCGGCGCGCTTCGCGGCCTCGCGCTCGTCGCGCGCCTTCGCGACTTCGGCGTAGGCGGCCTGGGTCTGCTCGGGCGCCGCGACGCTCTGCATCGTGACGGCCGTCACTTCGAGCCCCGACTGGTAGCGGTCGAGATCGCGCTGGATCGCGCTGGAAAGCTGCTCGCGCAGCGCATCGCGGTCCTGGTTCAGCATGTCGGCCGCACTGCGCGTGCCGACGATCGCGCGCACCGCGGCCTGCGCGGCCTGCGACACGCTGCGCTCGGGATCGACGCTGCGGAACAGGTAATCGGTGGCGGAACGGATCCGGTACTGGACGATGAAGCGCACGTCGACGATGTCGGCATCGCGCGTCAGCATCGCGGCTTCCTTCACGTTCGCGAGGCGCACGACGTTATTGCGGCCGATCTCGATCGAGCGGACCTGCGACGTGTCGACGATCTCGTGCGACGCAAACGGATACGGTGCGCGCCAGTGCACGCCCTGGCCGACCGTGCCCGACACCTTGCCGAGCTGCAGCACGACGCCCGTCTGGCCTTCCTGCACGACGAACAGCCCGCTGCCCGCATAAATCGCGACCAGCACGCCGATCACGATGCCGACGCCGACCCGTGCGGCCCGGCCATTGTCGGGACGGAAGCCGTTGCCGCCCTTGCCGCCGAACAGGCCGCTCAGGCGCCGGTTGAAATTGCGCCACATCTCGTCGAGATCGGGCGGACCGTCGCCGTCGCCGCCTGGCGGACGCTTCGATTCGTTCGCGCGGGGGCGGGATCCGTCCTTGCCATTGCCTTCGCCGCGTCCCCAGCGGGGATCGTTGATCGACAGCAAGGCGCGCATCCGCCGCCAGGTACTCCGCTCGTTGTATTCGTTCACCAGAGTTTGTTCACCAGATTGGACGCCGGCGAACCGGCCGGGACCGGTTAGCGCCCGTGTTCGGAAATCGTGTGGTCTTCGTGCGATTCAGCGGACGTGCCATCGAGCGCGTCGGGCAACGTCGCGCTGGAAAGGTGTTCCGCGGAGGCGATTTCGGCGATGGCGGCACGCAACGTATCGAGACCTTGACCGGTGCGCGCGCTCAAAAAGACGCGCGAAATATTACCATACTCGTCCCGCTCGACCGCGTCGCCGCGGGCCGCCAGCTCGGGCACGGCGTCGATCTTGTTGAACACCAGCACCTGCCGGATCGTGTCCGCGCCGATCTCGTGCAGCACGCCGTTGACCTGCTCGATCTGCTCGAGCCTGACCGCGCTCGACGCGTCGACCACATGCAGCAGCAGATCCGCATGGATCGTTTCCTCGAGGGTCGCGCGGAACGCCGCGACGAGCTGGTGAGGCAGCTCGCGGATGAACCCGACCGTATCGGACACGACGATCTGCCCGACTTCGTCGCCGAGGTACACGCGCCGCGACGTCGTATCGAGCGTCGCGAACAGCTGGTCGGCCGCGTACGCCTGCGCTTTCGTCAGCGCATTGAACAGCGTCGACTTGCCCGCGTTCGTGTAGCCGACGAGCGACACCGACATCGTGCCGCTGCGCGCGCGCTGCCGGCGCTGCGTGCTGTGCTGGCGGCGCAGCCGGTCGAGCCGCGACTTCAGCATCTTGATGCGTTCGCCGATCAGGCGGCGGTCGGTTTCGAGCTGGGTTTCGCCGGGGCCGCGCAGGCCGATACCGCCCTTTTGCCGCTCGAGGTGGGTCCATGCGCGAATGAGCCGGGTCGACAGGTATTGAAGCTGCGCGAGCTCGACCTGCAGCTTGCCTTCGTGGCTGCGGGCACGCTGCGCGAAGATGTCGAGGATGAGGCTCGTGCGGTCGACCACGCGCCTGTTAAGCGCCTGCTCCAGATTGCGTTGCTGGGCGGGCGCCAGCGCATGGTTGAAGATGACGATTTCGACGTTGTGCGCGTCGCACGCAAGCCGCAGTTCTTCGGCTTTGCCGCTGCCGATGAACATCTTGGCGTCGGGACTTGAGCGACGGCCCGTGAGGGTGACGGCGGGACGGGCCCCCGCGCTGGAGGCGAGAAGACTGAGTTCTTCGAGACTGGCTTCGAAATCGGTCTTGCCGAAATCGATGCCGACGAGCGCTGCGTTGATCAAATTATCGGGTGTCAAGATAAGGCGGCTGGCATCGGTCGCTCGCGGCGACCGGATGCCGGCCGCTGCAATTGGTTAGGACGAGGCTTCCGCGTCCGGGTGGAAATTCACCGGGCGCGCCGGCACGACCGTCGAGATGGCGTGCTTGTAAACCATCTGGGTCACCGTATTACGGAGCAACACGACGTACTGGTCGAACGATTCAATGTTCCCTTGAAGCTTGATGCCGTTGACGAGATAGATCGAAACGGGAACGTGCTCTTTGCGCAGTGCGTTCAAAAACGGGTCTTGTAACAATTGCCCTTTGTTGCTCATGGCGTACTCCATCTTTTTTTGCAGGTTGATCTGGATTGGCGGCGAAGAAAAAGAGATCCGGCGCCAATCGCTACACTATAGCCGATTTTGCCTGCCCCGCCCGGGCATAGGCCATGCGGCCTGGCCGTTGCGGGACATGCCTCAGCCCTTGTCCGCGTACGGGTTGTTCGACGAACGGAACTCTATGCGCAATGGAGTCCCGGTCAGCGAGAAAGTTTCGCGGAATCGGTTTTCGAGGTAGCGCTTGTAGGTTTCCGTCACCGCGTCGAGCGCGTTGCCGTGGATCACGATGATCGGCGGATTCTGGCCGCCCTGGTGCGCGTAGCGCAGCTTCGGACGCACCGGGCCGCGACGGCGCGGCTGCTGGAATTCGACGGCCTCGATCAGCGCGCGCGTGAGCTTCGGCGTCGGCAGCTTCGACATCGCCGCCACGTAGGCGTCGTCGACCGAGCGCATCAGCGCGCCGATACCCGTCTTCTTCGCGGCGGAAATGAAGTGCGATTTCGCGAAGTCGAGGAATTTCAGCTTGCGGGTCAAATCCGCTTTCGCGCGGTCGCGCGCGTGGTCGTCGAGGCCATCCCACTTGTTGACGCCGATCACGAGCGCGCGGCCCTGCTCGACGACGAAGCCGGCGATGTGCGCGTCCTGGTCGGAAATGTCCTGCTGCGCATCCAGCAGAAGAATGACGACGTTCGCGTCGGAAATCGACTGCAGCGTCTTCACGACCGAGAACTTCTCGATCGCCTCGAACACCTTGCCGCGGCGCCGCAGGCCGGCCGTGTCGATCAGCGTGTATTTCTTGCCGTTACGCTCGAAGTCGACGTAGATCGAATCGCGCGTCGTGCCCGGCATGTCGAACGCGATCACGCGGTCTTCGCCGATCAACGCGTTGACGAGCGTCGACTTGCCGACGTTCGGACGGCCGACGATCGCGATCTTGATGCCGCGCGACGGATCGTCCTCGTCCGCTTCCTCGGGCTGGCCCGCGTACGCGACTTCGAGCGCCTCGTTGATCATGTCGGTCACGCCGTCGCCGTGCGCGGCCGAGATCGCGCGCGGATCGCCGAGCCCGAGCTCGTAGAAATCCGTCGCGACCGCCGTGTACTTCATCCCCTCGGCCTTGTTGACGACCAGGAAGATCGGCCGGCCGGTCTTGCGCAGGTAGTCGGCGATCGACTTGTCCTGCGGCGCGAGCCCGTTGCGGCCGTCGACGATGAACACGACGACGTCGGCTTCCTCGACGGCCTGCCGCGTCTGGCGCGCCATTTCGTGCAGGATGCCGTCCTTCGCGACGGGCTCGAAGCCGCCGGTATCGACGACCAGGTACGGCCGCGCGCCGACGCGCCCTTCGCCGTAATGGCGATCGCGCGTGAGGCCCGGCAAGTCGGCGACCAGCGCATCGCGCGAGCGCGTGAGCCGGTTGAACAGCGTGGATTTCCCCACATTGGGGCGCCCAACGAGGGCAATGACCGGTTTCATCTGTGTTTTCTACGGTGAAGCGCAGCAGCGGGAGGCCCGCTGCTGCGGGCGGCTGCGCTGAATGAAAATATCACGAATTCGCGCCGCGCCGGATGCGCGCGCCCGGCGCGCGTTGCGCGCCGTCGTCTTTCGTCTCGAACTGCCTTTCAAATACCGAGCGGCCGGGAACACCGGCCGCTGTCAAGTCGCGTGGCCGCGGCGCGCGGGACCCGCCCGCCACGCCACGGCCACGCCGGTTTCCTGCGCGTCAGCGCGGGCGGAATCCGTACAGGCCGCCGTCCTTCGTCTGCACGACGAGCGTATTGCCCGCGAGGACCGGCGCCGCCGTAATCGCGCTGCCGTCGGTCTTCATCCGCGCGATGAAGCTGCCGTCCTCGCGCGACAGGAAGTGCACGAAACCCTTGTAATCGCCCATCACGACCGCATGCCCGAGCAGGTACGGCACGCCGACGTCGCGGCTCTTCAGCTTGTCGTTGCGCCAGAGCTGGTTGCCCGTGGCCGCGTCGTATGCGGTCACGACCGACCAGTCGTCGCCGCCGGCGACCACCGAATCGTCCTGCGCGAGGCCGCTGCGGCTCGAGAACGGCTTTTCCCACAGCGGACGGCCCGAGTTCGCATCGAAGCAGCCGAGCTGACCCTGGAACGTCACCGCGCAGGCTTGCGCACCCACGAGCGTCGGCGGGCCGCTGACGTCATTGATGCGCTCGACCTCGGTCACGCCCTTCGGGAACGACACCGGAGTCTGCCAGAACGGCTCGCCCGTCTGCAGGTTGATCGCGACGAGCCCGCCGCCCGGGAAGCCCGCCAGCACGGCCGCGTCGCCCGCGAACGTCATGCCGGCCGACACGCGCAGGTTCAGCGGCACCGCACGGTTGCGGTAGGCCCACTTCTGCTCGCCCGTCTGCGCGTTGAACGCGATCACCTGGCCGTCGATCGTGCGGACGATCACGAGACCGTTACCGACGAGCGGCGGCGAGAAGATCTCGCCCTGCACGCTGGTCTTCCACAGCTGCTTGCCGTCCGGGCCCAGCACGAACACGCCGCCCTTCAACGCACCGACCGCGGTCAGGTTGCCATCGCTGCCGACACCGGCCGACAGGTCCGAACCGACCTTCGAGCGCCAGAGCGTCTGGCCCGTCTTCGCGTCGATCTTCTCGACCGAACCGTTTTCGCCCGCCGCATAGACGGCGTCGCCCACGGCTACCGGCGAGAACAGGTAGCGCCCGCCCTTGCCGACGCTCGCCTTCCAGACCTGTTGCACGTCCAGGACGGGCTTGAACTCGGTGAGCGGCGTCGGCACGCGGCGCGCGTCCTTCGACGACGAGCAAGCCGCCAGAGCGAGGACAGCCGCCGCGCAGGCAACGGGCACAGCGTAACGTTTCAGCAAATTCATCGGTTAGCGAAGCAGAGTTAAGAGGTTGAGGGGACCGGGATTCAGCCGCCGAGCGCGTCCAGCTTGAACTGCACGAGCTGGCGCGCGGACTGGTCGTCCTTCGACAGGCCGTCGAGCGCGAGCTTGTAAGCGGCGCGCGCATCGTCGGTCTTGCCTTGCGCGGCCAGCAGATCGCCGCGGCGATCGGCCACGAGGCCCTTGAATGCATCGACCGGCGTACCCGACAGCAGCGCGAGGCCCGCATCGTACGCCTTCTCGTCGAGCAGCAGCGACGCGAGGCGCAGCTTCGCGATCTGCTTGTACTCGTCGTCCTTGGCGTGATCGACGGCCCATTGCAGCTGCGCCTTCGCGCCTGCCGCATCGCCGGCCGCGTACAGCGTCTTCGCGGCCGCAAGCGCCGTCATCTGCGCATACGGCGTGCTGCCGAACTTGTCCTCCATGTCGGCAGCCGCGCGGGCCATCGTTGCCTTGTCGTTCGCGGCGGCAGCCTTCTGGACTTGCTCGTACAGCCCGGACGCCTCGGCAGCCTGACGGCGCTGCCAGTAATTCCAGCCGTTGAAACCGGCCGCGACGACGAGCGCCGCGAGCACGATCCACGTGGTGAGGTTGCCCCAGCGGGCCCACCACGCCTTGAGATTTTCAATCGATTCTTGTTCGTCGTGATAACTCATCGGCGAGCGATTCCTTCCTGTTCAAGCTTTTCTTGTCGAGCGAATGCGAGCGCGATCAGTCGTCGCCGTCTTCGGCGGATGCAACCATCGCATTGATTAGGAATTCGGTCAAGCTTTCGACCGGTACGGTCTGCTGAACGTTCTTTTCCCCTTCCGCACCCGCGCCGCGCAACGCTTTCACGCCCACCGTGCCGTTCGCGACCTCTTCTTCGCCGAAGATCACCGCGAACGCGGCGCCGCTTGCATCGGCCCGCTTCATCTGCGACTTGAAACTCGCCGGCGCGCCGTCGGCGCTGCAGTGGAAGATCACGTCGAGGCCCGTGTCGCGCAGGCGTTCGGCCGCGATGAACGCCTGTTCGCGCGCGGTTTCGCCCTGATGCACCACATATACGTCGACGCCTTCCTGCTCGGGCGCCAGATCCTCTTCCTTCAACAGCTCGAGGATGCGCTCGATGCCCATCGCCCAGCCGCACGCGGCGGTCGGCTTGCCGCCGAGCTGCTCGATCAGCGGATCGTAGCGGCCGCCGGCCGCAACCGTGCCCTGCGCACCGAGCTTGTCGGTCACCCATTCGAACACGGTCAGGTTGTAGTAATCGAGGCCGCGCACGAGACGCGGGTTGATCTTGAACGGAATGTTGTTCGCGAGCAGCAGGCGCTGCAGCCCTTCGAAGTGCGCACGCGATTCGTCGCCGAGGAAGTCGATCAGCTTCGGCGCGTTCTGCGCGATTTCCTGCAGCGCGGGATTCTTCGTGTCGAGCACGCGCAGCGGGTTCGTATACAGGCGGCGCTTTGCGTCTTCGTCCAGCACGTCGACGTGCTGCTCGAGGTACTTGATCAGTTCGACGCGATGCGCAGCGCGCTCTTCGGCGAGACCGAGCGAGTTGATCTCGAGCTTGATGCCGGTCAGCCCGAGGTCGTCCCACAGGCGCTGGCACATCATGATGATCTCGGCATCCGCATCGGGGCCCGCAAAGCCGAGCGCCTCGACGCCGACCTGATGGAACTGCCGGTAGCGGCCGCGCTGCGGACGCTCGTGACGGAACATCGGGCCGATGTACCACAGGCGCTTCGGGCCGTCGTACAGCATGTTGTGCTCGATCGCCGCGCGCACGACGGCCGCGGTGTTCTCCGGACGCATCGTCAGGTGTTCGCCGTTCAGCGCGTCGGTAAAGCTGTACATCTCCTTCTCGACGATGTCGGTGACTTCGCCGATGCCGCGCGTGAAGAGCTGCGTGTGCTCGACGATCGGCGTGCGGATGTTCTGATAGCCGTACGCGCGCAGCAGCGATTTCACGGTAGCTTCGAAGAATTCCCACAGGCCGGCATCCTGCGGAAGGATGTCGTTCATGCCTTTGACGCCGGTGAGCTTCTCGATCTTGCGTTTCTGTTCAGTCATCGTTCGTGTGTGTGGACGAATTAGTTCAGGGCCTCGGTGCGGCCGTAATTGCGCGCGACGTAGTCGCTGACGATCTGCTGGAATTCCTCGGCGATCCGCTCGCCGCGCAGCGTCTTGACCTTCTCGCCGTCGATGAAGACGGGCGCGGCCGGGTTCTCGCCCGAACCCGGCAGGCTGATGCCGATGTTCGCGTGCTTCGATTCGCCCGGGCCGTTGACGATGCAGCCCATCACCGCGACGTTCATCTTCTCGACGCCCGGATATTCCTTGCGCCACACCGGCATCTGCTCGCGCAGATACGTCTGGATCTGCATCGCGAGTTCCTGGAACAGCGTGCTCGTCGTGCGGCCGCAGCCCGGGCACGCGATCACCATCGGCGCGAACGAGCGCAGGCCCATCGTCTGGAGGATTTCCTGGCCGACGATCACTTCGCCCGTGCGCGGCGCGCCCGGCTCCGGCGTCAGCGAAATGCGGATCGTGTCGCCGATCCCTTCCTGCAGCAGCACGCCGAGCGCCGCCGTCGACGCGACGATTCCCTTCGAGCCCATGCCGGCCTCGGTCAGCCCGAGATGCAGCGCGAAGCCGCAGCGGCGGCCGAGTTCGCGGTACACGGCGATCAGGTCCTGCACGCCACTGACCTTGCACGACAGCACGATGCGGTCGCGGCCGAGGCCAAGCTCCACCGCGCGTTCGGCCGAGCCGATCGCCGACTGGATCAGCGCCTCGTACATCACGCTCTGCGCGTCCCACGGCTGCGCGCGCGCACCGTTCTCGTCCATCATGCGTGCGAGCAGATCCTGGTCGAGGCTGCCCCAGTTCACGCCGATCCGCACCGGCTTGTCGTACTTCGCCGCAGCTTCGATCATCTGCGCGAACTGCGTGTCGCGCTTCGCGCCCTGACCGACGTTACCGGGGTTGATCCGGTACTTCGACAGCGACTCCGCGCAGCCCGGGTAGTCACGCAGCAGCAGGTGGCCGTTGTAGTGGAAATCGCCGACGAGCGGCACGGTCACGCCCATCCGGTCGAGCTGCTCGCGAATCGCCGGCACGGCGGCCGCGGCCTCCGGCGTGTTGACCGTGATGCGCACCAGTTCGGAGCCCGCGTTCGCGAGTTCCTTGATCTGGATCGCCGTGCCGATCGCATCGGCCGTGTCGGTATTCGTCATCGACTGCACGCGCACCGGCGCGTCGCCGCCGATCGTCACGAGTTGCCCGCCCCAGCGGACATCCACCGCATGCGATACACGGCGCGGCTGATGCCCGCCGAACACCGGTTCGGTTGAACAAATCTGACTGCTGCGTGGGGATTGAGCTTCGGATTGCATCGATAGATCCATTTACGCGGAATGCGCCGCAACGCGGCGCATGAATTGAAAAAGCGCCGTGCCCTCACGGCCTGCCGATATCGACGGCAGGCCTTCGCCACGGCGCTTGACGTCAGGGCAACGTGAACCGCGCCACGTTACCCCGCGCTGCCGAATATTTTGCCGGATCGACCGGTTTTCCGTCGAACGCAACCGCGTCGAGACCGGCCTTGTTGCCGATCGTGACCTTGAACGGCCCGTCACCGGCAACCTGCTTCGTTTCGCCGGCACGCACCAGCGCCGAGAACAGCTCCTTGCCGTTCTTGTCTCGCACGCTGAACCAGCAATCCTGCTTGACCTTCAGTTCGACCATCGACTGGCCTGCCGCCACCACGACGCTCGCCGGCTGGGCTGGCGTGGCCGTGCTTGCCGCCGCCGCTGCCGCCACCGGCTGCGATGCGGCAGCCGTCGCGACCGGGGCCGCAGGCGCCGGAACAGCCGACGCAATCGGCTGCGCCGGGGCAGCCGATGCCGATGCGGCAGCCGGGGCCGGAACCTCATTCGCCACCGCCGCCGACGCGCCGGTCGCGGCCGCTTCTTCGGCAGACGACGATGCCGCCGCCGCGCTCGCGGCCGACGCATGTTCGGCGTCGCCGCCCTTCAAGCGTGCGAGCAGACTCGACGAATCGCCGCCAGTGTGCCACATCAGTACGGCGACCACCGCGACGATGACGATCCCCGTTCCCCACAGCCACGGATGGTGGCGCGACGAGCCGCCCAGCGGAATCGACACGCGGCCGCGCGGCAGATCCGTGCCCGACGACGCAGGCATCGACAGGTCGACTTCCGGCACCCCGCGCTCGCGGCGCAACGCCTGCGCGAACGGTTCCGGATCGACGCCGAGCATCTTCGCGTAGCTGCGCACGACCCCGAGCGCGAACGTCACGCCGGGCAAATGGCTGATGTCGCCGGCCTCGAGCGCCCGGAGCTTTTGCGGTGCGACCTTGAGTCGCGCCGACACGTCGTCGACCGACCAGCCCTTCGCCTCCCGAAGCTGCGCCAGCCGGCTGCCGACCGCCGCCAGCGATTCCAGTCCCGCCGGTGCCGGCTTCGCGGCATTCGTCTCTGCGCCGTTAGACGGCTGCGGCTCACTCATCCTTGTCCTCGCGTCGATTCTTCTTCACTGGCGGCTGCCGCCGGCTCCCGCCGGCCGGCATCCGCAACGGTTCATACCATGCGCGGCGCCGAGGCGCCGCGACCGATCGCTATTCGCGTGTTGCACCGCCAAAGGGTTCGGGCACCCCGGCCAGGCGCCCCCGTCAAACTGCCCGAACTTCGATGATTTTTCCTGCTGCGCCCGTTCGTTCCGCAAGGCGCGTACGATCCTTCACCGCGCCGGCCAGTTGCCCGCACGCGGCGTCGATGTCGTCGCCGCGCGTCTTGCGCACGGTCGTGACGACACCCGCGTCGATGAGGACCTGCGCGAAACGCTTGATCTGCTCCGGCTTCGAGCGGATGAGGCCCGACTCCGGAAACGGATTGAACGGGATCAAGTTGAACTTGCACGGCACGTCGCGCGTGACGGCCAGCAGTTCGCGCGCATGCGCTTCGGTGTCGTTGACGCCGTCGAGCATGCAGTATTCGAACGTGATGAAGTCGCGCGGCGCGACTTGCAGATAGCGCTGGCACGCAGCCATCAGCTCGCGAAGCGGATACTTCTTGTTGAGCGGCACCAGCTCGTCGCGCAGCGCATCGTTCGGCGCATGCAGCGAAACGGCCAGCGCGACCGGCAACTCGGCGCCGAGGCGGTCCATCATCGGCACCACGCCGGACGTCGACAGCGTGACGCGACGGCGCGACAGGCCATATGCGTTGTCGTCGAGCATCAACCGCATCGCGGGCACGACCGCGCTGTAATTCAGGAGCGGCTCGCCCATGCCCATCATCACCACGTTGGTAACGACCCGTTCGGCCTTGCCGTTCGGACCGGGCGCGCGGCCCAGCGACGCTCGCAATGCAAATTCGGCCATCCGGAGCTGGCCGATGATTTCGGCTGTCGACAGGTTGCGGGAGAAGCCCTGCTTGCCCGTCGAACAAAAGCGGCAGTTCACCGCGCACCCGGCCTGCGACGACACGCACAGCGTGCCGCGCGTCTCTTCCGGGATGAACACGGTTTCGACCGCATTGCCGTTTCCGACGTCGATCAGCCACTTGCGCGTGCCGTCGGTGGAAACGTGATCGCTGACGATGTCCGGCATCACGATCGATGCGCGGCCCTTGAGCTTCTCCCTCAGGGACTTCGCGAGATCGGTCATGCCGTCGAAATCGCCGGCGTTGTACTGGTGGATCCAGCGCTGCAACTGCTTGGCGCGGAACGGCTTCTCGCCCAGGCTGCCGCAGTACGCGACAAGACCCTCGGCGTCGAAGTCGAGAAGATTGACGGAAGTTTCGCTCGTCATGATGTGCTGCCTTGCCGCGTGCGCTGAATCCTGCCTACTTGCTGTCAGCCAGGGCTTAACGCGAGTAAACGTTCATTTCCGGGAAGAAGAACGCGATTTCGACCGCTGCCGTTTCCGCAGCGTCCGAGCCGTGCACGGCGTTCGCGTCGATGCTGTCGGCGAAGTCGGCGCGGATCGTGCCCTTTTCCGCCTTCTTCGGATCCGTTGCGCCCATCAGGTCGCGGTTCTTCAGGATCGCGCCTTCACCTTCCAGAACCTGGATCATCACCGGGCCCGAGATCATGAAATCGACGAGATCCTTGAAGAACGGACGTGCTGCGTGAACTGCGTAGAACTTCTCTGCGTCGGCACGCGACAGGTGCGCCATGCGCGCTGCGACGATCTTCAGGCCGGCGCCTTCGAAACGGCTGTAGATCTGGCCGATCACGTTCTTTGCCACCGCATCCGGCTTGATGATCGACAGGGTGCGCTCGATTGCCATAAAAACTCCAAAAAATTAAGAAGTTACAGGTTCAAATGAATCCGCTATTGTAGCACGATCCCGTGTATCATTGCGATTGAACCCTTACACGAATGAAAGGTTCAGAATCCATATGTTTTGTGCCGCCGATCCATTGAAACCTCGCGGCACGGAACGTATCTTAGCCATAGCTGCCCCGGTTTGCTGCGCCGCACATCGCGCGCGCCGAACCGGCCCCGGACGCCCACGCGTTCAATGTTAGGAGAAACCATGAACGACTATCCGTACAATTTCGGCCGCGGCGACTCCGTCAGCACCGCCGCGGTTCGCAACCGCGTACTGCGGAACACGTACTGGCTGCTCGCGCTGTCGATGGTGCCGACCGTGCTGGGCGCCTGGGTCGGCGTCGCGACGGGCTTCTCACTGTTCGCGGCCACGAGCCCGATGATGAGCCTGCTCGCGTTCTTCGCGATCGCGTTCGGCTTCATGTTCGCGATCGAGCGGACCAAAAACAGCGCGGCCGGCGTGTTCGTGCTGCTCGGCTTCACGTTCTTCATGGGCCTGATGCTGTCGCGGCTGCTGAGCTTCATCCTCGGCTTCTCGAACGGCCCGTCGCTGATCATGCTCGCGTTCGGCGGCACCGGCATCATCTTCGCCGCGATGGCGACGATCGCCACCGTCAGCAAGCGCGACTTCTCCGGGCTCGGCAAGTGGCTGTTCATGGGCGTGATCGTGATCCTGCTCGCCTCGGTCGCGAACATCTTCCTGCAACTGCCGGCGCTGATGCTCACCGTGTCGGTGCTCGCGATCGCGATCTTCTCGGCCTACATGCTGTTCGACGTCCAGCGCGTCGTGAACGGCGGCGAGACGAACTACATCTCGGCCACGCTCGCGATCTACCTCGACCTGTACAACGTGTTCACGAACCTGCTCGCACTGCTCGGCATCTTCGGCGGCAACCGCAACTGACGTTCGCGGCGCACCATGAAAAAACCGGCCCGCGGGCCGGTTTTTTTACGTCCGCCGCCCGGCTCAGTCGCGCTCGAACAGCGCGATCGATTCGACGTGCGACGTATTCGGGAACATGTTCACGACCCCGGCACCCTTCAGCCGGTAACCGGCCTCGTGCACGAGCAGGCCCGCATCGCGCGCGAGCGTCGACGGATTGCACGACACATAGACGATGCGCTTCGGCAGCGGGCCTGCGCCACTCTGCGCGATCTCGGCCAACGCCTTCGACACCGCGAGCGCGCCTTCGCGCGGCGGGTCGATCAGGAACTTGTCGAATGCGCCGAGTGCGCGGAGGTCGTCGCCCGTCACTTCGAACAGGTTCCGGCATGCGAACGTCGTGTGGCCGTCGACGCCGTTCTCGCGTGCGTTCGCCAGCGCGCGCGTGGTCAGCGTGTCGCTGCCCTCGATGCCCATTACCTCACGCGACAGCCGCGCGAGCGGCAGCGTGAAGTTGCCGATCCCGCAGAACAGGTCGAGCACGCGATCGTCGCGCGACGGCGCGAGCAGGCGCAGCGCCCGCCCCACCAGCACGCGGTTGATCTGGTGGTTCACCTGCGTGAAGTCGGTCGGCTTGAACGGCATGCGGATGCCGAATTCCGGCAACGTGTAATCGAGCGAGACGTCGAGCGGATAGAACGGCGTCACCGTGTCGGGCCCCTTCGGCTGCAGCCAGAACTGCACGTGGTGCTCGTCCGCGAACGCGCGCAGCAGCGCTTCGTCGTCCGCGTTGATCGGCTCCAGCACGCGCAGCACGAGTGCGGTGACTGCCGAGCCGACCGCGAGTTCGATCTGCGGCATCCGGTCGCGAATCGACAGCCCTTCGACGAGCCGGCGCAGCGGCACGAGCATTGCCGACACGTGCGGCGGCAGCACTTCGCAGCTCGTCATGTCGGCGACGTAGCTGCTCTTCTTCTCGTGGAAGCCGACCAGCACACCGCCCTTCTTCGCCACGTTGCGCACGGTCAGGCGCGCACGGTAGCGATAGCCCCACGACGGACCGTGGATCGGCGCGAACATCGTTTCCGCACGCAGCTTCGCCAGATGCCACAAATTGTCTTCGAGCACGCGCTGCTTGACCGCCACCTGCGCGCGCATGTCGAGATGCTGCATCGAGCAGCCGCCGCAGGTGCCGAAGAATTTGCACTTCGGCTGCGTGCGCATCACGCTCGGGCGCAGAATGTCGACTACCGTCGCCTGCTCGTAGCTCGGCTTGCGGCGATAGCTCGAATAGGTCACGCGCTCGCCCGGCAGCGCGCCTTCGACGAAGATCACCTTGCCCGGCTGACCGTCCTCGGTCATCGTGCGGCCGACACCGCGCGCTTCCATGTCGAGCGATTCGATCTCGAGAACCGGGGCAGGCCCGGGCGCGACGGGCGCGTTTTTCGATTTGCGCGCAGAAGTGGGGACGGCTTCGGACACCAGCTTTTCCTGACAAACGTTGAAGAAGGCGAGATTGTAGACGACGAAGGCTCCCGTCGCGTGCTTTGGATGAGGCAGGCGTCGAACTTGCGCACAGACAGCCCTGTGGTGCGCCCGCGCCGCCATGCATGCGGCTTCGGGATGCACGTGCGGCGAGCGGAGCCGCAAACCGGCCGGGGCAACGCCCAAACCCCGACATTCCGCCCAACAGGAGATTCGACCATGCGATTGATCGACTGGAACATCCAATGGGGTCGGGACGCGGACGGCGTCGTCGATCTTTCCCGTACCGTCTCGACCATCCGCCAGCTCGGCGATTTCGACGTGCTGTGCCTGCAGGAAGTCACGCGCGGCTTCGACGCACTGCCCGGCCGGCCACGCACCGACCAGTTCGCCGAACTCGCGGCGCTGCTGCCCGGCTATACGATCGTCGACGCCATCGGCGCGGACCTGCCGGCCGTCCGGCCGGACGCACCGCGCCGCCAGTTCGGCAATGCGATCGCGACGCGACTGCCGGTCGGGCGCGTGCTGCGCCGATCGCTGCCGTGGCCGGCCGACGCCGGCGCGCCGTCGATGCCGCGCGTCGCGCTCGATATCGAATTACACGCGCCCTTCGGGCCGTTGCGCGTGGTCACCACGCATCTGGAGTATTACTCGGCGCGCCAGCGGCTTGCACAGGTCGATGCGTTGCGCGACCGGCATCGCGAGGCTTGCGCGCACGCGAACCAACCCGCTCCCGCCGAAACCGCCGAGGGGCCATTCAGCGCGACCGGGCAACCGCGCGATGCGATCGTCTGCGGCGATTTCAACAGCGCCTTCGACGGCGAGGCGTACCGGCGCTTCCTGGAGCCGATCGCCGACGCGCCGGGTTTCGTCGACGCGTGGGTCGCACGGCATCCCGGTCGTACGCCGCCGCCGACGGCCGGCGTCTACGATACGGCGCAATGGTCGGACGGGCCACTCGCGTGCGATTTCGTGTTCGTGACCGACACACTGTTGCCGCGCGTCATCGGCTGCGAGATCGACGGCGACGTACGCGCGTCCGATCACCAGCCGGTGCTGCTCGAACTGGCCTGATCGCACCGATTGCGGGCATGAGCCGCCCGCGCTACGCGTCGAAACCCGCCAGGTATTCGACCCAGTGCGCGGCCGGTTCCTGCGCAAGCGCGTTCTTCACGAGCAGGATCTCGTCCGCGTACTCGCTCGGCGTCAGACCGCCGCGCATCAACTGGAACCGGCAATACAGCAGGTAGGTGTTGACGACGTCGGTTTCGCAATAGTTGCGGATTTCGTCGATCCGCCCGTCCTGGAACGCCGGCCATACCTGGCTGCCGTCCATCCCGAGCTTGCCCGGAAAGCCGCACAGCTTCGCGAGCGCATCGAGCGGCGCGTTGGCGCGCGCCTGATACATCGCGAGCACATCCATCAGGTCGGTATGCCGCGAGTGATAGCGCGAGATATAGTTGTTCCACTTGAATTCGCGGTCGTCCTCGCCGAGATCCCAGTAGCGGGTGGCGGGAATGCCGTGCACGAGCGCGCGGTAATGGAGGACCGGCAGATCGAAACCGCCGCCGTTCCACGATACGAGCTGCGGCGTGTATTTCTCGATCACGCGGTAGAACGACTGGATCAGCGTGGCTTCGTTGTCCTGCGGCGTCCCGAGGGAGCGCACGCGAAAACCGTTGTTGTCGCGGAACACGCACGAGATCGCCGCGATCCGCTGCAGGTGGTGCGGCAGGAAATCGCTGCCGGTCTTCTCGCGACGTGCGGCGAATGCGTGTTCAGCCACTGCTGCATCGTCGAGCGTCGCGGGCAGGTCTTCCAGACAGCGAATGCCGTCGACATCGGGAATCGTCTCGATGTCAAAAACAAGAATCGGAGTCATCGGTTACAGAACGGCGTCCTTGCGCACGCCGTTGGAGGCGAAGAACCGCTTGAGGCGCACCAGCGCTTCCTGCTGGATCTGCCGCACGCGCTCGCGCGTGAGCCCCATCTCGTCGGCCAGCTCCTCGAGCGTCGCCGGTTCGATGTGGTTCAGCCCGAAGCGGCGCTCGATCACGTGCCGGTGCTTGTCGGACAGCCGTGACAGCCATGCACGCGTCAACGTTTCGAGCTCGCGGTGCTGCACCTCCGCGTCGGGCGACTGGCTCTGGTCGTCGGGCAGCAGGTCGAGCAGGCTGCTCGCGGGATCGAGGTCGAGCGGCGCGTCGAGCGACGCCGTGTGTTCGTTGAGTGCGAGGATATCGGTGACTTCCTCGGCGGTCTTGCCGGTGAGATAAGCGATGTCGTCGATGCTGGCTTCGCGGCGCTCGGCCGCCTCGCCCGTCGACATCGAATTCTTTTCGAGGTGGCGCTTCGCGCGCAGCACCTGATTCAGTTCGCGGATCACGTGCACGGGCAGGCGCACCGTGCGCGCCTGGTTCATGATCGCGCGCTCGATGCTCTGCCGGATCCACCACGTCGCGTAGGTCGAGAAACGGAAACCGCGCGTCGGGTCGAATTTCTCGATCGCGTGCATGAGGCCGAGGTTGCCTTCCTCGATCAGGTCGAGCAGCGGCACGCCGCGGTTCAGATACCCCTTCGCGATACTCACGACGAGACGCAGGTTGCGCTCGATCATCACCTGCCGCGCCTCGAATTCGCCGGCCTTCGCGAGGCGCGAATAGCGCTGCTCTTCCTCGACGGTCAGCAACGGCTTCACGCTGATGCGGTTCAGGTAATGCTGGATCGTATCGGCCGTGAGCTCGGCCTGCAGCAGCGTGCGGAAATCGTCGACGTCGGGCGCTACTTCCGGGCGGCCTTCGCGCTCGTCGTCGCCACCGTCCGCATCGCCGTCGCGTACATCGAGATCACGTTCGTTTTCCGCGACGTCATCTTCGTCGTCCGTCGAAGCAGCTACTCGCCCCACCGATGCTTGCGTGGCACGACTGATCTTCTCAGACTCGGCTTGCGGCTCGTGGCGCTTCGATTTCGGCATGGTCGTCTCGGTTATTGAGGCGGCAAATACTTCAGCGGATCGACAGGCTTACCCTGCCGGCGAACCTCGAAATGCAGCATCACGCGGTCGGCATCGCTGTTACCCATCTCGGCGATCTTCTGCCCCTTCGTTACCGCGTCCCCCTCTTTTACCATCAAAGCGCGATTGTGTGCATACGCCGTGAGGTAAGTTGCATCGTGTTTGATGATAATGAGGTTGCCGTAGCCGCGCAGACCGTTGCCGGAGTAAACGACGCGGCCGTCTGCCGCCGCCTTCACGGCCTCGCCGGCCGTCCCGCCGATATTGACTCCCTTGTTCTTCGCATCGTCGAACCCGTTCAGCACGGGTCCGCGCGCGGGCCATGCGAACGTCACGGGGCCGCTCGGCGCGGCCGCCGTATCGCTCGAGCCAGTGGCCGCAGCCGGCGGCGTGGCGGCGAGTGCGGACGACGTGCCCGCGGCCGGCGTGGCCGGACCGCTGCTCAGCGGTGCGGTCGCGACCGTGCCACCGGCGATCGGCGCGGTGGCCGGCGCGCCCGCAGCCGGTACGCCCGCGACCGCGGCGCCGCCTGGCGGCGCCACGCGCAGCAACTGATCGACTTCGATCTGGTTCGGGTTCGCCAGATTGTTCCACGACGCGATGTCGCGATAGTTCTGCCCGTTCTCGAGCGCAATCCGGTACAGCGTGTCACCCGGCTTCACGCGATAGAAGCCCGGCGGCGGCGGGCCGAGCGGCACCGCGGGCTGTGCGGCGGCGGTCGTGCCGAGCGACCCGGAGCGGTCGACGACGGGCGCGTTGTCGAGCCGCGTCGCACAGGCGGCCAGTAGCGTGGAGAACGCAGCCACACAGATCGCGCGCTGGGCGAGCGTGAGCGGTTCCCTGGATCGGTTGTTTTGCATCGCGCGCAACATACTCATCGGTTTCAAATCACTCCGGATTTTAAAGGGACAAAGAAAACGCGATCAAGCCGGGACTCTCGCCATTGCGCGTGCGCGACGCGCTCGACGAGCGTGAGCACCTGGTGCTGCCCGCTCTGTGCGCCGACAGGCGCGACGAGCCGCCCGCCGATCGCGAGCTGCTCGAGCAGCGCCTGCGGCACGTCGAGCCCCGCAGCCGCGATCACGATCGCGTCGAACGGGGCCGCGGACGGCAGGCCGACACGCCCGTCGCCGTAGTGCAGACGGATGTTCGGCACGCGCAGCGGCCGCAGGTTCAGCTTCGCGCGCTCGTAAAGCGGCTTGATGCGTTCAATCGAATACACGTCGCGTGCCACGTGGCTCAGCACGGCGGCCTGATAGCCGCAACCGGTGCCGATCTCGAGCACGCGCTCGAGCGTGCGGCCGGCCATCGCGAGCTCGATCATGCGCGCGACGACCGACGGCTTTGAAATGGTCTGCTGGTGGCCGATCGGCAACGCCGAATCCTCGTAGGCCTGCGTCGCGAGGCCGGGATCCACGAACATGTGGCGCGGCACCGCTGCCATCGCGTCCAGCACGCGCGCATCGGTCACGCCGTTCGCGCGCAGGCGTTCGACCATCCGCTCGCGCACACGTTCCGACGTGAGCGCGAACGCGCCGGCCGGCGCGACGCTCGGCGCCGCCGGCTTCGGCAGCGCCGGCTTCAGCACGGTCGGCTTCGGTGCGGTCGCCGGCTTCGCGGCGGCGACACCCGGCAGCGGCGCCCGCACGGCGGCCGGCTTCACCGCAACGGGTTTCAGCACGGCCGCGGGTTTGTCGGCGGCCTTCGACATCGCGCCCGCCGCCTGGCGTTCACCGGCCCGACCTTCCGACTTGCGTGGCGCTCGCTTGAGATCTTCGAGCGCGAGCGGGAACCGCTTCGCGCGCTCGCCGCTCATGAAGCCCGCCCTCCGGCGCGCGCCCATTCGCGCGTCGCGGGCAGCATCTGCGTATGCGTGAGATCGAGCTGCAGCGGCGTGATCGACACGAAACCGTTTGCGACGGCATGGAAATCGGTGCCCTCGCTGGCGTCGAGCGCCTCGCCCGCGGCACCGATCCAGTAAATCGGCTCACCGCGCGGGTCGGTCTGGCGAATCACCGGCTGCGACGGATGACGCTTGCCGAGGCGCGTGACTTGCCAGCCCTTCAGTTGGTCGTACGGCAGGTTCGGAATATTGACGTTCAGCAGCGGCTGGCCGGGCAGCGGGTGCGCGAGGTAGTGCGCGACGATTTCCGCGGCGACGCGCGCGGCGTCGGCCAGGTGGGCCCAGCCCTTGTCGACCAGCGAGAACGCGATCGCCGGCACACCGAACATGATGCCTTCGGTGGCGGCTGCAACTGTCCCCGAATAGAGCGTGTCTTCGCCCATGTTCTGGCCGTTGTTGATGCCCGACACGACGATATCCGGCCTCGCATCGGCCATCCCGGTCAGCGCGACGTGCACCGAATCGGTCGGCGTGCCGTTCACGTAGAAGAAACCCGTACCCGCTGCGCGCTGCACCGACAGCGGCCGCGACAACGTGAGGGAATTCGACGCGCCGCTGCAGTTCTGCTCGGGCGCGATCACCGTAAGCTCGGCCAGCGGCTGCAACGCTTCGCTGAGCGCGGCGAGACCGGGGGCGAGATAGCCGTCGTCGTTGCTGAGTAGGATTCGCATCCGGCGATTGTAACCGAGGAAAGATGGCGCGAGAGCGACAGTCCGGCCACCGTGGACGGGCGGGTATACGCATGGGCACGCGATGCGCCGCCGCACTGCGCGGCGGCGTTCTGCACACCGGGGAAAACGCCGGGCCGCCCGCTTTTCCGCGCGGAGAAAATCTCCTCGCGGATACCATCGCCGAGAAGCCCGGCGCGAAGCGCCAGGCCGGGTGCGCTCAGATCGCGCCCGCCTCGCGCAGTGCGGCAATCGCCTGCGCGTCGTAGCCGAGGCCGCGCAGCACCTCGTCGGTGTGCTCGCCGAGCGCGGGCCCGAGCCAGCGCGTTTCGCCCGGCGTGTCGGACAGCTTCGGCGTGATGTTCGGCAGCGGAATGTCGGTGCCGTCGGCCAGCTTGAAATGCTGGATCATCTGGCGCGCGACGAACTGCGGATCGGTGAACATGTCGGCGGCGCTGTAGATGCGCCCGGCCGGCACGTCGGCCGCGTTGAGCACGGCGAGCGCCTCGTCGATCGTGCGCGGCGCGAGCCACGCGGCGATCGCGTCGTCGATTTCCTGCGTGCGCGGCACCCGCCCGTCGTTTTGCGCGAGCGCGGGATCGTCGGCGAGGTCGTCGCGCTCGATCGCCTTCATCAGCCGCTTGAAGATCGGATCGCTGTTGCCGCCGATCACGATGCTGCCGTCGCGGCATGCATACGTATTCGACGGCACGATGCCCGGCAGCGATGCGCCGGTGCGCTCGCGCACCATCCCGTACACGCCGTACTCGGGCACCACGCTTTCCATCATGTTGAAGACGGCTTCATACAGTGCAACGTCGACCACCTGCCCCGCGCCGCCGTTGACCTTGCGGTGATGGAGCGCCATCAGCGCGCCGATCACGCCGTGCAGCGCGGCGATCGAATCGCCGATCGAGATGCCGATGCGCGGCGGCGGCAGATCCGGATAGCCGGTGATGTGGCGCAGCCCGCCCATCGATTCGGCGATCGCGCCGAAGCCGGGCCGGTCGCGGTACGGACCCGTCTGCCCGTAGCCGGACAGGCGCACCATCACGAGGCCCGGATTGTCGGCCGACAGCACGTCGTAGCCGAGCCCGAGCTTTTCGAGCAGGCCCGGACGGAAGTTCTCGATCACGATGTCGGCCTCGCTCGCGAGCTGCCGCGCAATCGCCTTGCCGGCGTCGGCTTTCAGATTGAGCGTGACCGATTTCTTGTTGCGCGCCTGGACGGACCACCACAGCGACGTGCCGCCCTGCTCCGGATGGAGTTTGCGCCACTTGCGCAGCGGGTCGCCGCCGTTCGGATCCTCGATCTTGATCACTTCCGCGCCGAATTCGGCGAACAGCCGCGACGCGAACGGCCCCGCGATCAGCGTTCCGAATTCGAGCACTTTGACGCCCGCGAGCGGGCCCTGGCTGACGCTCATGTGTCTCCCTGGCATGAGGAACGGCGCTGCCGGCAGGCGGCGCCCGGCTTACATCGTGCGGCGGTCGAGCATCGCGCGGGCGATGGTGCCCGCGTCGACGTACTCGAGCTCGCCGCCCACCGGCACGCCGCGCGCGAGGCGCGTGACCGCCAGCCCGCGCGCCTTGAGCGTCTGGCCGAGGTAGTGGGCGGTGGCTTCGCCTTCGTTCGTGAAGTTGGTCGCGAGCACGACCTCCTTGACGACGCCGTCGGACGCGCGCCGCACGAGGCGGTCGAAATGGATTTCCTTCGGGCCGATTCCGTCGAGCGGGCTCAGTCGCCCCATCAGCACGAAATACAGCCCGCGGTAGGTCATCGTCTGCTCCAGCATGATCTGGTCAGCAGGCGTCTCGACGACGCACAGCAGCGTCGGATCGCGCTCCTCGTCGCTGCAGACCTCGCAGATCCGCGCTTCGGTGAACGTGTTGCACTTCTCGCAGTGCTGCAGGTGCTCGGTCGCGAACAGCAGCGAGCGGCCGAGCCGCTCGGCACCCTCACGGTCGTGCTGCATCAGGTGAACCGCCATGCGCTGCGCGGATTTCGGCCCGACGCCGGGCAGCACGCGCAACGCTTCGACGAGCGCGGACAAGGCGGACGGCTGTTTCATACGGCGGCAAACAGTGACAAGGACGCTGCGCTCAGAACGGCAGCTTGAAGCCCGGGGGCAGCGGCAGGCCCGACGTCATCCCGCTCATCTTTTCCTGCGACGTTGCTTCGGCCTTGCGCACCGCGTCGTTGAACGCGGCGGCGACGAGATCCTCGAGCATGTCCTTGTCGTCCGCGAGCAGGCTCGGGTCGATCGACACGCGGCGCACTTCGTTGCGGCACGTCATCGTCACCTTGACGAGGCCGGCGCCCGACTGCCCTTCGACTTCGATGAGCGCAAGCTGCTCCTGCATCTTCTTCATGTTTTCCTGCATTTGCTGCGCTTGCTTCATCAGTCCGGCGAGGTTGCCTTTCAACATGGGAATACTCCTTCTGGATCGTGTGAAAACCGGCACGCGGCGCGTGCCGGCCAATGTGTGCGGGGCGTGATTGTGCCTGTCGACGGGCGCTCGGTTCAATGCAGCGTCGGCGGCGCGCCGTCCGGCGCCGAATCGGCGAGCGGGCGCACCGAGCCGTCGACGATGCGCGCACCGAACTCGCGCACGAGCTGCTGGACGAACGGATCGCCGTGAATCTCCTGCTCGGCTTCGCGCTGGCGCGCCGCGCGGGCGGCCGCATCGAGCGCCGCCGCCGTGCGCCGCGCAGGCCCGACCTCGACGCTCACCTCGACCGGCTTGCCGAGCGCATCGGCCAATGCCGCCTTCAACTTCGCCACCTGCGCGGCGTCCGCATACTGCGGCACCGGCACGGACAATTTCAATGCCGTCGCATCGACGGCCGTCAGCTCGCTGTTGAACGCGAGCTGATACGCGACACCCTTCAGCGGCAGCCGCGCGGCCAGCGCCGGCCATTCGCCGTCGAAGCCGATCGGATCGAGCGCGATCGCCGGCGGCAACGGGCGCGAGTCGATCGGCGCGGCCGGACGCGCGTCCGCCGGCTTCGGCGTCACGCGCACATCGTCGGGACCGCTGTCGAATGCCGGCACGAAGCCGTCGTCGGAACCGCCGAACATCTCGTCGGCGCTGAGCGGTACGTAGTCGTCGGGCGGGATGTCTTCCCAAGGCGGCGACGGCTGACGCGAATCGGCTGCCTGCGGCGCACGCGCAACGGCACGCGGCGTCGGCACCTGGACAGCCGGACGCGGCGCGGCCGGCTTGTCGACAGCCGGCTGGGCTGCCGCCGGCTTGGCGGCAGCGCCTGCGCGGCCGCGGTCCGACGACACGCGCATCCCTGCATTGCGCAGCACGTCGAGCGCGGCGGCGGCACCGCCCGCGCGTGCCGTCGACCGCGCGGCGGCGGGCTCGGGCGATGCGGCGCGCGGCGCCGGTTCGCCCGCTGGAGCCGGTTCGTCGTTTCGCTGCACGGCGGCAACGGCAGGCGGCTCGGGTTCCTTACGCGCGGGAGGCGGCATGTCGCCTGCGGGCGCCGCCTTCGCTTCCGGCTGCGGCGGCTCGATAGCTGGTGCGTCGGACGCTACCGGTGCCGCCGACTCTGCCGGTGCTGCCGATGCTGCCGACTCTGCCGATGACGGGATGGCAGCCGGCTGGGCGGCCGGCGCCGCGGCGGGCGGCCGTGCTGCGGCAGCGGGCGCGGCCGATACCGGCTTCGCCGCAGCGGCGGGTGCCGCGGCTGCACGCGGCGTCGGCGCCGGCACCGCACGCGGCGGCACGGACGGCTGGCCGCCCGGCGCACTGCCGGCGCCAACGGCCGGCTCGAACGCGAGCATGCGCAGCAGCGTCATCGTGAAACCGGCGTATTCGTCCGGCGCCAGGCCGAGTTCGGCGCGCCCGACGGTCGCGATCTGATAGAACAATTGAACCTGTTCGGGGCTCAGCGTCTGCGCAAAACGACGCAGGTCGGCCGCTTCCGGCCATTCGTCGAGCACCGAGCCCGGCGCGAACTGCGCCCATGCGATCCGGTGCAGCAGGCTCGCGAGATCCTGCAGCGCGGTCGAGAACGACAGGCTGCGCAGCGACATCTCGTCGGCGATCGCGAGGATTTCCGGGCCGCTGCCGGCCGCGAGCGCGTCGAGCAGGCGCACCATGTAAGTCTGGTCGAGCGCGCCGAGCATGCCCGACACCGCCGACTCGGTCACCTCGTTCGCCGAATAGGCGATCGCCTGGTCGGTCAGCGACAGCGCGTCGCGCATGCTGCCCTGCGCGGCGCGCGCGAGCAGGCGCAGCGCCTGCGGCTCGAACGCGATCCGCTCTTCGCCGAGGATCCGCTCGAGATGCGACACGATGTGCCCGGCCGGCATCTGCTTCAGGTTGAACTGCAGGCAGCGCGACAGCACGGTGACAGGGATTTTCTGCGGATCGGTCGTCGCGAGGATGAACTTGACGTGCGGCGGCGGCTCTTCGAGCGTCTTCAGCATCGCGTTGAACGCGTGGTTCGTCAGCATGTGCACTTCGTCGATCATGTAGACCTTGAAGCGCGCATCGACGGGCGCGTACACCGCACGCTCGAGCAACGCGGCCATCTCGTCGACACCGCGGTTGCTCGCCGCGTCCATCTCGACGTAATCGACGAAACGGCCCTCGTCGATCTCGCGACAGGCGCGACACACGCCGCACGGTTGCGACGTGACGCCGGTTTCACAGTTGAGCGCCTTCGCGAAGATCCGCGACAGCGTCGTCTTGCCGACGCCGCGGGTTCCGGTAAACAGATAGGCGTGATGGAGACGCCCGCCGTCGAGCGCGTGCGTGAGCGCCCTGACGACGTGCTCCTGGCCGACGAGCGAAGCGAAATCCTTCGGACGCCACTTGCGTGCGAGAACTTGATAGGTCATCGGGAAATTGTATCAGTAACGCTGCGTCGCGCCGACACGCGAAACGGTGCGGAACACGGGCAAGGCGCAGGTCGAACGGAGTGTGACGCAGAAATAAAAAACGCCCTGCGAACGGGGCGAGAAGGAAGGTGACGAGCCCAACCCTCGGCACTGGCGGAAAACGATTGTGGCTGCTTCGTTCCCGACCTGACCAGGTTCACCGCCCCACCATGCGAGGAGGCCCGTCACGGCATATTCTATCACTGCTTCCGGACGAATGCGACCGTTTGTTCGCATCCATGCGAATGTCGCCGGACAAACCGGCACGTCGTTCGATCGGACACGTTGAATGCGGCGCGCCCCTTGTAATTCGCGGACCGGCCTCCACCTGCATGGCACAACGGTCGAACGTCGCGTCGTACCCCTACTCGCGTAGCGGCTACTATCGCCGCCCGCAGCAGATAGCAATTTAGGCTAATATGACGCCCGAACGACCCGCGAGCCGCGGCATGCAGCGCTTACGCCCCCTTTCCGGAAGGCGGAGTGACCTGCCGCAGCGGCCGGCAGCCTACGGCGGCCGGTACGCCGCAACGCGCAAGCAGGCAGTCCCCGAACCGTAAGAGGTATTGACCCAATGAGCGAACAGATCAAACACATCAGCGACGCATCGTTCGAACAGGACGTCGTCAAGTCCGACAAGCCCGTACTCGTCGATTTCTGGGCCGAATGGTGCGGCCCGTGCAAGATGATCGCCCCGATCCTCGACGAAGTCGCGAAGGACTACGGCGACAAGCTGCAGATCGCGAAGATCAACGTCGACGACAACCAGGCCACGCCCGCGAAATTCGGCGTGCGCGGCATCCCGACGCTGATCCTGTTCAAGAACGGCGCGGCCGCCGCGCAGAAGGTCGGCGCGCTGTCGAAGTCGCAGCTCACCGCATTCCTGGACAGCCACCTGTAATACCGGCAGTTCCGCGGACGTGTTGTCAGTCGGCAACACGTCCGTCGTCAAGCCGCCGATCGCTCGCTCAAGCGCGAATCGGCCTATGCTAGAATTAAAAAACGTCGGCAAGACGCATTTAAGTCTCTGAGCGCCTCCGCTCGCCCTCCTCCCTTATTTTCTTTCGTCGCTTCTCCTCCCTGGCGGGTTCTCCGTATGCATTTATCCGAGCTCAAGTCTCTGCACGTGTCCGAACTGATCGAAATGGCCAATGGCCTGGAGATCGAAAACGCGAACCGCCTGCGCAAGCAGGAGTTGATGTTCGCCATTCTCAAAAAGCGCGCCAAGACGGGAGAGACGATCTTCGGCGACGGCACGCTCGAAGTGCTGCCGGACGGCTTCGGCTTCCTGCGCTCGCCGGAAATGTCGTACCTCGCGAGCACCGACGACATCTACATCAGCCCGTCGCAGATCCGTCGCTTCAACCTGCACACCGGCGACACCATCGAAGGTGAAGTCCGTACGCCGAAGGACGGCGAGCGCTACTTCGCGCTGGTGAAGGTCGACAAAGTCAACGGGCAGCCGCCCGAGGCCTCGAAACACAAGATCATGTTCGAGAACCTCACGCCGCTGCATCCGAACAAGCCGCTGTCGCTCGAGCGCGAAATGCGCGGCGAAGAGAACGTCACCGGCCGCATCATCGACATGATCGCGCCGATCGGCAAGGGCCAGCGCGGCCTGCTCGTCGCGTCGCCGAAGTCGGGCAAGACCGTGATGCTCCAGCACATCGCGCACGCGATCAAGCAGAACCACCCGGACGTGATCCTGTTCGTGCTGCTGATCGACGAGCGCCCGGAAGAAGTGACCGAAATGCAGCGCTCGGTCGCCGGCGAAGTGATCGCGTCGACGTTCGACGAACCGGCAACGCGTCACGTCCAGGTCGCCGAAATGGTGATCGAGAAGGCCAAGCGGCTCGTCGAAATGAAGCATGACGTCGTGATCCTGCTCGACTCGATCACGCGTCTCGCGCGTGCGTACAACACCGTGATTCCGGCGTCGGGCAAGGTGCTGACGGGCGGTGTCGACGCGAACGCGCTGCAGCGTCCGAAGCGCTTCTTCGGCGCCGCGCGCAACATCGAGGAAGGCGGCTCGCTGACGATCATCGGCACCGCGCTGATCGAAACCGGCAGCCGCATGGACGACGTGATCTACGAAGAGTTCAAGGGCACCGGCAACATGGAAGTGCACCTCGAGCGCCGCCTCGCGGAAAAGCGCGTGTATCCGTCGATCAACCTGAACAAGTCGGGCACGCGCCGCGAGGAAATGCTGATCAAGCCCGAGATCCTTCAGAAGATCTGGGTGCTGCGCAAGTTCATCCACGACATGGACGAAGTCGAGGCCATGGAATTCCTGCTCGACAAGATCCGCCAGACGAAGAGCAACTCCGAGTTCTTCGACCTGATGCGCCGCGGCGGCTGATCGCCCCCGCTCTGCGACACGGCCGCCCGCGCATCCTTGCCGGCGGCCGTTTTTCGATCCAAACCTGAACGTGAACGTACAGGTTCATCTATAATCGCGTCATTGTCCCGCCGAATCTCCCTGACCGATGCCGAACGATGCCTCCACCCCGCTATTGACCGTCAGCGACGCCGCCTCGCGGCTCGGCGTCACGCCGCGCACGCTCAAATATTACGAAGAGCGCGGGCTCGTTACGCCGTCGCGCAGCGAAGGCCGCTACCGCCTTTACGACGAAGCCGACCTCGAGCGCTTCGCGCGCATCCTGCGGTTGCGTGCGCTCGGCTTCTCGCTGCACGGCATCACCGAAATGCTGAAGCGCCCGCTGGAAGAAACAGGAGACGGCCGGCGCCGCTATTCGGAGGCGTCGCTGCGCGAGATCCGCGCCGGCCTCGCCGGGCAGATCGAGACGCTGGACCGGCGGATCGCGGCCGTTCAGCGCGAGCTGAAGGAGGCCGTCGCGCTGCGCAAGGAGTTGCAACACGACATCGACTACGTCGAACGGCGCCTCGCCGGCGAAAACGCCGACGCGCTGATCGCGCAGCGGCAGGCCGAAGCCGGCACGCGGCGCGCACGCAAGGATCGCGAATGAACGCGGTGCCCGGCCGGCCGCCGCTGTGGAGCCGCGCGAACCTGCGCGGAGACCTGTTCCCGTGGGCCCTCGCGCTCGTCACCGGCATCGACTACTTCGACAACGCCGTCTTCTCGTTCTTCGCGAGCTACATCGCGGGCGGCATCAACGCGTCGCCCGACGAACTCGTCTGGTCGTCGAGCGCCTACGCGGTCGCGGCCGTGCTCGGCATCCTGCAGCAGCAATGGTGGGTCGACCGGCTCGGCCATCGCCGCTACGTCGCGGGATGCATGCTGATGTTCTCGCTCGGCGCGATCGCGGCGGCGCTGGCCGACACGTCGCTGGCGCTCGCGTTCGCGCGCGGCTTCCAGGGCTATTTCATCGGCCCGATGATGGGCGCGTGCCGGATCCTGATCCAGATCAGCTTCAAGCCTCAGGAACGGCCGCCCGCGACGCGTGCGTTCCTGATCATGATCCTGCTCGGCAGCGCGCTCGCACCGATCGTCGGCGGGCTGCTGGTCGCGCATTCGACGTGGCGCGCCCTGTTCGCGTGCACGGCGCCGGCCGGCATCGCGTTCGCGATCCTCGCGTTGCTCACGCTGCCCGATTCGGGCCGCACGCCGGACGACGAACGCGGTTCCGGACACTTCTGGCCGTACGTGGTGTTCGCGCTCGCGCAAGGCGCGCTGCAGATCGTGCTGCAGCAGGTGCATTACCAGCTCTACAGCGGCTCGCCGATGCTGATCGTGCTGACGATCGCGGGGCTCGGCGCGCTCGCGTGGTTCGCATATCACCAGTGGCATCATCCGACACCGCTCGTGCGGCTGCATGCGTTTCGCGAGCGGACGTTCCAGATCGGGCTGCTGCTCTACATGTTCTATTACTACGAGACGACGGGCTTCAGTTACCTGACGTCGCGGTTCCTCGAGGGCGGGCTCGGCTACCCGGTCGAGAACGCCGGGCGCCTGGTGGGCACGATGTCGCTGATCTCGGCCACCGCGCTGTTCGCCTACCTGCGCTACGCGAAACTCGTCACGCACAAGAAGTGGTTCGTCGTGCCGGGGTTCGCGATCGCCGTCACGGCCGCGCTGTGGATGACGCGGATGACGCCGCAGGTCGGCGAAGCCGCGCTGATCGTCCCGCTGCTGCTGCGCGGGTTGCTGCTGCTGTTCATCGTGCTGCCGGTCGCGAACCTCACGTTCCGGATTTTCGCGATCGACGAATACACGCACGGCTACCGGCTGAAGAACATCGTGCGGCAACTGACGATCTCGTTCGCGACGTCATCGGTGATCATCGTCGAGCAGCACCGGCTGGCCGTGCACCAGACACGGCTCGTCGAGCGCGCGAACGCGTTCGATCCGCTGTTCCAGCAGACCGTCGATGCGCTGACGCGCGGCTTTGCGGCCGCCGGCCATGCACCGAACGATGCGCACGGCCTCGCGATCGCGTCGATCGCGCGGATGGTGGCGCAACAGGCGTCGTTCCTCACGTCGCTCGACGGCTTTTACTTCCTCGCGGGCGTGGCGCTCGTCGGCGGCCTCTTCGCGGCATGGCAAAAACAGATCGATTGAGTTAAAAGACAGGCTTTGGATTTTCGTCCGCAGCCTCCATGCTTTCGAAACTGACCCGCTGGTTCGACGACCGCCGCCGCGACCGCGCGCTGCGCAGCCACCCGATTCCCGACGCGCTGTGGCACGAAACCGTCGAGCGCCTGCCGTTCCTCGCGACCTTGTCGCCCGACGCGCTCGGCCGGCTGCGCGAGCTGACGAGCCTGTTCGTCGCGAAAAAATCGTTTTCGACCGCGCACGGGCTCGAACTGACCGACGCGATGATCGTCGCGATCGCCGCGCAGGCCTGCCTGCCCGTGCTGAATCTCGACCTGTCGCTGTACGACGGCTGGGTCGGCGTCGTCGTGTATCCGGGCGAATTCGTGATCCGCAAGACCGTGCAGGACGAGGACGGCGTCGTCCACGAGGTCGAGCAGGATGCGAGCGGCGAGGCTTGGGAAGGCGGCCCCGTGATCTTGTCGTGGGAAGACGCGCAGATGACGGACGGCCGGGACGCGTACAACGTCGTGATCCACGAGTTCGCGCACAAGATCGACATGGTCAACGGCGCGGCCGACGGCTATCCGCCCCTTTTTCGCCGCTGGCATGCGCCGCATCTCGACGCACAGGCATGGGCCGACGTGTTCGAGCACGCGTACGACCAGTTCTGCGCGCGCGTCGACGCGGTGCCGGACCGCGCGTGGGCACGCTTCGAGCGGGACTCGCTGATCGATCCCTATGCGGCCGATCACCCGTCGGAATTCTTTGCGGTGTGCAGCGAGGCGCTGTTCGTGCGGCCGAAAGCGTTCGAGTCCGAATTTCCGGAGCTGTACCGGTTGCTCGCGCGCTACTACCGGCAGGATCCGGCCGGCACCGGCGCACTCGACGCGCCATGAAAATTATTCGTCAACCGTCTGATTTTCTGGCATAATCGCCGTTTTTCGACCTTAGGCAAGTGGCTCGCGCCGGGCTTGACGGCGGCCGAATCGCTCCCATCGGGGCGGCTCGACACGGCAAGCGGCGGGTTGGCTACCGCTATCACCAAGGAAAATCATGAAACCTGGCATTCACCCGGACTACCGCGAAGTCGTCTTCCAAGACATGTCGAACGGCTTCAAGTTCATTACGCGCTCGACGATCCAGACGCGTGAAACCATCGAACACGAAGGCAAGACCTACCCGCTCGCCAAGATCGAAGTGTCGTCGGAATCGCACTCGTTCTACACGGGTCAGCAAAAGATCATGGACACGGCAGGCCGTGTCGAGAAGTTCAAGAACAAGTTCGGCGCACGCGCGAACGGCAAGGCTGCAGCAAAGTAAGCTTTGCACCGATCCGGTGGTTGCAACGCACCGGTACCGCACGAAAGGGCAGCCCAGGCTGCCCTTTTTTGTCTCTGCTCGCCCGGCAGGCGCCACCCCGCGCCCGGGCAACGACCTGACGCACAACAGCGGGCGCGACTACAATGCCGGATGCTCGAAACCGGCTCGACCGCGCGCGACCGCGCCGGCCGCCCGCCCATAACAAATCGCTCATCTGCATGAAGCCTGTCGTCCGTCTCACCGCCTCCGCCACGCGTGCGCTGCCGCGCTGGCTGCTGCTCACGCTCTGCTTCGTCTACGCGGCGTTCGGCCTGTTCGGCCGCGACCCGTGGAAAAACGAGGATGCGGCGGGCTTCGGCGTGATGTGGACGATGGCCAAGGGCGGCTGGCACGACTGGCTGCTGCCGAACCTGGTCGGCAAGTTCATCACGACCGACGGGCCGCTCGGCTACTGGCTCGGCGCGCTGTCGATCCGCGGCCTCGGCCCGTGGGTCGACGCGAGCAACGCGTCGCGCGTCGACACCGGCGTGCTGTTCTGCGTCGCGTGCGCGTTCGTCTGGTACGCGGCCTACCTCCTCGGCCGGCGCGCCGAGGTTCAACCGTTCAAATATGCATTCGGCGGCGAACCCGAGCCGCGCGACTACGGCCGTACGCTCGCGGACGGCGCGCTGCTGGTGCTCGTCGCCTGCTTCGGCCTCGCGGAACGCGGGCACGAAACGACGCCGCAGCTTGCGCAGTTCGCGTGGATCGCAATGCTCGTCTACGGGATCGTGCGTGGCATCGACAAGCCGCTCCAAGGCGCACTGTGGTGGGGCCTCGCGATCGGCCTCGTCGCGCTGTCCGGCAACCCGGTGCTGGTCGTCGCGCTGCTCGCGGGCACGGCCGCGCTGTGGCTCGTGACGCCCGAGATGCGCAACCTGCGCCTGCCGCTGGTCGGCGTGCCGCTCGCGGCCGCGATCTTCGCGCTCTGGCCGCTCGCCGCCTTCGTCACGGCGCCGGACGACGCCGCGTGGTTCTTCAACCAGTGGATCCACGGCAGCCTGATGCGCTTTTCGGGCCCGCCGACGGCCGTGCTCGGCTATGCGGCGAAGAACCTGCCGCTGTTCACGTGGCCCGCGTGGCCGCTCGCGATCTGGGCGTGGTGGAGCTGGGCCGGCATGCGCCGTCGCGCGCACATCGCGATTCCGCTGTCGGTCGCCGTGCCGCTCGTCGCGCTCGTGATCCTGCAAAGCCAGCAATCGAACCGCATGTACATGCTGCTGCTGCCGCCGCTCGCGGTGCTCGCGACGTTCGCGCTGCCGACCCTCAAGCGCGGCGCGATCAACGCGATCGACTGGTTCGCCGTGCTGAGCTTCACGATCCTCGGCACCTTCGTGTGGCTCGTGTGGCTCGCGTCGCTCACCGGCTTCCCGCATCCGCTCGCACGCAACCTCGCGCGCCTCGTGCCCGGCTACGAGCCGCATTTCAAGATCCTGTCGTTCGTCTGCGCGATGATCGTCACCGTGTGCTGGTGCTTCCTCGTGCGCTGGCGCGTCTCGCGACAGCCGAAGGTGCTGTGGCGCAGCGTCGTGCTGTCGAGCGCGGGCACCACGCTGATGTGGGTGCTGCTGATGACGCTGTGGCTGCCGATCGTCAACTACGGCCGCACCTATCGCGACGTCGCGCAACAGATCGCCGTACACCTGCCGTCCGACTACGAATGCATTTCGCCGGTGCGGCTCGGCGACGCGCAGATCGCGACTTTCGCGTACTTCGGCAACATGCACTTCGATTTCTCCGGCGACTGCGACGTGATCCTGCGCCAGGACCGCGCCGACTTCGGCGAGCCGAGCGCGATGTCGCAATACGTGTGGCGTCTCGTCTGGGAAGGCCGCCGCGTCGCCGACCGCGACGAGCGCTTCCGCCTGTACGAGCGCATCGAGCGGCCGAAGACGCCCGTCAAGCGGCGTCCGCCGCGCCGCCAGGCGGCCGATTGACGATGCTCGGCGACATCCGCCGAATCGTCGGTCTCGCATGGCCGGTGCTGGTCGGCCAGCTCGCGATCATCGCGTTCGGCGTGATCGACACCGCGATGGTCGGCCGCTACTCGGCCGTCGATCTCGCCGCGCTCGGGCTCGGCTCGTCGATCTACGTATCGATCTACATCGGCCTGACCGGCATCCTGTCCGCGCTGCAGCCGATCACCGGGCAACTGTACGGCGCGCGGCGCTATGCCGAGATCGGCGAGGAGGTGCGCCAGGCGCTGTGGCTCGCGCTGCTGCTCTCGATTCCGGGCTTCCTGCTGCTGCATTTTCCCGAGCCGCTGCTGCGCGTCGCGCACGCACCCGCAGCGCTGCACGACCGCACCGTCGACTACCTGCGCATCCTGTCGTATGGGCTGCCCGCCAGCCTCGTCTTCCGCATCTACAACGCGCTGACCAACGCGGCCGGCAAGCCGCGGCTCGCGATGATCCTGCAGATCGGCGCGCTGCTGCTCAAGTTTCCGCTGAACGTGTGGTTCATCTTCGGCGGCTTCGGCGTACCGGCGCTCGGCGGCCCCGGCTGCGGGCTCGCCAGCACGCTGATCAACTGGGCGCTCGCGCTGATCGGCTACGCGCTGCTCGCGAAGCTCGACGTGTTCGCGCCGCTCGCGATCTTCTCGCGCTTCTGCTGGCCCGTGTGGGCGCGCCAGAAGGCGATCCTGAAGCTCGGCGTGCCGATGGGCCTGTCGTACCTGATCGAGGTCACGTCGTACACGTGCATGGCGCTGTTCATCGCGCAGTTCGGCACGACGACGCTCGCCGGTCACCAGATCGCCGGCAACATCGGCGCGGTGCTGTACATGACGCCGCTGTCGATCGGCGTGGCGGCGTCGACGCTCGTCGCGCGCGCGCTCGGCGCCGGACGCGCCGAGGAAGCCCGGCTGCTCGGCCGGCACAGCGTGATGTTCGCGTGCGGCGTGGCGGCCGCCTACGGCGTGCTCGTGTTCGCGCTGCGCCCGCTGATCATCGGCGGCTATACGCCGAACCCGGCCGTCGCCGAGGCCGCGATGCCGCTCGTCGCGATCGTCGCGTGCTACCACGTGTTCGATGCGCTGCAGGTCACGTCGGCGTTCGTGCTGCGCGCATACAAGGTGGCGGTCGTGCCGACCGTGATCTATGCGGTCGCGCTGTGGGGCGTCGGACTCAGCGGCGGCTACGTGCTCGGCTTCGACGTCGGCGGCATCGCGCCCGCGTGGCTGACCGGCGCGCGCGGCTTCTGGTTCGCGAACACGGTCAGCCTGATGCTGGCGGGCGCAGGGCTCGTGCTGTACCTGCGCCGCGTCGGCCGCGCGCACGCCACCGCCGCGGCCTGACGCGCGGCGCGCTACGCGTCCTCCAGCACGTCGGCCGCGTGATACGACGACCGCACGAGCGGACCGGCGACGACTTCCCTGAAACCGAGCGCGAGCGCCTCGTCGCGCCAGGCGGCGAAGGCATCCGGACTCACGTAGCGCCGCACCGGCAAATGGTGCGCCGACGGCGCGAGATACTGGCCGAGCGTCAGCACGTCGACCTCGTGCGCGCGCAGGTCGCGCAGCGTGTCGCGCACCTCGTCGTCGCGTTCGCCGAGCCCGAGCATCAATCCCGATTTCGTCACGAGCGTCGGCCGCGCGGCCTTCGCCTGCGCGAGCAGTTCGAGCGAGCCGCGATAGTCGGCACCCGGCCGCGCCGCGCGGTACAGCGACGGCACCGTCTCGATGTTGTGATTGAACACGTCGGGCCACGCCGACGACAACGCGTCGAGCGCACGGGCCACGCGGCCGCGGAAGTCCGGCGTCAGCACCTCGACGCCGATGCCCGGCACGCTCGCGCGCACCGCCGCGATGCACGCGGCGAAATGCGCGGCGCCTCCGTCGCGCAAGTCGTCGCGGTCGACCGACGTGATCACGACGTAGCGCAACCCGAGCGCCGTCGCCGCATCGGCCAGCCTCGCGGGCTCGTCGGGATCGAGCGGCTCGGGACGGCCGTGCGCGACATCGCAGAACGGGCACCGCCGCGTACACAGCCCGCCCATGATCATGAAGGTCGCGGTGCGCTGCGCAAAGCATTCGCCGATGTTCGGACACATCGCCTCCTCGCAGACGGAATGCAGCCGATGCTCGCGCAGCACGGCGGCCATGTCGGCCACCGCCGCGCTCATCATCGGCCGTGCGCGCAGCCACGGCGGCTTCGGCAAGACCGCGCCGGCCGCGGGCTCGACGCGCACCGGAATGCGCGCGAGCTTGTCGCGACTTCGCGCGCCGGGCTGGCCGAGCGCCGTGAGACTGGATCGTTCGAGCGCGGCGGCCATCGTCAGTCTCCGAGGAACGCGACGATCAGGCGGTTCACGTCGGCGGCCGCCTCCATCTGCACCATGTGGCCGCTGCCGGCGATCACCTCGGCGCGCACGCCGTCCGGCAAACCCTGCGCATGCTGCGCGGGAATCACCTGATCGCGCTCGCCCCAGATCACGAGCGTGCGCGGCGCAAGCGTCGCGAGCCGGTCGCGGAACACGCGCCGCTGCGCGGCGCCGTCGAACGCGGCATGCGCGATTTTCTCGAGCGCGGCCTGCACGCCTTCGAGCCGCTTGTACTTGACGAGATCCTCGACGAGCTGCCGCGTGACCAGCGCGTTGTCCGCGAACAGCGCGCCGAGGTGCGGCTTCAGCGTGTTGCGGCTGTTGCCGGCGACGAAGCCGTCGATGTACGCGCGATTGATGTCGGTGCCGAGCCCCGCGCTCGCGATCAGCGTGAGCGATGCGACGCGTTGCGGCGCACGCTCGGCCGCCGCCATCGCAACCGCGCCGCCCATCGAATGGCCGATCAGATGCGCGCGCTCGATGTGCTGCGCATCGAGCAGCGCGAGCACCGCGTCGGCCAGTTCGTCGAGGCTGCCGGTCTCGACCGCCTTGCCCGACTCGCCGTGGCCGGGCAGATCGAGCGCCCACACCGGCCGGTGCGCGGCGAGATCCGCGTGATTGAACAGCCAGTTGTTCAGGTCGCCGCCGAAGCCGTGGATCAGCACGGCCGGCGTGCCCGCACCGTCGCCCAGCTTCAGGAAGCGGATCGTGCGGCCGCCGATCTGCGCCTTCTCCGGCTGCGGGCCGGCCGCCTCGTCGGCAGCCGCGCTCGGCACGAAATCGCGCTGGAAGTCGGCGATCGCCGCATCGATGTCGGCGTCGCTCGCATCGGCGGCCGCGACGACGCCGAGCAGCGCGCCGACGGGTAGCGTCTCGCCTTCCTGTGCGACCTGCCGGCGCAGCGTGCCGTCGAACGCGCACTCGACGCCCGACGAGATCTTGTCGGTCTCGACGTCGAGCACCTCGTCGCCCTTCGCCACGCGTTCGCCGATCGCCTTCAGCCAGCCGTTGACCTGCCCCTGCTCCATCGACAGCCCCCACTTGGGCATCGTGATCATGTGAATCGACATCGTGTCAGCTCCTCGTCTTCAGGACCGCCTGCGCAATCGCATCGGCGGACGGGATATACAGGTCTTCCAGCACGCCGGCGAACGGCGCGGGCGTATGCGGCGCCGTGACGAGCCCGATCGGCGCCTTCAGCGAGCGGAACGCGCGCTGCGCGACGAACGCGGCGATGTCGGTCGCGATCGAGCAGCGCGGGTTCGCTTCGTCGACGACCACCACGCGCCCGGTACGCTCGGCGCTCTCGAGAATCGTTTCCTCGTCGAGCGGAGACGTCGTGCGCAGGTCGATCACGTCGCACTGGATGCCGTCCTTCGCGAGCGTCGCGGCCGCGTCCATCGCGAGATGCACCATCCGGCCGTACGTGACGATCGTCGCGTCGTCGCCGTCGCGCATCACGTTCGCCTCGCCGAACGGAATCGCATAGGATTCCTCCGGGACATCGCCCTCGCGCGTATAGAGCAGCTTGTGTTCGAGGAAGATCACGGGATCGTTGTCGCGGATCGCCTGGATCAGCAGCCCCTTCGCGTCGTACGGCGTCGACGGGCACACGACCTTCAACCCCGGGATGTGCGTGAACAGCGACGTGAGCATCTGCGAGTGCTGCGCGGCCGCGCGCAGGCCGGCGCCGTACATCGCGCGGATCACGACCGGCGTCACGGCCTTGCCGCCGAACATGTAGCGGAATTTCGCGGCCTGGTTGAAGATCTGGTCGAAGCACACGCCCATGAAATCGACGAACATCAGTTCCGCGACGGGCCGCATCCCGCACGCGGCCGCGCCGACCGCCGCGCCGATGTAGCCGCCCTCCGACAGCGGCGTATCGAGCACGCGGCCCGGAAACTTGTGGAACAGCCCCTTCGTCACGCCGAGCACGCCGCCCCATGCGTCGTCCTCGCCCGGCGCGCCCGCGCCGCCCGCGTTGTCCTCGCCCATCACGATCACGCTGTCGTCGCGCGCCATTTCCTGCGCGAGCGCCTCGTTGATCGCCTGCGAATAAGTGATCTTCCTTGCCATGTCTGTCTCCTGGAATGTTCGTTTCGCCGTGCCGGCCGCCGGGTCAACCCGCGCTCACGGATACGACACGTAGACGTCGGCGAGCAGGTCGGCGGCATCCGGCAGCGGCGCCGCCTTCGCCTGCGCGACCGCGTCGTCGATCAGCGCCTTGACCTGGGCGTCGATCGCGCGCAGGTCGGCGGCGGTCAGCGCTTCGGCACGCACGACGCGCGTTTCGAAATGCTTCAGGCAGTCCTTCTCGTCGCGCAGCTTCTGCACTTCGCCCGGTGCGCGGTAGGTTTGCGCATCGCCCTCGAAGTGACCGAAATAGCGTGTGAACTTCACCTCGACGAGCGTCGGGCCGCCGCCGTTGCGCGCACGCTCGACGGCTTCGCCCAGCGCCTCGTGCACCGCGAAGAAGTCGAAGCCGTCGACGATCACGCCCGGCATCCCGAACCCGTTCGCCCGATCGGCGATGTTGTCGGTCGCAACCGACCAGCTCGACGACGTCGCTTCCGCATAGCCATTGTTTTCGGCGACGAAGATCGCGGGCAGCCGCCACACCGACGCGAGGTTCATCGATTCGAAGATCACGCCCTGGTTCGACGCGCCGTCGCCGAAGAAGCACACGCCCACGCCGCCCGTCTTCTTGTGCTTGGCCGCGAGCGCCGCGCCGCACACGAGCGGGCCGCCTGCGCCGACGATCCCGTTCGCGCCGAGCATCCCCATCGACAGATCGGCGATGTGCATCGAGCCGCCCTTGCCGTGGCAGACGCCCGTCTTCTTGCCGTAGATTTCGGCCATCATCCCGTGCACGTCGACGCCCTTCGCGATGCAATGGCCGTGGCCGCGGTGCGTGGTGGCCACGTAGTCGTCGAGGCCGAGGTGCAGCATCGTGCCGACGGCGGACGCCTCCTCGCCCGCGTACAGGTGAACGAAGCCGGGGATCTCGCCGGTCGCGAATTCGACGTGCAGGCGTTCCTCGAATTCGCGGATCGTGCGCATCAGCCGGTAGGCGTCCAGCAGCTTGTCCCTGCTGAGCTGTGTCGAAGCGGTCATGTGTGTCTCCTGGGTAGGTCTGACTGCGAATGCCGCCCCGGCCATGCCGCGGCGGCGGATTGCACGGTTTGCGGCCGTCAGTGGAACGTGAAGCCGCCGTCGACGTTCACGGCCTGGCCCGTCACGTTGTCCATCGTCGCGAAGAACAGCGCGAGCCGGCCCATGTCTTCCGGCGTCTGCGCGCGGCCCTGCGGAATCAGCGTCAACTGGTGCCGCTGCCACGATTCCTCGACCGATTCGCCGTCGGTCTTCCATGCGTCGGACAGCCGGTCCCACATGTAGGTACGGACGATGCCGGGGCAGATCGCGTTGACGGTCACGCCGTCGCGCGCGAGCTCCTTCGCCAGCGCGTTGGTGAAGCCGACGACCGCGAATTTCGATGCGCTGTAATGCGCGAGATTCGGAAAGCCTTCCTTGCCCGCAATCGACGCGACGTTGATGATCCGGCCGCGGCCCTGCGCCTTCAGATGCGCGAGCGCCGCGCGGCACCCGAGGAACGTGCCCTTCGCGTTCACGTCCATCACGAAATCCCAGTCGCGCTCGGTCAGTTCGGCGACCGGACGAATGCTGATCACGCCTGCGCAGTTCACGAGAATGTCGAGCCCGCCGAGCTCGGCGAGCGCCTGTGCGACCATCGCGTCGACCTGCTCGACCTGCGTGACGTCGACTTTCGCGACCGCCACCCGGCGACCGAGCGCGCGCACCTCGCGCGCGGTGGAATCGAGCGCGTCGTCGAGCAGATCGGCCAGCAGGATGTCGGCGCCGGCACCGGCGAGCGTCAGCGCGATGCCGCGGCCGATGCCGCGCGCGCCGCCCGTGACGATGGCGACCTGTCCTTCGAGAGGGGCTGTCATGGCGATGTCTCCTTGATGATCGTGACGGATGCCGAAATACCGTTGCGCCGGTCGTCAGTCGTGCCGCACACCTGCGTCGCGCAGCAGTTGCCGCGACGATGCGTAGCGCAGCGTGCGGCCGACGTCGACCGTCAACGGCCCGCGCCAATCGAGCGAAATCTCGTAGCGATCGCCGCGTGCGACCTCGATCTCGCGCTCGCCGTCGAACGCGAGCGTGCCGCGCTCGAACGGAATCGCGTGCCACGCGCCCGGTTCGAGCCGCTCGCAACTGCGCATCACGACACGGTCGACGCGCCCCGGCGCGATCGGCGCGACGAGCGGTGTGCCGGCCGCGTTGCCGGCTTGCGCGAAGCGCATCGCGAGCCCGTGCGGCGCGCTGCGTTCGAGCGGCGCCCATGCGCCGCCGAGCGCGGACAGGCCGATGCCGTCCGGTTCCGCGAACGTCAGGTAGAGCGAGTCGATGTCGTCGGGGCCGGAGATCGCGCGTGCGCCGATGAAGCGCTGCCGCGCGGCGCACACGTCGACGAGCGCGATCTCCTCGCGCCCCGGCTGTTCGCCCGCGACGCAGCGCACGACGAGCCGCTTGTTGCGCACGAACGCGACCTCGGCCGGCACCGCGCCGCTCGCGGCGAGCCCTGCCGCGACGCCGGCGACGGTCGCCTCGCGATGTTCGGGAAACGCGTTGTTGGTGCCGGTGGACAGCGCGACGAGCGGCGTCGCGCCGCAATGCGCGGCCACCGCGCGATGGGTGCCGTCGCCGCCGAGCACGACGATCAGCGACACCTCCATCCGGTGCAGATAGGCAGCGCCGGCCTGCGTGTCGGCGACGGTATCGGTGATCGGCAGGTCGACGAAGTCGACCTCGGGCCAGCGCTCGTGCGGCGCGACTGCACGATGCGTGTCGATCGCGCGCAGCAGCAGCGTCGCGATGCCCGTGCGGTCGCGCAGCGTCAGCACGCGCTCGACGCCCATCGCACCGAGGCCGGCCAGCAGGCGCACGATCATGTTCGCCTTCTCCGCGGTCGGAAACACGGATGCATGCGTCGTGAGGCGGCGGATGTCGCGCCCCGACGCGGGGTTCGCGATCACGCCGACGGTAACGGGCGTCGTCACGGGTTTGTCTCCATCCAGTCTGCAGGGCCCGCGCGTTGGCGCGCGCCGGCTCCGCCTGTTTCGTCCGCCGCCATCGACGGGCGGCGGATCGTCGTCGCCGATGCGATCGCGCCGGCTTGCCCTTATCTCTGCAAGCAGCGTGCCATCGTGCGTGCGATGGCCGCGAAACCCGCGTCTGCACTGGCGCAGCGGGCCTGCACGGGTTCGGAATGCGCGACCGTGACGACGCGGCGCGCATCGAATTCGCCGGGACGTCTCACGTCGTCGATACGGCGAACGCGATCGTCGCGGCGCCCGCGCATGCGCGTCGTTCCGCCGCAAACCCAGCGTTCGCGCGGCGTCGCGCAGGCGACGTCCCGCCGCACGCCGCGCATTCGGTTGTCTCAACGGCGCGAGACACGTTGCGATACCGGTGAGACGACCGTCTCACGCACATCGCGTGCTGCGATGCAATGTGATCCGCCGGACCGGATGTGCTACAAGAACAGCGACATCCCCGCCGTACGGAACCGGAGCCGACCATGCCCTACGCCGTCCCCCAGGCCCAGCACGCCGACCGTGTACTTGGCGCGCTCGCCGGACGCCTGCCCGCGCCGGCGGATTCCGCGCGCCTCGTGTCGTCGTGGCAGCGGTCGCTGGAGCGCTACCGTCTCGACCCCGCTTCGTCGATCGGCCCGCGCGTGCTGACCGCGGCGGAGCTGCGCGAAGTACGCGACAAGGAAGAAGCCTTCCTGCGCGCGTCGGGCCAGTGCCTGACGCGGCTGCACGACATGATCCGCGTCGCCGACTACTGCGTGATGCTGACCGACGCGCACGGCGTGACGATCGACTATCGGATCGACCGCGAACGCCGCAACGACTTCCGTCACGCGGGGCTGCACATCGGCTCGTGCTGGTCGGAAAGCGAGGAAGGCACCTGCGGTGTCGCGAGCGTGCTGACCGATCTCGCGCCGATCACCGTGCACAAGACCGATCACTTTCGTGCGGCGTTCACGACGCTCACGTGCAGCGCGGCGCCGATCTTCTCGCCGGGCGGCGAACTGATCGGCGTGCTCGACGCGTCGGCCGTGCACTCGCCGGACGGCCGCGACAGCCAGCGCCTCGTCTACCAGCTCGTGCGGCAGAGCGCGGCGCTGATCGAGGACGGCTACTTCGTGCACAGCACCGCGCAGCACTGGATATTGTTCGGGCATCCGAACCGTCACTACGTCGAGGCGCAGCCCGAGTGGCTGATCGCGTTCGACGAATGCGGCAACATCGTCGCCGCGAACCGGCAGGCGCGCGACGCGCTGCCGGCGCTACGCGAGCCGCGCCATATCGACGAGATCTTCGATGCGACCGAAATGCCGCTGCGCGACGCCGCACGGCTCGATGCGATCGTCGCGCTGCGGCTGCGCGCGACCGGCGCCCCGCTCTACGCGCGGCTGCGTGCGCCGCTACGGCGCGCCGGCCGCGAACCCGGCGCGGCATCGCGCCGCCCGGGCACCGCCGCGCCGCGTCACGTCGGCGCGCTGACGCCGTTCCTGAACAGCAGCGACCCGCGCATCGCGCAACAGGCGGAACTCGCGCTGCGGGTCGCGAGCAAGCGGCTGCCGATCCTCGTGCTCGGCGAAACCGGCGCGGGCAAGGAAGTGTTCGCCCGCGCGATCCACGACGCCGGCGCACGGCGCGCGCGGCCGTTCGTCGCCGTCAACTGCGGCGCGCTGCCGGAAGCGCTGATCGAGAGCGAACTGTTCGGTTATGCGGCCGGCGCGTTCACCGGCGCACGCAAGCACGGTGCGCGCGGCAAGATCGCGCTCGCCGACGGCGGGACGCTGTTTCTCGATGAAATCGGCGACATGCCGCTCGCGCTGCAGACGCGTCTGTTGCGCGTACTGGCCGACGGCGAGGTCGTGCCGCTGGGCAGCGATACGCCCGTGCGCGTCGACCTCGACGTGATCTGCGCGACCCACCGCGATCTCGCGCGGATGGTGGCCGACGGCACGTTCCGCGAAGACCTGTACTACCGGTTGAGCGGTGCGACGTTCGACCTGCCGCCGTTGCGCGAACGCACGGACGTGCGCGACGTGATCGCCGCCGTATTCGCCGAGGAAGCGCAGGCGACCGGCCACGTGCTCACGCTCGACGCGACGCTCGCCGAACAGCTCGCCGCGTATCCATGGCCGGGCAACGTGCGGCAACTGCGTAACGTGCTGCGCTATGCATGCGCGGTGTGCGACGCCGCACGCGTGACGCGGCGCGACCTGCCGGCCGATCTGGCCGCGCAACTCGACGGCGCCCCGACGGGCGCGCTGCCCGATGGCGAACGCGGCCGCATCGTCGCCGCGCTCACAGCGCATCGCTGGCGGCCCGACGCGACCGCCCGCGCGCTCGGCATGTCGCGCGCGACGCTGTATCGGCGCATCGCGAAGTACCGGATCGTCGCGCCGCACCGCGCGTGACGCACCGGCGCACGCTCCGTCAGGCGGGCTGCCCGGCCGCTTCGTTCGCGTCGTCCGCCACGCCGGCCGCTTCGTCGCGCCGCGTGAACACCTCGTGCGCGGCGAACAGCGCGTTGAGCGCGGCCGGCATCCCCGCATACACGGCCATCTGCATGAACACCTCGACGATCTCGTCGCGCGTGCAGCCGACGTTCAGCGCGGCCTCGATATGCACCTTCAATTGCGGCTGCGCGTTGCCGAGCGCGGCCAGCGCCGCGATCGTCGCGATTTCGCGCGCCTTCAGGTCGAGCTGCGGCCGGCTGTAAATGTCGCCGAAGCTGAATTCGACCAGCAGCCGCCCGAAGTCCGGCGCGATCGGCGCAAGCGCCGCGATCACGCGTTCGCCCACTTCGCCGTCGATTTCCTTGAGTTTGTTCCAGCCGCGCGTGTAGCGATCCTCAACGAGTCGTTCCATCGTGTCCGTCCTGTTCCGATAAAGAGTGAGAAGGATTCGCCCGTCGTTCCGTTTCCCGTGCCTGCGCCTCGTAGTACGCGATCTTGTCGCCGATCGCATCGAGGTTCGCCTGCAGCTCCGCGATATGCGCGCGCACCGCGTCGCGATGCGCGACCAGCAAGTCGCGCCGCGCGCCGAACGTCGACTCGCCCTGCTCGCGCAGCACCGCGAACGCCTGGATCTGCGCGATCGGCATGCCGGTCGCCTTCAGGCGCATCACGAAGGCCAGCCCGGCAAGGTCGGCCGGTGCATAGAGCCGGTGCCCGGCCGCCGTGCGCGAAATCGCACGCAGCAGGCCGGCCTGCTCGTAATACCGCAACGTATGCGTCGACACGCCCGTCAGTTCGGCGACTTGCCCGATCGTCAGCGGACCGGCGGCGGTGGGTTGGGATACGGTTTTCGACATGGCAGGAACAAGGTTAGGAGTTAGAGTTCACTCTAAGTCAAGCGTTGTCGAACGGCCAGCGTCGCGACAACCGGCGACACCGTAAAGAATGGTCAAAATCGGCGTATGGCATCGGTTTCGGCCTTTACACCACCGCAAGCCTTCAGCAAGATTCGGTCAGCTTGTCTTAAAAAGGGCACGCATTTGTCCTATGCTTAACGGCGACGCCCGGCCACCTCGCGCCCCGTCGTCCGTTGCAACAGCCATTCATCCGTCAGAACCAGGGAGCCTTTGCCATGCTGAAAAAGCTGCTGATGCTGTTCGTCGCGCTATCGCTGTCGCTCGCCGCCGGCCTTGCCGCAGCCGTCGAAGTCAACACGGCCGACCAGGCCGCGCTCGAATCCGTGAAGGGTCTCGGGCCCGTGAAGTCGAAGGCGATCATCGACGAACGCACCAAGAACGGCCCGTTCAAGGACGCCGACGATCTCGCAAACCGCGTGAAGGGCCTCGGCACGAAGTCGGTCGGGCATCTCGAGGAAAACGGCCTGACGATCGGCGGCGCGTCGACGCCACCGAAGGGCGTGAAGCTGTCGAAGCCGGCCGCGACGACGTCCGCGACCACGTCGACCACGACGTCGGCGGGCACCGCATCGACGTCCACGACCGCGACGGCCGGCACGACGACCGCGGCGCCCGCGCCGACGGCGAGCGCACCGGAAGCGGCCGCCAAGCCGGCCAAGACCAAGCGCGCATCGAAGAAGGAAAAGGCGGCAGCGGCTGCCGCGGCATCCGCCGACGCGGGTGCGAGCGCACCGGCGGCCGCGTCGTCCACGAAGGCGACGAAGGGTTCGAAGAAGAAGAGCAAGAAGGACAAGGCAGCCTCCGCCGCCGCGGCGTCGGGCGCCTGATGTGCGCCGCGCGCACGACGGCGTGCGCGCGGCATTCGTTCAACGGGCGCCGTCGTCACGGCGCCCTTTTCAGTAAAGGTGAAGAACCATGGGTCTCCTCGACATCGTTGGCGGTCTGATCGGCGGCCAGGCCGGCGGCAACTCGCAAAGCGCGCTGATCGCGACCGCGCTCGAATTCATCAACAACCAGCCGGGCGGCCTGAACGGGCTGATCGAGAAGTTCAAGGCCGGCGGCGCCGGCGACGTGATCGGTTCGTGGGTCGGCAACGGCGAAAACCAGCCGATCTCGCCGGACACGCTGCAGAACGTACTGGGCTCGGACGTCGTCGGCTCGCTCGCGAGCAAGGTCGGCATCGATCCGGCGCAGGCCTCGTCGATCCTCGCGCAGGTGCTGCCGCACGTCGTCAACGGCGCGACGCCGAACGGCGAAGTGCCGGCCGGCGGCCAGGTCGACACGTCGAACGTGCTCAGCACGCTCACGCAGCTCGCCGGCATGTTCGGCGGCAACAAGCAGGCCTGAGCGCCCGCCGCGACCGGGCGGCCCGTTCGGCCGCTCCATAAGCAAACACCCCGCCGAGGCGGGGTGTTCGTTTTTGCGCCCGGTGCGAACCGGGCGCGCTGCCGACGGCAGGCGATCAGTGAACGACGCGGTCGAACACGAACTGGCCGTCGTTGACGTCGACCGGGATCACGTCCTTCGGGCCGAAGCGGCCGGCGAGGATCAGCTTCGCGACCGGGTTCTCGATCTCCTGCTGGATCGCGCGCTTCAGCGGCCGGGCGCCGAACAGCGGATCGTAGCCGACCTTCCCGATCTGTTCGAGCGCCGCGGGCGACACGTCGAGCGCCATGTCGAGCTTCGCGAGCCGGTCGTGCAGGCGCGCGAGCTGGATCTTCGCGATCGACTCGATGTTGCTGCGGTCGAGCGCATGGAACACGACGACGTCGTCGATCCGGTTCAGGAACTCGGGACGGAAGTGCTGCTTCACCTCGAGCCACACGGCGTCCTTGATCTCTTCCTGCGGCGCCCCCGTCATGGCCTGAATCACCTGCGAGCCGAGGTTCGACGTCATCACGATCACCGTGTTCTTGAAGTCGACCGTACGCCCCTGCCCGTCGGTCATGCGGCCGTCGTCGAGCACCTGCAGCAGCACGTTGAACACGTCCGGATGCGCCTTCTCGATCTCGTCGAGCAGGATCACGCTGTACGGCTTGCGACGCACGGCTTCGGTCAGGTAGCCGCCTTCCTCGTAGCCGACATAGCCCGGCGGCGCGCCGATCAGCCGCGCGACGCTGTGCTTCTCCATGAATTCGCTCATGTCGATGCGAATCAGGTGCTCTTCCGAATCGAACAGGAACGACGCCAGCGCCTTGCACAGCTCGGTCTTGCCGACTCCCGTCGGGCCGAGGAACAGGAACGAGCCGTACGGACGGTTCGGATCGGCGAGACCCGCGCGCGAACGACGGATCGCATCGGCCACCGCGCTGATCGCCTCGTCCTGGCCGACCACGCGCTCGTGCAGCTTTTCCTCGATGTGCAGCAGCTTCTCGCGCTCGCCCTGCATCATCCGCGACACGGGAATGCCCGTCGAACGCGACACCACTTCCGCGATTTCCTCGGCGCCGACCTGCGTGCGCAGCAGGCGCGGGCGGGTCGGGTTGTGCTGCTCCTGCTCTTCGGCCTGCGTGACCTGCTTCAGTTGCGACTCGAGCTGCGGCAGCTTGCCGTACTGCAGCTCGGCGACCTTCTCCAGCTTGCCTTCACGCTGCAGGCGCGCGATGTCCGCCCGCACCTTCTCGATCTCTTCCTTGAGCTGCGCGCTGCCCTGCACCGCGGCTTTCTCGGCGGTCCAGATCTCCTCCAGGTCCGCATATTCGCGGCCGAGGCGATCGATCTCTTCCTCGATCAGTTGCAGGCGCTTCTGCGACGCTTCGTCCTGCTCCTTCTTCACGGCTTCGCGCTCGATCTTCAGCTGGATCAGACGACGGTCGAGCTTGTCCATCTCTTCGGGCTTCGAATCGATTTCCATCTTGATCTTCGAAGCGGCCTCGTCGATCAGGTCGATGGCCTTGTCGGGCAGGAAGCGGTCGGTGATGTAGCGATGCGACAGCTCGGCCGCGGCGACGATCGCCGGGTCGGTGATGTCCACGCCGTGGTGCAGTTCGTACTTCTCCTGCAGCCCGCGCAGGATCGCGATCGTCGCCTCGACGCTCGGCTCGTCGACGAGCACCTTCTGGAAGCGGCGTTCGAGCGCGGCGTCCTTCTCGATGTACTTGCGGTATTCGTCGAGCGTGGTCGCGCCGATGCAGTGCAGCTCGCCGCGCGACAGCGCCGGCTTCAGCATGTTGCCCGCATCCATCGCGCCTTCGGCCTTGCCCGCCCCGACCATCGTGTGGATCTCGTCGATGAAGACGATCGTCTGCCCTTCGTCCTTCGCGATATCGTTGAGCACCGCCTTCAGGCGCTCCTCGAACTCGCCGCGATACTTCGCGCCGGCGAGCAGCGCGGCCATGTCGAGCGACAGCACGCGCTTGCCCTTCAGCGTCTCGGGCACTTCGCCGTTGACGATCCGCTGCGCGAGCCCTTCGACGATCGCGGTCTTGCCGACACCCGGCTCGCCGATCAGCACCGGGTTGTTCTTGGTGCGGCGCTGCAGGATCTGGATCGAGCGGCGGATTTCGTCGTCGCGGCCGATCACCGGATCGAGCTTGCCCGCGCGGGCGCGCTCGGTCAGGTCGACCGTGTATTTCTTCAGCGCCTCGCGCTGGCTTTCCGCGTCCTGGCTGTGCACCTGCGAGCCGCCGCGCACCGCGGCGATCGCGGCTTCGAGCGACTTGCGCGTGAGGCCGTGCTGGCGTGCGAGCTTGCCGGCCTCGCCCTTGTCGTCGGACACGGCGAGCAGGAACATCTCGCTCGCGATGAACGTGTCGTTGAGCTTCTGTGCTTCCTTGTCGGCCTGGTTCAGCAGTCCGGCCAACTCACGGCCGACCTGGATGTCGCCGCCCGTGCCCGTCACTTGCGGCAGGCGCGAGATCGCTTCGTTCAGCGCGCCTTGCAGCGCCTGCACGTGCACGCCCGCGCGCGACATCAGCGAGCGGGCCGAGCCGTCCTGCTGCGCGATGAGCGCCGCCAGCACGTGAACGGGTTCGATGTATTGATTGTCGCGGCCGGCGGCAAGGCTTTGCGCGTCCGCGAGTGCTTCCTGGAACTTGGTGGTGAGCTTGTCGATTCTCATTTAGTCGAGACCTCCAATTTTCGATTAACACCAAGATGAGGATGGCTATGCGGCTTTCAAGCGAAATTCGGGTTGATTCAGCGCAAAAATTGCCGGATAGCCTGAAAACGGTCCAGCGGTGTGATGAGGGGGTGCGGAGTCGGCGCGCGGCGTCCGCGTGTCAGTGGGTGTTGGACGACGGCTCGGCGGCGGCCGGCGCGTCGTCCGGCACCGGGGCACGCACGAGCGCGACCGGACGGATGCCGAGCAGCGCCACGAGCGGCGATGCGGGCTCGGCCAGTTCGCCGAGCGTGTGGCGATCGAGTTCCGCGAAGAACGCGTCGCGCGCGGCCGCCAGCACGCCCTTCAGCCGGCACTGCGGCTCGATCACGCAGCCGCGCGACTCGCTGCCGTCGGGCGAAAAGCAGCCGACCAGCGCGAAGTCGTTCTCGGTCGCCCGCACGACCTGGCCGACCGTCAGTTCCAGCGAATCGGCAAACAGCCGCAACCCGCCGTTGCGGCCGCGAACGGTGTCGACCCAGCCCAGTTCGCCGAGTCGCTGGACGACTTTCATCAGATGGTTCTTCGAGATGCCGTAGGCGTCCGAGATCTCCTGGATGGTCGCGAGCCCCTCACCGCGCACGGCCAGGTACAGCATCACGCGTAGCGAATAGTCGGTGTAGTCGGTGAGTCTCATGAGCGAATACGGAAAAAATCGATCGTGCCCCGATTACCTGAGCCGGGCGGCGCTCGATGCGTGCAGGGCCGATGATGGTGCCGTGGCGCGGCCGCGGGTTGCCGGGAGCGCGTGCGCGCAATAAGATGCGCAGTATCTACACGTTTTTCAGGGGTTATAGGACGCTATTTTGCGTCAAAATCCGGCCGGCGTCCTGCTCGTCGCCCGCGCCGCCGCCCCGATCCACCGGCCCCTTTTTTTGTCATGACTGCCCTGCCCGCCTCGCCCGAACCCGCACCGGCCCGCCCTCGCGACGCCGAGCCGACCGAAGACAACATCCGCGATCTCGTCTACGCGTTCTACGACCGCGTGCGCGCCGATCCGCTGCTCGGGCCCGTGTTCGACGCGAAGCTGGCCGGGCGCTGGGACGATCATCTGCCGAAGATGGTGACGTTCTGGTCGAGCCTCGTGCTCGGCACCAAGGGCTATCGCGGCAACGTACAGCAAGCGCACCAGCCGCTCGACGGGATCGAGCCGGCCCATTTCAGCCGCTGGCTGGCGCTGTTCCTGAAGACCGTCGACGCGCGCTACGCGCCGCCCGCGGCGATCCGTTTCATGGAGCCCGCATTGCGGATCGCGCAGAGCCTGCAGTTGAGCCGGTTCGGCTGGGACTACCGGATTCCGCCCGAGCAGCAGGCGCTCCTCGACGCGATCGCGCCGCGCCGCCGCGACACGGGCGACGATCCGCATGGGTTGCCGTCGCGCGCCCGCGGCGAGCCGTTTCCGACCAAGATCATCGGGCGCGGCGTCGACCCGGACGCGTAACGCCCCTCGCGCACGACGATGGCGCGCCTGCGGCACATCGCCGCATCGCCCGGGTGCCGCGCTCAGCGCGGCGTGTTGCCCGACTCGACGCCCCAGCGCGCGAGCGCGGCGTCGTCGGTACTGCGCGCATCGACCCAGCGCTCGCCGTCCGGCGTCGTTTCCTTCTTCCAGAACGGCGCTTCGGTCTTCAGATAGTCCATCACGAACTCGCACGACGCGAACGCATCGCCGCGGTGCGCCGCGACCGTCGCGACCATCACGATCTGGTCGAGGGGCAGCAGCCTGCCGACGCGATGCACGATTGCGACGTCGATGCCCGGCCAGCGCCGGCCGGCCTCGGCCGCGATCTTCTCGAGCGCCTTCTCGGTCATTCCCGGATAGTGCTCGAGTTCCATGACGGCAACCGCGTCGCCTTCGTTCAGGTCGCGCACCGTACCGACGAAGCACGCGACCGCGCCGATCTTCGGGTTGCGCGCGCGCAATGCCGTCACTTCGGCATTCAGATCGAAATCGTCGGTCTGGACTCGTACCATAACCATCGTTTGCTCCTGCTCCTGTCGACCCGAGTTGGCGCTTTAGCGCTTACTCGGGTCCCATGCAACGCTGCCGACCCGCGTAAGCGCTTCAGTGCCTACCCCAGGCCCCATGCAAGACTCAACCGCCCGTCACCGGCGGGAAGAACGCGACCTCGCAACCTTCGGTGAGCCGCGTGTCGGGATCGGTCATCTCGTGGTTGCATGCCATGCGCAATGCGCGCCCTTCGGCGAGCGTGCCGGCCCACGCGCCGCCGCGCATGCACAGCCACGCGCGCACGTCGCCGACGGTCGTCACGCTGTCCGGCACGTCGGCTTCTTCGTCGGCCACGCCTAGTGCTTCACGCACGCTTGCAAAAAATTTCAGCTGAATCTTCATGGTTCGGGGAGCCGCCGCGTTACGACAGCAATTCGGAAAACGGAATGAAACGCACGGTCTCGCCTGCGCTGATCGCGTGCTGCGGCGGATTGTCGATCAGGCCATCGCCCCAGACCGTCGACGTGAGCACGGCCGAGCTCTGGTTCGGGAACAGGTCGAGGCCGCCGGCCGCATTGACGCGCGCCCGCAGGAATTCGTTGCGCCGGTCGCCCTTGCTCTGCGAAAAATCGGCGCGCAGCGACAACGCGCGCGGCGCGACGTCGCGCACGCCGGACAGGCGCAGCAGGAACGGCCGCACGAACAGCAGGAACGTGACGAAGCTCGACACGGGGTTGCCGGGCAGCCCGATGAAATGCGCATCGGCGCGCGCGTCGCCGCGGCGCACCGCGCCGTACGCGAGCGGCTTGCCGGGTTTCATCGCGATCTGCCACAGCGCGAGCCGCCCTTCGGCCTCGACGGCCGGCTTCACGTGATCCTCGTCGCCGACCGACACGCCGCCGCTCGTCAGGATCACGTCGTGATCGCGGGCGGCCTCGCGCAGCGTGTCGCGCGTCGCGGCCAGCGAGTCGGGCACGATCCCGTAGTCGGTCACGTGGCAGCCGAGCCGCTCGAGCAGCCCGCGCAGCGTGAAGCGGTTCGAGTTGTAGATCGCACCGGGCTTCAGCGGCTCGCCGGGCATCGTCAGTTCGTCGCCGGTGAAGAACACCGCCACGCGAATCCGCCGCGCGACCGACAGTTGCGCGCAGCCGACCGATGCGGCCAGGCCGAGCGCCTGCGGCGTGAGCCGCGTGCCGGCCGGCAGGATCACCGCACCCCGACGGATGTCCGCGCCCTGCGCGGTGATCCATTCGCCGGCCTTCGGCGTGTGGAGGATCTCGACCGCGTCGCCGTCGGCCGACGTCTGCTCCTGCATCACGACGGCGTCGGCGCCGGGCGGCACCGTCGCGCCGGTGAAGATCCGCGCGGCCGTGCCGGCCGCGAGCGGCGCGGCCGGATGGCCGGCCGGAATGCGCTGCGACACCGGCAAGCGTCGATCGCCGTGCAGCAGATCGGCGACGCGCACCGCATAGCCGTCCATCGCGCTCGTATGCATCGGCGGCACGTCGAGCGGCGAGCTCACGTCGGCCGCCAGCACGCGGCCGAGCGCGTCGAGCGTGGCGACGGTTTCGGCGCCGGGCAGCGGCTGCGCGGCATCGAGCAGCGCGGCAAGCGCCTCGGCGGTCGACAGCATCGGCGCGCGCGGCGCCGCGGGATTCGGGTTCGACATCGATGGAATCGGGAATCGTTGGAGTCAGTACGTCATTGTAGCGACGCCGCCACGCGGGCGCGCGATATGGCGGACATGCGAAGACTGTGATCGGCGCGAACGCGCGGATTTGGCACGTGTTTCGCGCCACCTGCGATGCCGCAGGCCAAACGAAACGGCCGGAACCCCGATCCGTTCGACGAATCGGCATTCCGGCCGTCCTGCACGACCGGGCCCGCAGGCCCGGCCGCGCGTCATGCGCCCGTATGGGCGGCGATGAAGTCCTTCACCTGCTGCGCGTCGGCCTTCACGACCTCGAAGCGCTGCGGCAGCGCCTCGAGCCCGTCGAATGCGGCCGGCCGCTCGGCTTCGCGATCGAGCGCTTCGCGAATCGTCTCGCCGAACTTGATCGGCTGCGCCGTCTCGAGCACGACCATCGGCACGCCGGCCTCCAGATGCTCGCGCGCGACCTTCACGCCGTCGGCCGTATGCGTATCGATCATCGTGTCGTAGCGCGAGAACACGTCGCGGATCGTCGCGATACGATCGGTGTGGCTGCTGCGGCCGGACACGAAACCGAATTCGGCGACGCGCGCGAAATCGCCGCTCGCCGCGAGATCGAAGCCGCCCTTCTCCTCGACGTCGCGGAACAGTTGCATCACGCGGGCCGGATCGCGGCCGAGCAGGTCGAACACGAAGCGCTCGAAGTTCGATGCCTTCGAGATGTCCATGCTCGGGCTGCTCGTGTGATAGGTGTGCTCGGCGCTGCGCACGCGATACGCGCCGGTGCGGAAGAACTCGTCGAGCACGTCGTTCTCGTTGGTCGCGACCACCAGCTTCGCGATCGGCAGCCCCATCATCCGCGCGATGTGGCCCGCGCAGACGTTGCCGAAATTGCCCGACGGCACCGTGAACGATACGCGCTCGTCGTTGGACCGCGTCGCCGCGAAGTAGCCCTTGAAGTAGTACACGACCTGCGCGACGACACGCGCCCAGTTGATCGAGTTGACGGTGCCGATCTTCTGCCGCGCCTTGAACGCATGATCGTTCGACACGGCCTTCACGATGTCCTGGCAATCGTCGAACACGCCTTCGACCGCGAGGTTGAAGATGTTCGGATCCTGCAGGCTGAACATCTGCGCCGTCTGGAACGCGCTCATCTTCTTGTGCGGCGACAGCATGAACACGCGCACGCCGGCCTTGCCGCGCATCGCGTATTCGGCCGCGCTGCCGGTATCGCCCGACGTCGCGCCGAGGATGTTCAGCGTTTCGCCATGCTTCGCGAGCGTGTACTCGAACAGGTTGCCGAGCAACTGCATCGCCATGTCCTTGAACGCGAGCGTCGGGCCGTTCGACAGTTCGAGCAGCGACAGCGCCGCGCCGCTCTCGGTGCCGAGCGTCTTCAGCGGCGTGATGTCGGACGCGTTCTCGCCGTGGCGCGTGTTGCTGTACACGGCGGCCGTATACGTGCGGCGGGTGATCGCGCGCAGGTCGTCGGCCGGCACGTCGTCGCAGAACTTCGACAGGATCTCGAATGCGAGATCCGCGTACGGCAGCGTGCGCCAGCGCGCGAGCTCGTCGGCGGAGACCTTCGGGTATTCGGCCGGCAGATAGAGCCCGCCGTCCTTCGCGAGACCGCCGAGCAGGATGTCGGAGAACGTGTGGCGCTCGCCGATGCCGGCACCGCGCGTGGAGATGTAGTTCATGTCGTCAGCCTCAGTTCAGCGCTTCCATGCGCAGCTTCGTCACCTTCGACACGACGGTCGCGAGGCTCTCGATTTGTGCGATCGCCGCATTGACGTTCTTCTCGACCGTTTCGTGCGTGATCAGGATGATGTCGGTTTCGCCGTTCGCGCCGTCGATCTGCTCCGATTCCTTCTGCAGCAGCGCGTCGATCGAGATGCCCGATTCGGCGAGGATGCGCGTGATGGCGGCGAGCACGCCGGTCTGGTCGGCGACGCGCAGGCGCAGGTAGTAGCCGCTCGTCACTTCCTCGATCGGCAAAATCGGCGTGTTCGACAGGCTGTCCGGCTGGAACGCGAGGTGCGGCACGCGGTGCTCGGGATCGGCCGTATGCAGGCGCGTGACGTCGACGAGATCCGCGACCACGGCCGACGCTGTCGGCTCCGCGCCCGCACCCTTGCCGTAGTACAGCGTCGTGCCGACCGCATCGCCGTGCACGACGACCGCGTTCATTGCGCCCTCGACGTTCGCGAGCAGGCGCTTTTCCGGGATCAGCGTCGGGTGCACGCGCAGCTCGATGCCGTTCGTGGCGCGGCGCGCGATGCCGAGCAGCTTGATCCGGTAACCGAGCTCCTCCGCGTAGCGGATGTCGGTCGCGTCGAGCTTGCTGATGCCTTCGACGTACGCGCGGTCGAACTGCACCGGCACGCCGAACGCGATCGCGCTCATGATCGTCGCCTTGTGCGCGGCGTCGACGCCCTCGATGTCGAAGGTCGGATCGGCTTCCGCGTAGCCGAGTTCCTGCGCGGCCTTCAGCGCGGTCGCGAAGTCGAGCCCGCGGTCGCGCATTTCCGACAGGATGTAGTTCGTCGTGCCGTTGATGATGCCGGCGATGTACTGGATGCGGTTCGCAGTCAAGCCTTCGCGCAGCGCCTTGATGATCGGGATGCCGCCGGCGACGGCCGCCTCGAACGCGACCATCACGCCTTGCTCGCGCGCGGCTTCGAAGATCTCGGTGCCGTGCACCGCGAGCAGCGCCTTGTTCGCCGTCACGACGTGCTTGCCGTTCGCGATCGCGCGCAGCACGAGCTCGCGCGCGATGCCCGTGCCGCCGATCATCTCGGCGACGATCGCGATCGACGGATCGTCGACGACCGCGTTGAAATCGTCGGTGATCTGCGCGGTGCCGGCGTGAGCGCCGAGCGCGGCCTGCGCCTTGGCCGGGTTGCGCACGGCGATGCGCGCGACCTCGATGCCGCGTCCCGCGCGTCGTTTGATTTCTTCCTGGTTGCGGTGCAACACCGTGAAGGTGCCGCTGCCGACGGTGCCGAAGCCCAACAGGCCAACTTTGATCGGTTCCATGCTGCGTGTGATCGATGAGTAAGAAGTAGTGAGTTCCGTGCGGCCCCTGCCCGCTCAGACCGAATGGCGCTTGCGGTAGCCGTCGAGAAAGCGCGCGATCCGGTTGATCGAATCGGCCAGGTCGTCGAGGTTCGGCAGGAAGACCACGCGGAAGTGGTCCGGCGCCGCCCAGTTGAAACCCGTGCCCTGCACGAGCAGCACGCGTTCCTCGAGCAGCAGGTCGAGAATGAACTGCTGGTCGTTCTGGATCGGGTAGAGCTTCGGGTCGAGGCGCGGAAACATGTACAGCGCGGCCTGCGGTTTCACGCAGGTCACGCCCGGGATCGACGTCAGCATGTCGTACGCGAGTTCGCGCTGCTTGTACAGGCGCCCGCTCGGCACGATCAGCTCGTTGATGCTCTGGTAGCCGCCGAGCGCCGTCTGGATCGCGAACTGGCCGGGCACGTTCGCGCACAGGCGCATCGACGACAGGATGCCGAGCCCTTCGAGGTAGTCCTTCGCGCGCCGGCGGTTGTCTCCGCCGAGGCCCGACACGGCCATCCAGCCCGCGCGATAGCCGCACGACCGATAGCTCTTCGACAGGCTGTTGAACGTGACGGTGATCACGTCCTCCGACAACGCACCCAACGCGGTGTGCTCGAGGCCGTCGTAGACGATCTTGTCGTAGACCTCGTCGGCGAACACGATCAGCCCGTGCTGGCGCGCGATCTCGAGCAGCTCAAGCAGCAATTCGTCGGAATAAAGCGCGCCGGTCGGATTGTTCGGGTTGATCACGACGATCGCCTTCGTGTTCGGCGTGATCTTGCTGCGGATGTCGTCGAGATCGGGCATCCACGCGTTCTGCTCGTCGCACACGTAGTGCACGGGCGTGCCGCCCGACAGGCTCACGGCCGCCGTCCACAGCGGGTAGTCGGGCGCGGGCAGCAGCACTTCGTCGCCGTCGTTCAGCAGCGCCTGGGTCGCCATCACGATCAGCTCGGACGCGCCGTTGCCGATGTAGATGTCGTCGAGGCCGACGCCGACGACACCCTTTTCCTGCGTGTAGTGCATCACGGCCTTGCGCGCCGAGAACACGCCCTTCGAGTCCGAATAGCCGGACGACGCCGGCAGGTTGCGGATCATGTCCTGGATGATCTCGTCCGGCGCGTCGAACCCGAACGGCGCGAGGTTGCCGATGTTCAGCTTGATGATGCGGTGGCCTTCTTCCTCGAGGCGCTTCGCGTGCTCGAGCACCGGGCCACGGATGTCGTAGCAGACGTTGAGCAGCTTGTTCGACTTCTGAATCGGTTTCACGACGACACGGTTCCTGGGTTGGCCTTGCGGCCGGGGGACGGGATCAAAACTGGAAAGCGGCCGGTCTGTGCGCGCTGTCTAGACTGGGAAAAAGCGGCGGTCGGACGCGGCTTGTGGCGGCGCACGACGCAAGTGGCGCCCGCAGGCGACCAAAAAGTTATAATTTAGCGGATTTTGGCCGACTTTCGCAATGCACCATAGCCGTGCCGGGCCCGCGCCGTCGGGCGTCCGCGCGTGCCCGAGGGCGCGAAACCGGCCGGCCGGGCCGGTACGGTCCTGCCAACCCATTCCTACGGAACCGCGGAATACCGATTTGAAACTGCACCAGGACACGAGCGGCGCGCTCAACACCGTCACCGGCTACGGCCCCGATTATGTCGACGTCAACCTCGAACGCCATGAAACGAGCGTCATCGTGCTGCCCGGCGCGCCGGTCCAGACCTGGCCCGTGTCGTCGTTCGACGCGCTCGCGCCCGAGCATTTCGCGATGCTGCTCGACCCGACGCCCGAGCTCGTGATCTTCGGCAGCGGCGCGCGGCTGCGCTTCCCGCATCCGCGGCTCGTCGCGGCGCTCACCGCGAAGCGGATCGGCGTCGAGACGATGGATTTCCAGGCCGCCTGCCGCACCTACAACATCCTGATGGCCGAGGGCCGCAAAGTCGCCGCCGCGCTCTTAATTGAACGTTAACCCCCGATGCGGTAAAAATCGGGCCGGCGCAGCGGGTCGATCCCCCGATCGCCCCGGCCAGGCCGCCCGGCCCCGGCGCATCCGCCGGCGGCCCGTCACAACAACCAAACAGGCTGAAAACCCATGAACGATACGCCGTCGAGGCTACCGCTCAATCGCATCACGCTCGTCCTCCTGCTCGTCGCGCTCACGATCGTCTGGTTCGCGCCGCTCGGGCTGCGCCACTTGATCCCGAGCGACGAAGGCCGCTATGCGGAAATGGCGCGCGAGATGTTCGTCACCGGCGACTGGATCACGCCGCGCTACAACGGCTACAAGTACTTCGAGAAGCCGCCGCTGCAAACCTGGCTGAACGCGCTGACGTTCGCGTGGTTCGGCATCGGCGAGTGGCAGGCGCGTCTGTATACCGCGGTGGCGAGCTTCGCCGGCGTGCTGCTCGTCGGCTACACCGGCGCGCGCCTGTTCAACCCGCTGTCGGGCTTCCTCGCGGCCGTCGTGCTCGCCAGCTCGCCGTACTGGAACCTGATGGGCCACTTCAACGCGCTCGACATGGGACTCGCGTTCTGGATGGCGCTGTCGCTCTGCTCGCTGCTGCTCGCGCAACGGCCCGGGCTGCGCCCGAGCGCGGTGCGCGGCTGGATGTGGGCGTGCTGGGCCGCGATGGCGTTCGCGGTGCTGTCCAAGGGCCTCGTCGGCCTGATCCTGCCCGGCGCCGTGCTCGTGCTGTATACGCTGATCGCGCGCGACTGGGCATTGTGGAAGCGCCTGTACCTGGTCAGCGGCCTCGTGATCTTCTTCGCGATCGTCATGCCGTGGTTCGTGCTCGTCCAGCAGCGCAACCCCGAATTCTTCAACTTCTTCTTCATCGTCCAGCAGTTCCGACGGTACCTGACCCCGGAACAGAACCGCCCGGGCCCGCTGTACTACTTCGTGCCCGTGCTGCTGGTCGGCTTCCTGCCGTGGCTGTCGGTCGCGTGGCAGAGCATCCGTCATGCGCTGCGCATGCCGCGCCAGCCGAACGGCTTCTCGCCGATGCTCGTGCTGCTGATCTGGAGCGCGTTCATCTTCCTGTTCTTCAGCGCGTCGCATTCGAAGCTGATCTCGTACGTGCTGCCGGTCGCACCGGCGCTCGCGCTGATTATCGGCGCGTACCTGCCGCTGATGACGGCCGAGCGCTTCCGTCGCCATCTGCTCGGCTACCTCGTGTTCTTCGTCGCCGCGGCGTTCGGGATCATCTTCCTCGCTTATCAAGGCGACGCCCGCACGCCGAACGCGCTGTACCGCGCTTTCCAGATGTGGCTGTACGCCGGTCTCGCGGTCTCGGCCGCGCTGACGCTGGCGGCCGCGTGGCTGAACCGCCGCGCGGGCGTGACCGCCGCGCTCGCCGCGTTCGGCGCCGCGTGGCTCGCGTTCGGCACGATCGGCGGCACCGGGCACGACGAGTTCGGCCGCTACAGTTCGGGCGCGCTGCTCGCGCCGGCCGTGCGCGCCGAACTGGCGAAACTGCCGCCCGACACGCCGTTCTACTCGGTCGAGATGCTCGATCACACGTTCCCGTTCTACATGGGCCACACGACGATCATGGTGCAGCGCCAGGACGAGCTCGCGTTCGGGATCTCGGTCGAGCCGAACAAGTGGATCCCGACCGTCGGCGAATGGATCACGCGCTGGAAGCAGGACGCCCATGCGCTCGCGATCATGGCGCCCGGCCAGTACGACGCGCTGGTCAAGGAAGGCGTGCCGATGCGCGTGATCGCGCGCGACAACCGCCGCGTGATCGTCGAGAAACCGCAATCGTAAGGACGCCCCCGCATGAATCCCGTTTCGTTCGTCTGCATCGTCACCGGCGTGATGCTCAACGCCTGTGCGCAACTTCTGCTGAAAGCCGGCGTCAACGCCGTTGGACACTTCGAATTCAGCCGTGCGAACATCATCCCGGTCGGGCTCAAGATCGCGACCCAGCTGCCGATCATCGGCGGCCTCGGCTGCTACGTGCTGAGCGTCGTCGTGTGGATCGTCGGGCTGTCGCGGGTCGACGTGTCGATCGCGTACCCGATGCTGTCGCTCGGCTACGTCGTCAATGCGTTCGCGGCGTGGTACCTGTTCGGCGAGGTGTTGTCGGTCCAGCGGCTCGTCGGCATCGGCATCATCCTGATCGGCGTGCTCGTGCTCGCGCGCAGTTGAGCACGGCCCGCCGCGTTAAGCGTCCGCCTACAAAAAATCACGGTACGAATCCGCCAACCGGTGTTTAATGCCGGTTTCGGACGGATCGCCCGACCCTTTTATTACACGCCATTACAGGCCAAACGCGTTCATGAGCCAGACTACCGCTCCGTTTCTGCCGTTCACCCGCCCCGAGATCGATGAGGAAACCATCCAGGGCGTCGTCGACGTGCTGCGCTCGGGCTGGATCACCACCGGCCCGCAGTGCCAGAAATTCGAGGCCGCGCTGTCCGAGTACTGCGGCGGCCGTCCGGTCCGCGCATTCAATTCGGGCACCTGCACGCTCGAGATCGGCCTGCGCATCGCGGGCGTCGGGCCCGGCGACGAGGTGATCACGACGCCGGCGTCGTGGGTCTCGACCAGCAACGTGATCATCGAAACGGGCGCGACGCCCGTGTTCGCCGACATCGATCCCGTCACGCGCAACATCGACCTCGACAAGCTCGAACAGGCGATCACGCCGCGCACGAAGGCGATCATCCCCGTGTTCCTGTCCGGCTTGCCGGTCGACATGGACCGCCTGTACGCGATCGCCCGCGCGCACAAGCTGCGCGTGATCGAGGACGCCGCGCAGGCGTTCGGCTCGACGTGGCGCGGCAAGCGCATCGGCGCGATCGGCGACCTCGTGTCGTTCAGCTTCCACGCGAACAAGAACCTGACGACGATCGAAGGCGGCGCGCTCGTGCTGAACGACGAGGACGAAGCCGTGCTCGCGCAGAAGTACCGGTTGCAGGGCATCACGCGCACCGGCTTCGACGGGATGGACTGCGACGTGCTCGGCGGCAAGTACAACCTGACCGACGTGGCCGCGCGCGTCGGCCTCGGCCAGTTGCCGCACATCGAGCGCTTCACCGCGCAGCGCCGCGCACTCGCCCGCGCGTATTTCGCCGCGTTCGACGGCGGCGCGGCCGTGAAGCTCGGCGTCGGCCTGCCGGTCGCCGAATTCGAGCACGGCAACTGGCACATGTTCCTGGTCACGCTGCCGCTCGAGCGGCTGTCGATCTCGCGCGCCGAGTTCATGGCGCAGATGAAGGAACGCGGCATCGGCACGGGCATCCACTACCCGGCGATCCATCTTTTCACGCTGTACCGTGCGCGCGGTTTCAAGGAGGGCATGTTCCCCCACGCCGAACGGTACGGCGCGTCGACCGTCACGCTGCCGCTGTTTACGCAGATGACGGAAGGCGACGTGCGTCGCGTGGTCGACGCCGTCAATCAGATTTGCGAACAATACGGAAAATAAGCGTACATGAGTCACCTTGAAGCACGCGCCGGGCACTCGGGCGCCGCGCACCTGGACGCCGGCCGGCCCGAAGTATCGGTCATCATCCCCGTGTACAACGAGGAAGACGGCCTCGCCGCGCTGTTCGCGCGGCTGTATCCGGCGCTCGACGCACTCGACGCGTCGTACGAAGTGATCCTGATCAACGACGGCAGCCGCGACCGCTCGGCCGCGATGCTCGCCGATCAGTTCCACGTCCGGCCCGACACGACGCGCGTGGTGCTGCTCAACGGCAACTACGGCCAGCACATGGCGATCCTCGCCGGCTTCGCGCAATCGCGCGGCGAGATCGTCGTCACGCTCGACGCCGACCTGCAGAACCCGCCCGAGGAAATCGGCAAGCTGATCGCGAAGATGCGCGAGGGCCACGACTACGTCGGCTCGATCCGCAAGCAGCGCCAGGACAGCCTGTGGCGACGCAAGGCGTCGCAGATGATGAACCGGCTGCGCGAGCGCATCACGCGCATCAAGATGACCGACCAGGGCTGCATGCTGCGCGCGTACAGCCGCCGCATCATCGATACGATCAACGTGTGCGGCGAGGTCAACACGTTCATCCCCGCGCTCGCGTACACGTTCGCGCAGAACCCGACCGAAATCGAGGTCGCGCACGAGGAACGCTTCGCGGGCGAATCGAAGTATTCGCTGTACAGCCTGATCCGGCTGAACTTCGACCTGGTGACGGGCTTCTCGGTCGTGCCGTTGCAGTGGCTGTCGTTCATCGGCGTGATCCTGTCGCTCGGCTCCGCCGCGCTGTTCGCGCTGCTGCTCGTGCGCCGCTTCATCGTCGGCGCGGAAGTGCAAGGCGTGTTCACGCTGTTCGCGATCACGTTCTTCCTGCTCGGCGTGATCATCTTCGCGCTCGGCCTGCTCGGCGAATACGTCGGCCGCATCTACCAGCAGGTACGCGCGCGGCCGCGCTACCTGATCCAGGCCGTGCTCGAGCAGCACGACGGCGTGCCGCCGGTGCCGGCCGCCGCGCACCGCCCGGGAGCCGCGCAATGAAGCCGCGCGCGGTCGTCTTCGCGTATCACAACGTCGGCGTGCGGTGCCTGCAGGTGCTGCTCGCGCGCGGCGTCGACGTCGCGCTGGTCGTCACGCACGAGGACAATCCGAACGAGAACATCTGGTTCGGCAGCGTCGCGTCCGTCGCGGCCGAACACGGCATTCCGGTCGTCACGCCGGCCGATCCCGCCGATCCGGCGCTGCGCCGCGCGGTGTCCGACGCGCGGCCCGATTTCATCTTCTCGTTCTACTATCGGCACATGCTGCCGGTGGACCTGCTCGCGATCGCGCCGCGCGGCGCGTACAACATGCATGGTTCGCTGCTGCCGAAATACCGGGGTCGGGTACCGACCAACTGGGCCGTGCTGAACGGCGAGACCGAAACCGGCGCGACGCTGCACGAGATGGCCGCCAAGCCCGACGCGGGTGCGATCCTCGCGCAGACCGCGGTGCCGATCCTGCCGGACGATACGGCCGCGCAGGTATTCGACAAGGTCACGGTAGCCGCCGAGCAAACGCTGTGGCGCGTGCTGCCCGCGCTGCTCGCGGGCGAGGCGCCGCACCTGCCGAACGATCTCGCGACCGGCAGCTACTACGGCGGGCGCAAGCCGGAGGACGGCCGCGTCGACTGGTCGAAACCGGCCGCGCAGGTCTACAACCTGGTGCGCGCGGTCGCCCCCCCGTATCCGGGTGCATTCACGGACGTCGGCGGCGCGCGCTTCGTGATCGCGCGCGCGCGCCTTGCGGCGCCCGGCAGCGCGGCGGCGACGGCCGCGGCAGATTTGCCGCCCGGCCTGCACGTAAGCGATAATGCGCTATTCGGCGTCTGCGGCGACAGCCGCGCCCTATCCATTCTCGAGCTGTGGCAGCAGCGCGACGGCGGCGAAACCGTCGTGACGCCCGCGGAATTCGCGCAGTTCATTCATTCTTCCCGTCATTCATGAAAGCAAAAAAAGTCCTGATCCTGGGTGTGAACGGCTTCATCGGCCATCACCTGTCGAAGCGCATTCTTGAAACCACCGATTGGGAAGTGTTCGGCATGGACATGCAGACCGACCGGCTGGGCGACCTCGTCAACCACGAGCGGATGCATTTCTTCGAAGGCGACATCACGATCAACAAGGAGTGGGTCGAGTATCACGTGAAGAAGTGCGACGTGATCCTGCCGCTCGTCGCAATCGCGACGCCCGCGACCTACGTCCAGCAGCCGCTGCGCGTGTTCGAACTCGACTTCGAGGCGAACCTGCCGATCGTGCGTTCGGCCGTCAAGTACGGCAAGCACCTCGTGTTCCCGTCGACCTCCGAGGTCTACGGCATGTGCTCGGACGAGCAGTTCGACCCGGATGCGTCGGCGCTCACCTACGGCCCGATCAACAAGCCGCGCTGGATCTATGCGTGCTCGAAGCAGCTGATGGATCGCGTGATCTGGGGCTACGGGATGGAAGGCCTGAACTTCACGCTGTTCCGTCCGTTCAACTGGATCGGCCCGGGCCTCGACTCGATCTACACGCCGAAGGAAGGCAGCTCGCGCGTGGTCACGCAGTTCCTCGGCCACATCGTGCGCGGCGAGAACATCAGCCTCGTCGACGGCGGCTCGCAGAAGCGCGCGTTCACCGATATCGGCGACGGCATCAGCGCGCTGATGAAGATCATCGAGAACAAGGGCGGCGTCGCGTCGGGCAAGATCTACAACATCGGGAATCCGAAGAACAACTTCTCGGTTCGCGAGCTCGCGCACAAGATGCTCGAACTGGCCGCGGAATTCCCCGAGTACGCCGAGTCGGCCAAGCAGGTGAAGCTCGTCGAAACGACGTCCGGCGCCTACTACGGCAACGGCTATCAGGACGTGCAGAACCGCGTGCCGAAGATCGACAACACGATGCAGGAGCTCGGCTGGGCGCCGCAGGCGACGTTCGACGACGCGCTGCGCAACATCTTCGAAGCGTACCGCGGCCACGTCGCCGACGCGCGCGCGCTCGTCGAACAGCAAGGCTGATCGGGACGCTCGCTTGGCTCGTATCGTCCTCAAGATCGACGTCGACACGCTGCGCGGCACGCGCGAAGGCGTGCCGAACCTCGCGCGCATCTTCGACCGCTTCAATGCCCGCGCGACCTTCCTCTTCAGCCTCGGCCCCGATCACACGGGCTGGGCGCTGCGGCGCGTGTTCCGCCCGGGCTTCCTGAAGAAGGTGTCGCGCACGTCGGTGGTCGAGCACTACGGCGTGAAGCAGTTGATGTACGGCGTGCTGCTGCCCGGCCCCGACATCGGCCGCCGCGCGATCGCCGACATGCGCGCGATTCATGAGGCCGGCTTCGAATGCGGGATCCACACGTGGGATCACGTCTACTGGCAGGACAACGTGCGCGTACGCGATCGCGACTGGACCGCGCGTGAAATGCAGAAGAGTCACGCGCGCTTCGTCGAGATCTTCGGCGCGCCGCCCGTCACGCACGGCGCGGCGGGCTGGCAGATGAACGACGCCGCGTTCGAGCAGATCGACGCGTGGGGGATGCGCTACGCGTCCGACGGTCGCGGCCACTCGCCGTACCTGCCCGTGGTCGGCGGCCGCACGCTGTCGCACGTGCAGATGCCGACCACGCTGCCGACGCTCGACGAAGTGCTCGGCGTCGACGGCGTCGACACGCACAACGTCGCCGCGCACCTCCTCAAGTTCACCGAAACCAATCCGCACGACCAGGTGTTCACGCTGCACGCGGAACTGGAAGGCCAGAAGCTCGCGCCCGTATTCGAGCAACTGCTCGCCGGCTGGCGTGCGCAAGGCCACACGTTTGCGACGATGGGCGACTACCATGCAACGCTGGACCGCGACTCGCTGCCATCGTACCCTGTCGCGTGGGGCGAAATCCCCGGCCGCTCCGGTGAACTGATCGTCCAGCCCGACTGAGTTCGCGCGCGAGCCAGCATCGTCGCCGCGCCCTTGCGACGCCCCGCCGAACCGCGCCGCCGCAGCGGCGCTCTTCCATAACAACAGGAGAAACACGTGTCCGTCGAAGTTGACCGTCAAGTTCCCGATTTCACCGCACCGGCCACGGGCGGCGACATTTCGCTGTCCGACCTGAAGGGCAAGAAGCTCGTGCTGTACTTCTATCCGAAGGACAACACGCCGGGCTGCACGACCGAAGGGCTGCAGTTCCGCGATCTCTATCCGAAGTTCAAGAAGGCCGGTGCGGAAGTCATCGGCGTGTCGCGCGACAGCCTGCGCTCGCATGACAATTTCAAGGCCAAGCTCGAGCTGCCGTTCCCGCTGATCTCCGATGCCGACGAAGCGCTGTGCGCGTTGTTCGATGTCATCAAGATGAAGAAAATGTATGGCAAGGAAGTGCGCGGAATCGAGCGCTCGACGTTCCTGATCGACGCCGACGGCGTGCTTCGCCAGGCATGGCGCGGCATCAAGGTACCGGGTCACGTGGACGACGTGCTAAAGGCTGTACAAGCGCTTTGAGGCGCGTTATATTGGGCCGCAATGAATGCCAGTTCGCCCCATATTTCTCGTAGCTGCGCCGGTGCCCGTTGCAATGCTTGCCGGCACCTGACGCGCATCACGACGGCATCAGCCGAGCCGCATGTCCCTGTCGACGGGGCAGCGGCTTTTTTTATGGAACGCGCGCCGGCCCTCCCCGGTCCGGCCCTTACCGCATCGAGGAGCTGATCGACACTTAGGCGAACCGGCTAGACGAAATTCCTGTGCGCCACCGCGCGCAAACTGCATGCGTCTACGTCACGCAGGATGCGATCAGCGGCGCACTTCATGCGACACGATTCCTCCCGAGGGACACCATGCCTTTGCCTACCCCCCCCAGCAAGCTCGGCAGCCTGCTGCCGCCCGACGAATACAAGGCGAAAGCGCGGCCCGCGAAAGCCGCGAAGAAATCCGCCGAAGGGGACGCATCCACAGCCGGTGACTATGGTTCGGCCAGCGTGGCCCCACCGATGATCGAAGCCGCGAACACGGCCGCGCCGTTGCGCGCCGTCGCGTCTTCGGTGTCCGGCGCCGCGAGCGCACCCGCACGCGGCCGCAAGACCAAGCAGACGGCCGCCCTGCTGCAACCGCTGCCGGCGCCCGTCGAGCCCGCGGCGCCGGTCGTCGCACGCAACGACAAGCCGGCCGCCGGCAAACCGGCGGCCGCGCCCGCGCGCGACGCCGGCGCCGCGACGAAGTCGCGCGGCCGCAAACCCGCCGAAGCCGAACTGCAGAAACTGTTCGTGCTCGACACCAACGTGCTGATGCACGACCCGAGCAGCCTCTTCCGCTTCGAGGAACACGACGTCTATCTGCCGATGATGACGCTCGAGGAACTCGACAACCACAAGAAGGGGATGTCCGAAGTCGCGCGCAATGCACGCCAGGTCAGCCGCACGCTCGATGCGCTCGTCGCCGACGGCGGCCCGATCTCGGCCGGCATTCCGCTGTCGCGCCTCGGCAGCCGCGACGCGCTCGGCCGCCTGTACTTCCAGACGAAGCTCGCCGACATCGCGCCCGTCGAAGGCCTGCCCGAAGGCAAGGCCGACAACCAGATCCTCGGCGTCGTGCGCGCGCTGCAGCGCGACCGCCCCGATCGCCAGGTCGTGCTGGTGTCGAAAGACATCAACATGCGGATCAAGGCGCACGCGCTCGGCCTGCCCGCGGAAGACTACTTCAACGACCAGGTGCTCGAGGATTCGGATCTCCTGTACAACGGCGTGCGCGAGCTGCCGCAGGACTTCTGGACCAAGCACGCGAAGGGCATGGAGAGCTGGCAGGACACGAAGACGGGTACCACGTACTACCGCGTGACGGGCCCGCTCGTCGCGTCGATGCTCGTCAACGAGTTCGTCTATCTGGAGCCGCAGAACGGCGAGCCGACGTTCCACGCGATCGTCCGCGAGTTGAACGGCAAGACGGCGCTGCTGCAGACTTTGCGCGACTACAGCCACCACAAGAACAACGTGTGGGGCATCACCGCGCGCAACCGCGAGCAGAACTTCGCGCTGAACCTGCTGATGAACCCCGAGATCGACTTCGTCACGCTGCTCGGCCAGGCCGGCACCGGCAAGACGCTCGTCGCGCTCGCGGCCGGCCTCGCGCAGGTGCTCGACGACAAGCGCTACAACGAGATCATCGTGACGCGCGCGACCGTGCCCGTCGGCGAGGACATCGGTTTCCTGCCCGGTACCGAGGAAGAGAAGATGCAGCCGTGGATGGGCGCATTCGACGACAACCTCGAAGTGCTGCAGAAGACCGACGATGCGGCCGGCGAATGGGGGCGCGCCGCGACGCAGGAGCTGATCCGTTCGCGCCTCAAAGTGAAGAGCATGAACTTCATGCGCGGCCGCACGTTCGTCGACAAGTACCTGATCATCGACGAGGCGCAGAACCTGACGCCGAAGCAGATGAAGACGCTCGTCACGCGCGCGGGCCCCGGCACGAAGATCGTCTGCCTCGGCAACATCGCGCAGATCGACACGCCGTACCTGACCGAAGGCAGCTCGGGCCTGACCTACGTCGTCGACCGCTTCAAGGGCTGGGGCCACAGCGGCCACGTGACCCTCGCGCGCGGCGAACGCTCGCGGCTCGCCGACTACGCGTCGGACATCCTGTAACGCGCGGGTCGGCCGATCGGCCGGCTTTCGACGCCACGCGGCGCTCCGTTTTTTGGAGCGCCGTTTTTATTTAGGGTCGAAGATATAAGTAATGCTTCGTCACGCGACCATGCAGTTTACGCGCGAAACTTCAAGTAAATTCTCAAGAATGGTTGCTTAAGCCCCGCCGGTGCGTCTACCATCGGGTCTGTCTGTCGTCATACGATTCGCGAGCGCGCCGCGCTCGCCCGCCTTGCCATGCTTCGAATCTGGGTTCCCGTCGCCGTCGTCTCCCTGCTTGCGGCCTGTTCCAGCGTGCCGCCGCAGTCGGCATCGCGTTCCGCTTCGGGCATGAAGATCACGACGCCGCGTGCATTCCCCGCGCCCGCCAATTTCCCGAAATTCGTCGACCACAGCGTCGGTCAGGAAGAAATCTCGATCCAGGCGATGAGCCTCGTCGGCGTCCCGTATCGTTGGGGCGGCAACACGCCGGCGAGCGGCTTCGACTGCAGCGGGCTCGTCCGCTACGTGATTGGCCGCGCGGCCGACGTGAACCTGCCGCGCACGACCGCCGACATGAGCGGCCGCGGCGTGGCGATCGAACCCGACGAGATCGCGCCGGGCGACCTGATCTTCTTCAATACGACCGGGCGTCCGCATTCGCACGTCGGCATCTATGTGGGCAAGCTGCGCTTCGTGAACGCGCCCTCGAGCGGCGGCACCGTGCGGCTCGACTATCTGACGAATCCATACTGGGCGAAGCGCTTCGACGGCATTCGTCGCGTCGCGCCGCCGCGCTCGGCCCCGACGCCGTTCGATGCGCCGACCTACGAAGCCAAGCGCGACGAGCCGCGCAATGCGCCGGCGGTCGCGGCCGCTCCCGTGGTCGTGACGGCTGCCGCCGCGCCGCGGCAGCCCGCGTATGCGCCGCCGCAAACGAGAGCGACGCAGGCGCCGGCCGCCCCGACCACGCGGGTCGTGACGGCCGCCGCAGTTGCACCGGCGGCACCGGTCGCCGATCCGTACGAACCGCCGCCGCCGCGGATGCAGGCGGCGCAGCAGCAAGCCACGTCGGCGAATGACGCGATGCCCGCGATGACGGCCAATGCCGCACCGGCCGCCCCGGCGGAAGTCGGCACGCAGATCCCGACGACCGCGCTGACGGCCGCCCAGGCCGCCGCCTTCGATGCCGAACCGCCGCCCGCGACCGCGTCGACACCCCCGCGCGGTATCGAGCCCGCGCCCGTGCAGGTGTGGCGAGCATCGACGCAATCCGCGCCCATCAGCCCGCGCACCGGTACGGCGGACGATCCGATCGCGCGGTTTGCGAACGGCAGTTATTGAGCGATTGCCCGAATCCGCCCGTCAACGACGTTGGCGGCATCTGCCGTCCCTCCCGCCTCGTCGCCGCTCTCTCGCCCAGCCTCCAAAAGAAAATGCGCCGCAGCCTTTCGGCTTGCGGCGCATTTCATGTCGATCCGGCCGTGTCGGCGCTCAGAAGATCTGGCGTCCGAGCCACCACCCGCCAGCCGCGAACAACGCGGCCGCCGGCAGCGTCAGCACCCACGCCCACACGATGTTGCCGGCGACGCCCCAGCGCACGGCCGACAGCTTCTGCGTCGCGCCGACACCGACGATCGCGCCGGTAATCGTGTGCGTGGTCGACACGGGAATGCCGAGGAACGACGCGATGAACAGCGTGATCGCGCCGCCGCTTTCCGCGCAAAAACCGCCGACCGGCTTGAGCTTCGTGATCTTCTGGCCCATCGTGCGCACGATGCGCCAGCCGCCGAACAGCGTACCGAGGCCCATCGAAAGGTAGCACGCGCCGATCACCCAGGCCGGCGGCGCATCGGCGCTCGCCGACGCGTAACCGCTCGCGATCAGCAGCATCCAGATGATACCGATCGTCTTCTGTGCGTCGTTGCCGCCGTGACCGAGGCTGTACAGCCCGGCCGACAGCAGTTGCAACCGGCGAAAGCGCCGGTCGACCTTGCTGGGCGCGGTACGGAAATACAGCCACGACACGCCGAGCATGAACAGCGAACCGAGGATGAAACCGAGCAGCGGCGAAATGAAGATGAACGCGATCGTCTTCAGCAGCCCGTCGATGTTCAGCGCGCTCCAGCCGGACTTCGCGAGCGCCGCGCCGACGAGGCCGCCGATCAGCGCGTGCGACGAGCTCGACGGAATCCCGTAGTACCACGTGATCACGTTCCAGCCGATCGCACCGACCAGCGCGCCGAACACGACGTAATGGTCGACGATCTCGGGGTCGATCGTGCCTTTACCGACGGTCTGCGCGACTTTCAGGTGGAAGATGAAGTACGCGATCACGTTGAACGCGGCCGCGAACACCACGGCCTGCTGGGGTTTCAGCACGCCGGTCGACACGACGGTGGCGATCGAGTTCGCCGCGTCGTGAAAGCCGTTCATGAAGTCGAATACGAGCGCGACGAGCACCAGCGTCGCGACCATCCATAGGGCGAGTTGTATCGAATGCATCGTGGTCCGCTCAGGCGTTTTCCAGCACGATGCCTTCGATGATGTTCGCGACGTCCTCGCACTTGTCGGTGATCTCCTCGAGCAGCTCGTAGATCGCCTTCAGCTTGATGAGCGTCTTCACGTCGTCTTCCTCGCGGAACAGCTTCGACATCGCCGCGCGCAGCACGCGATCGGCCTCCGACTCCCAGCGGTCGATTTCCTCGCACTGCTTGAGGATCTGTGCCGACTGCTTCATGTCGGACAGCAAGCCGACGGCCTGCTGCACGTGTTGGGCCGACTGCGTGACGATGTGCGCGAGCTGGCTCGCCTCGGACGTGACGGACTGCACGTCGTACAGCGACACGGCCGTCGCGACGTCTTCCATCAGGTCGAGGATGTCGTCCATCGTCGTGATCAGCTTGTGGATCTCGTCGCGATCGAGCGGCGTGATGAAGGTCTTGTGCAGCAGATCGATCGCCTCGTGCGTGAGCTTGTCGGCGGCCTTCTCGGCGATTTGCACGTTTTGCTTGTGAATCTCGGCGTCGGCGAGATTGTCGATCAGCAGTTCGAGCTCGCGGCCACCGGAAACGATGTGCTTCGCGTGCGCGTTGAAGAGTTCAAAGAACTTGCCCTCGGTGGGCATGAATCGACCGAACATGGGATTCCTGAGAGATTGTCAAACTACTGTCACGAAAACGGGCGACATTGTACCGTTTCCGGTCGCGACGCGACGTGCGCATATGCGCACGCCGGGATTGGATACAACATTTGGCGAAATAGGTGTTTACAACCGGCTTCACTCGCCGTAGAAGGTTTGCGCCCCGGCAAAGTTGTCGAACTTCGTGTATTGCCCCAGGAACGTGAGCCGAACGGGCCCGATCGGGCCGTTACGCTGCTTGCCGATGATGATTTCGGCCGTCCCCTTGTCTGGGCTGTCGGGATTGTAGACTTCATCGCGATAGATGAACAGGATCACGTCCGCATCCTGCTCGATTGCGCCCGATTCGCGCAAATCCGACATCACCGGACGCTTGTTCGGGCGCTGTTCGAGGCCGCGGTTCAGCTGCGACAGCGCGATCACCGGCACGTCGAGCTCCTTCGCGAGACTCTTCAACGAGCGCGAAATCTCCGAGATTTCCGTCGCGCGGTTCTCGCCCTGCGACGAACCCGACATCAGCTGCAGGTAGTCGACGATGATCAGGCCGAGCTTGCCGCACTGCCGCGCAAGGCGCCGCGCGCGCGAGCGCAACTCCATCGGGTTCAGGCCGCCCGTCTCGTCGATGAAGAGCTGCGCCTCGCTCATCTTCTGCACCGCGTGCGTCAGTTTCGGCCAGTCCTCGTCCGTCAGGCGGCCGGTTCGCATCCGGTGCTGGTCGAGCCGGCCGATCGAGCCGAGCATACGCATCACGAGCTGGGTGCCCGGCATTTCCATCGAGAACACCGCGACCGGCAACCCGTACTCGACCGCGACGTATTCGCCGATGTTCATCGAGAAGGCCGTTTTACCCATCGACGGTCTGCCGGCCACGATGATCAGTTCGCCGCCGTGCATCCCCGACGTCATCCGGTCGAGATCGACGAAGCCGGTCGGCGTGCCGGTGACGTCGCTCGGATTCGCGGTGTGGTACAGCGTGTCGATGCGCTCGACCACCTGCGTGAGCAGCGGGCCGATCTCGAGGAAGCCCTGGTTGCCGCGCGCGCCCTCTTCGGCGATCGAGAACACCTTCGATTCGGCTTCGTCGAGCAGCTGGCGGACTTCCTTGCCCTGCGGATTGAAGGCGTCGGCCGAGATTTCGTCGGCGACCGACACCAGCCGGCGCAGCACCGCGCGGTCGCGCACGATTTCCGCGTAGCGGCGGATGTTCGCCGCGCTCGGCGTGTTCTGCGCAAGGGCGTTCAGATACGCGAGCCCGCCGACGTCGTCGGCCTTGCCGGACGTGGTCAGCGCTTCGTACACGGTCACGACGTCGGCCGGGCGCGTCGCCGCGATCAGCCGGCCGATGTGCTCGTAGATGATCCGGTGGTCGTAGCGGTAGAAGTCGCCCTGCGACAGGAAGTCGGCAATCCGGTCCCATGCCGCGTTGTCGAGCAACAGGCCGCCGAGCACCGACTGTTCGGCTTCGACCGAATGCGGCGGGACTTTCAGCGATTCGATTTGGGGATCTTGCGGCGCGTTCATGGGTTGGGATTATCGCGAATAGATGGCGGCAGCGCTACCACCGCTTGCCGGCGAGCAGGCAATAAAAAAGGCAGGCCCCGGTTGCCCGGGCGCCTGCCCTTGTCCGGACGGCGGAAGCCGCCCGGCAAGCTTGCATACGCTTACGCGTGGTCGCCGATCACGTTGATCGTGACGTCGACGACGACGTCCGTGTGCAGCGCAACCTGGACGTTGTGCTCGCCGATCATCTTCAGCGGGCCTTCCGGCATGCGCACTTGCAGCTTTTCGACTTCGTAGCCTGCCTTCTTCAGCAGTTCCGCGACGTCGCCGTTCGTGACCGAGCCGAACAGACGGCCGTCGACGCCCGACTTCTGCGTGATTTCGAACGTCTGGCCGTTCAGCTTCTCGCCGACTGCCTGCGATGCCGCCAGCTTTTCAGCGGCGATCTTTTCGAGTTCAGCGCGGCGCACTTCGAATTCGGCGATCGCTTCCTTCGTTGCACGGCGAGCCTTGCGGTTCGGGATCAGGAAGTTGCGAGCGTAACCGTCCTTGACCTTGACGATATCGCCGAGGTTACCCAGATTGGCGACTTTTTCCAACAGAATGATTTGCATTCGAATTCTCCTTATTGCGTCGCCTGATTACGCCTTGTGCTGATCGGTGTACGGCAGCAGCGCGAGGAAACGCGCACGCTTGATGGCCGTATCCAGCTGACGCTGATAGTGCGCCTTCGTACCCGTCAGACGAGCCGGCGTGATCTTGCCGTTTTCGCCGATGAAGTCCTTCAGCGTTTCCGTGTCCTTGTAGTCGATCTGCTCGACGCCGGCAGCCGTGAAACGGCAGAACTTCTTGCGCTTGAAGAGCGGGTTTTGTTGCTGACGACGCTTGTCGAATTTCTTACCAGTCGGGCGGGGCATGATTTCAGTCCTTTCCAATGTCCTGCAATGCTGTGATGTGAAACACCAAGGTTCTCGCGTTGCGGCTTTTCTTGGCCAGGAAGCCCGTGAACAGCGTTTCGACGCCCATTTCACGACTTTCCAGCTTGCCGCTCGCCTCACCGGCCGCCACCGCCTCGATCGTCATTTCGACCTGGCGGGGAATGCCTGCTTCGACGACTTCCGTGCGGTGATGCAATGTGGCGCTTGCGATCGGAACACCTGCCGGCGTGTATCGCACCGGTGCGCGTTCGACGACGCTCGCCGTCAATTGCAACCTGTTCACGTGAGTGGCGCGCTCCTTGATGGCTTAATGCGTGACGAACTTAAGCCTGCGCTTCGGCCGGCTGAGCTGCAGCCGCCTTCTTGGCTTCTTCGCGCTGAACTTCCTTCATCATCGGCGACGGGCCGGTTTCGGCCTTCTTCATCTTGACGATGAGGTGGCGCAGCACGGCGTCGTTGAACTTGAACGCGTGTTCGAGTTCGTCGAGCGTCGTCTGGTCGCACTCGATGTTCATGCAGACGTAGTGAGCCTTCGCGAGTTTCTCGATCATGTAGGCCAGTTGGCGACGGCCCCAGTCTTCGACGCGGTGGATCTGGCCGCCGTGCGACGTGATCGTGGTCTTGTAACGCTCGATCATCGCGGGCACTTGCTCGCTTTGATCGGGGTGCACGATGAATACGATTTCGTAATGACGCATTACACACTCCTTGTGGATTAAAGCCACCCGGGCGTCTGAACCGGTGTGGCAAGTGAGAAGCCGAAGATTCTAACCCGGTTACGGGGCGCATGCAAGGCCAATCGACGATTGGCAAACGGATTCGGCCGTGTTTTCAAAGACTTGAACAGGTATGCCGGCGCAAATGCCATCGGTTCGCGCGTTATCGCGCCGGGGTCGGAACAGCCACGCGCCGCGCCGCCGCCGGCGCGGTCATTCGCCGTGCGTGCCCGCAAGTCGCGCGTCGAGCGCCGTCCGGAACGCCGCGAGCGCCGACGGCTCGGCGTCGGTCACGGCCCACCACGTCATCCCGGCCGCGCTCCAGCGGTCGAGCGCATAGCCCTGCGACACCGTCGCATACGGAGCAGCCGGCTGCTCCCCGGCCGGCTGCACGTAGACGTCGACCACGTGCTGCCGGTGGCGATAGACGAGCACCGCGACGCGGCGACGCCCGACGTAGTCGAGCCGGCCGCCGACCAGCGCGAAGCCGCTCGCCGCAAGATCCTCGACCGGCGGCGCATAGTCGAGCCGGCCGTTGAACCACGGCTTAACCGTGTGCCGGTCGGTCGAGATCACGTCGATGTCGCGCGCCGACAGGTCGGCCCGCACATGGCTCGCGACGAGCTCGTCGACCGTTCGGTCGGTATCGGCATGGCGGGCGGACCATGCCATTGCGCCCGCCGCCGCGAGCGCCACCAGCAACGCGACGCCCCAGCCGAGGCCCGGCAACGCGGCCACGCGGGGCCCGGCACCGGTCGATACCGGTCGTGCCGCGCCGCCGCGCCCGGGCAGCCACGAGAACCGGTCGCGCCCGCGCGGCCGCCGCGGCGGCGACCGGGGCTCAGGCCGCGGCTCGGCCCGCGACGGCTCGTGGGCATGCGCGTCGGCCGCCGCCGGCAGGCTCGCGAGGATGCTCGCCCGCAGCGCGTCCGGCGCGCGGTGATAATCGGCCTGCCGTACGGCCTGCACCAGCGCGACGATCCGCGCACGTTCGCGGCGGCACGCATCGCACCCGTCGACATGCTGCTGGACCCGCAACGCATCGGGCGCCGACAGCTCGCGGTCGACATCCGCGTCCAGCAACGCTCGCGCTTCGTTACAGTCCATCGATAGCCTCCGATGCGGTTCCGCCTGCCGGCGCACGGCCCGGCCGGCCTTCGGTCGTCGGCGCAGGCGCGCCGCCCAGCAACGCGGCGAGCTTGCGCCGGCCGCGCGCGAGCCGCGACATCACCGTGCCGACCGGCACGTCCGCGATCGCCGCGATCTCGCGGTAGCTCAGGTCCTCCATCTCGCGCAGCACGAGCACCTCGCGGTATTCGGGCGGCAGCTGCGCGAGCGCCGCATTCACGAGCCGCACGTTCTCGCCGCGCAGCAGGTGCGCCAGCGGATCCTCCGTGGCCGGCTGCCAGTCGTCGGGCACGTCGGCGTCGTCGAGCGTGTCGGGCAGCGCGACCTCGTGCGCATGCGTGCGTCGCCGCCACTCCGTGTACCAGGTGTGGCGCACGATCGTCAGCAGCCACGGCCGCGCGTTGTCGCCGCGACACGAATCGACGAAGCGCAGCGCGCGCATGCACGCGTCCTGGACGACGTCGTCCGCATCGCCGGCGCTGCCGCTCAGCCAGCGCGCGAGGTTGTACGCGGCGTCGAGATGCGGGAGCACGAGCGCGCGAAACCGCTCGCCGCGCGCGATCGCATCGTCCGCCGCTCGTTCATCGACCGCCTGTCCGGCTTGCCCCACATGGCCTCCCTGGTCCCGGCGGCCAACGCCGCGCCCGTTCCGCGCACGGCGCCCGGACAGACCGGCAACGTGCGCGCTCGATGACCTTACCGCCGCTGCGTCGAGTTTATTCCCGCACCGTGCACACGAAGCGTAAAAATCGCCGGACGGCCGCACGGGCTACCCCGTCACGGCGTGGTGCTCCAGTAGCCGGGGCGCGCGTACGCGGCGCGCAGGTAGTCGATGAAATAGCGCACGCGCGCCGGCACGTAGCGTTGCTGCGGGTAGACCGCTAGGATGTCGTAGTCGGGCAGCGCATATTCGTCGAGCACGGTCTCGAGTTCGCCCGTTTCGAGCTGCGCGGCGATTTCCCACGTCGAGCGCCAGCCGAGCCCGAGCCCTTCGGCCACCCAGCGGTGCAGCAGCTCGCCGTCGTTGCAGTCGAGATTGCCGGTCACGCGCATCGTCGCGATCTTGCCATGGCGCTGGAAATACCAGCCGCGGTTCTGGCCGCCCTGCAGGTTGAACGCGAGACAGTTGTGCTTCAGCAGGTCGTCGAGCGACTTCGGCCGGCCGTGCTTGCGGAAATACCCGGGCGTGCCGCACACCACGCGCCGGTTCGACGCGAGCTTCACCGCGACGAAGTTCGGATCGACCGCGCCGCCGATCCGGATCGACAGGTCATAGCCCTCGCGCACGAGATCGACGACGCGATCGGTCAGGTTGAACGACAGCTGCATCTCCGGCTTGTCGGCCAGAAAGCCCGGCGCGTGCGGCGCGACGTGCTTGCGGCCGAACGCGGCCGGCGCCGACACGATCAGGTGGCCGCTCACCGCGCGCCGCCCGGCGGCCAGCTCGTTCTCGGCCTGATCCCATTCGCTGAGCAGCCCGCGGCAGCGCTCGAGGAACGCGGCCCCCTCCTCGCTGACGACCAGCCGCCGCGTCGAGCGGTACATCAGCTTCACGCCGAGGCGCTTCTCCAGCGCGTCGATGCGCCGCCCGAGCACCACCGGCGACACGCCCTCCTCGAGCGCCGCCGCCGCGAGGCTGCCGGCATCGGCCACCCGCACGAACGTCTCGATCTGCTTGAAGCGGTCCATCTTCCGTCTCCGTTCCGACTCCGGCGGGAAGCCCCGTCCGGCGGTCATTCCATACTTTTAGTTTCGAAATAAGCGACTTCGGCTGATCTTATCAAACCTTTCCTGCATCCCTAAAGTGTTCCCAACAGACCGATTCGCAAGATCCGCCACATTCAAGGAGACATTCATGGCCAAGATGAGAGCCGTCGACGCAGCCGTACTCGTGCTCGAGAAGGAAGGCATCCAGACCGCGTTCGGCGTGCCGGGCGCCGCGATCAACCCGTTCTACTCGGCCATGCGCAAGTCGGGCGGCATCAGCCACGTGCTCGCCCGTCACGTCGAAGGCGCGTCGCATATGGCCGAAGGCTTCACGCGTGCGGCAGCGGGCAACATCGGCGTGTGCATCGGCACGTCGGGCCCCGCCGGCACCGACATGATCACCGGCCTCTACTCCGCGTCGGCCGACTCGATTCCGATCCTCGCGATCACGGGCCAGGCGCCGCGCGCGCGCCTCTACAAGGAAGATTTCCAGGCCGTCGACATCGAATCGATCGCCAAGCCGGTCACCAAGTGGGCCGTGACCGTGCGCGAACCGGCGCTCGTGCCGCGCGTGTTCCAGCAGGCGTTCCACCTGATGCGCTCGGGCCGTCCGGGCCCGGTGCTGGTCGACTTGCCGATCGACGTGCAGCTCGCCGAAATCGAATTCGACATCGACACGTACGAACCGCTGCCGGTCTACAAGCCCGCGGCCACCCGCGCGCAGATCGAGAAGGCGCTCGCAATGCTGAACGACGCGGACAAGCCGCTGATCGTGTCGGGCGGCGGCGTGCTCAACGCGGCGGCCGAAGACCTGCTCGTGCAGTTCGCCGAAACGGTCGGCGTGCCGGTGATCCCGACGCTGATGTCGTGGGGCGCGATTGCCGACGACCACCCGCTGATGGCTGGCATGGTCGGCCTGCAGACGTCGCACCGCTACGGCAACGCGACGATGCTCGCGTCCGACTTCGTGCTCGGCATCGGCAACCGCTGGGCGAACCGCCACACGGGCAGCATCGAGGTCTACACGAAGGGCCGCAAGTTCGTGCACGTCGACATCGAGCCGACGCAGATCGGCCGCGTGTTCGGCCCCGACCTCGGCATCGTGTCGGACGCGAAGGCGGCGCTGGAACTGTTCGTCGCGGTGGCACGGGAATGGAAGACCGCCGGCAAGCTGAAGGATCGCAGCGCGTGGGTCGCGGAATGCCAGGAACGCAAGCGCACGCTGCAGCGCAAGACGCACTTCGACAACGTGCCGGTCAAGCCGCAGCGCGTGTACGAAGAGATGAACAAGGTGTTCGGCCGCGATACCTGCTACGTCAGCACGATCGGCCTGTCGCAGATCGCCGCCGCGCAGTTCCTGCACGTGTTCAAGGCGCGCAACTGGATCAACTGCGGCCAGGCCGGCCCGCTCGGCTGGACGATCCCCGCCGCGCTCGGCGTGCGTGCGGCCGACCCGAGCCGCCCGATCGTCGCGCTGTCCGGCGACTACGACTTCCAGTTCATGATCGAGGAACTGGCGGCCGGCGCGCAATTCAAGCTGCCGTACGTGCACGTCGTCGTGAACAACTCGTACCTCGGGCTGATCCGCCAGGCGCAGCGCGCGTTCGACATGGACTACTGCGTGCAGCTCGCGTTCGACAACGTGAACGCGCCGGAACTGAACGGGTATGGCGTCGACCACGTGGCGGTCGCGGAAGGCCTCGGTTGCAAGGCGCTGCGCGTGTTCAAGCCGGAAGAAATCGAGCCGGCGCTGCGCCAGGCGCAAACGCTCGCGGAAGAGTTCAGCGTGCCGGTGGTCGTCGAAGTGATCCTCGAGCGCGTGACGAACATCTCGATGGGCACCGAAATCGACGCGATCAACGAATTCGAGGAGCTCGCCGAAAAGGCCGAGCACGCACCGACCGCGATCTCGATGCTCGACTGAACCGCGCGATATTTTTGACCGACCGACCGAAGAGGCTTAGCTCATGCCGAAGTTTGCTGCAAACCTGACCATGCTGTTCAACGAAGTGCCGTTCCTCGACCGCTTCAAGGCGGCCGCGGACGCGGGCTTCGACGCCGTCGAGTTCCTGTTCCCGTATCCGTACGCGAAAGAGGAACTCGCCGAGCGGCTCGAGACGCACCGCCTGCGCCTCGTGCTGCACAACCTGCCCGCCGGCAACTGGGATCAGGGCGAGCGCGGCATTGCGTGCCTGCCCGATCGCGTGAGCGAATTCCAGGAAGGCGTCGGCCGTGCGATCGAGTACGCGAAGGCGCTGAAGGTGCCGCAGCTGAACTGCCTCGTCGGCATCCCGTCGGCGAGCACCGCGCGCGACAAGACGTTCGTGACGATCGTCGACAACCTGCGCTTCGCCGCCGACGCGCTGAAGCGCGAAGGCATCCGCCTGCTCGTCGAACCGTGCAACAGCTTCGACATCCCGGGCTTCGCGCTGAACCGCTCGTCCGAAGGGCTCGACGTGATCCGCGCGGTCGGCTCGGACAACCTGTTCCTGCAGTACGACATCTATCACATGCAACGCATGGAAGGCGAACTGGCCGCGACGATCGAACGCAACCTCGCGTCGATCGGCCACGTCCAGCTCGCGGACAACCCGGGCCGCAACGAGCCGGGCACCGGCGAGATCAACTACGCGTTCCTGTTCGCGCTGCTCGACCGGCTCGGCTATGCCGGCTACGTCGGCTGCGAATACAAGCCCCGGACCACCACGACGGAAGGCCTCGGCTGGCTGCAAAGCGTGGCCGGCTGCGCACCGGCCTCGGCGCGTCGCGCCGCCTGAGTCGCGCCCTTCCCGTTTTCAGCCCTATAGGAGACTTTCACATGGCAACCATCGGTTTCATCGGCCTCGGCATCATGGGCGCGCACATGGCGCGCAACCTGCTCAAGGGCGATCATCAGCTCGTCGTAAACGGTGCCTTCCCGATTCCCGACGACCTGCGCGGCAGCGCGAAGGTCGTCGCGAACTCGACCGAAGTCGCGCAGCACGCCGACATCATCATCTCGATGGTGCCGGACACGCCCGACGTGCGCAACGTGCTGTTCGCCGACGACGGCGTCGCGAAGGGCCTGACGGCCGGCAAGCTCGTGATCGACATGAGCTCGATTTCGCCGCTCGACACGCAGGCATTCGCGAAGCAGATCAACGCGCTCGGCTGCGACTACCTCGACGCGCCGGTGTCCGGCGGCGAGGTCGGCGCACGCGAAGCGACGCTGACGATCATGGTCGGCGGCCCGGAGAAGGCATTCGAGCGCGCGAAGCCGCTGTTCGAGAAGATGGGCAAGAACATCACGCTCGTCGGCGACAACGGTGCCGGCCAGACCTGCAAGGTCGCGAATCAGATCATCGTCGCGCTGAACATCGAGGCGGTCGGCGAAGCGCTGCTGTTCGCCGCACGTTCGGGCGCCGACCCGGAGCGCGTGCGCCAGGCGCTGATGGGCGGCTTCGCCGCGTCGCGCATCCTCGAAGTGCACGGCGCGCGGATGACCAAGCGCACGTTCGATCCGGGCTTCCGCATCGAGCTGCACCAGAAGGACCTGAACCTCGCGCTCGACGGCGCACGCAAGCTCGGCCTCGCGCTGCCGCACACCGCGAGCGCGCAGCAGCTGTTCAGCGTGTGCGCATCGCACGGCGGCAAGGCATGGGATCACTCGGCCCTCGTGCGCGCGCTCGAGATCATGTCGAACTTCGAGATCGGCCAGACGCCGGCCGCGTAACGCGGCTGCCGCAATGCGCGCTTTCGCTGCGATGGCGCAGGCGCGCGACGCATACACGCGACTCGGCCGCGGCCGGTCGCCTCGATGCGCAACGCACGCGCGCATCACGTTGGGGCGCCCCGCCTCGCATCGCCAACGGCATGCGGGACGGGGCGAAAAACGCCGCTCTGGGCTGAGAGCGGCGTGGTGGGGTCCGCAGCGGCACCCGGCGGCGCCGGGGAAGCCTTGGTCGGTCAGACGTCGTCGTCGGGTGTCCGCCTGTCGGATTTCGCGTATTACATTTCTTTACGTTCGAGCGTGCGATTTTTCATGCAATCGTCGCGTTGAACGCCTACACTTTCGCCACGCCTTTCGAGAAAACCGCCGCGCTTGCGCCCGCCCAGGTGGCCGCATCCAGCGCGGTGTTTTTTTCGCCACTTCATGGCGCGTTTTCTTTTCAACCACCTAAGGAGTGCAGCGATGGGTCTTCTTTCGTTTATCAAAGAGGCGGGTGAAAAACTGCTGGGTCATGCCGACGCGCAAGCGGCGGAAGATCCGAATGCCGCAAACCAGACCGCGGCCGACGCAATCAAGAACTACATCAACACGCAAGGTCTCGACACGTCGAATCTGACCGTCGCGTTCGACGGCGCGTCGCGCACCGTGTCGCTGTCGGGCAGCGTGCCCGATCTCGACACGAAGGCGAAGGTCAAGGTCGCGGCCGGCAACGTGCAAGGCGTCGCGGGCGTCAACGACGACGGCCTGCAGCCGGACGATCCGGAAGTCCAGTACCACGACGTGAAGCCGGGCGACACGCTGTCGGCGATCGCGAAGGAAGTGTATGGCGACGCGAACAAGTACCCGGTGATCTTCGAGGCGAACAAGCCGATGCTGTCGAGCCCCGACCGCATCTACCCGGGCCAGAAGCTCGTGATTCCGCCGCAGTCCTGATCGTGCAATCCTGATCGTTCTCGCAGTACCGACGCAAAAATGGCAGGCCACCGGCCTGCCATTTTTTATGCGCGCCGCACGCCGCCCGAGCGGTGGCCATCCGTCACAGCGTATCGAACGCGTGCTGCAGTGCGTCTCGATCCCGAATGCCGTTCGCCAGCGCGAGCATCAGCAGCACGCGCGCCTTGAACGGGTGCAGCGAGCCCGCGCTCACGAAACCGAGCGCATCGTCGCTCGCGGCGCCGTTGCGCATCACGTGTCCCGAACCGACGCGCGACGCACGGACCACCGCCACGCCCGCGTCCGCCGCATCGGCGAGCGCCGCCTGCAGCACCGCATGGATCGACCCGTTGCCGGTGCCCGCGACGACGAGCCCGCGCACGCCGGCCGCGACGAGCGCGTCCACGGCCGTGCGCGTCACGCCCGCATAGCTCGCGACGACTTCGACCGGCGGCCAGGTCGCGGCGATCGCCAGTTGCGTGTCGCGCGTGCGCGTGACGCGGCGCGCGAATTCGACGCGGCCGTCCTGCACCCAGCCGAGCGCGCCGAGTTCAGGCGACTGGAACGCGTCGACCGCATAGGTGCTCGTCTTCACGACATCGCGCGCGCCGTGGATCCGGTTGTTGAACGCGACCAGCACGCCCTGCCCGCGCGCGGCCGGATGCGCGGCCACCGTCACCGCGTTCAGCAGGTTCAGCGGGCCGTCGGACGACAGCGCGGTGGCCGGCCGCATCGCGGCCGTCAGCACGACCGGCTTGTCGCCCCGCACGACCAGATGCAGTGCATACGCGGTTTCCTCGAGCGTATCGGTGCCGTGGGTGATCACGATGCCGTCGACGGCCGGGTCGGCCATCAGCGCGTCGATCCGCGCGGCGAGCGTGTTCCACAGCGGCAGCGCGAGATCCTTGCTGTCGATGCTGGCGACCTGTTCCGCGTCGATGCGTGCGACCGACGCGAGTGCCGGCACGGCGTCGACCAGGAAATTGACGCCGAGCGCGCCGGCCTGGTAGCCGGCCGTGCTGGCGGCGTCGGGCGCGGCGCCGGCGATCGTGCCGCCCGTGGCGAGTACGGCGATGCGCGGCAGCGGCGCCGCGAACGAAGGGGATGCGATGTTCGGTGTATTCATGGCCGCGATTGTAATGGCTCCCCGCCGCGAGCCGGCAGGTTCCGGCGCGGCGGCCGGCGATAGCCGGCGCGCATCATGGTTTGTCCCGATCTCCGGGCCGCGCGCGGCGTCAACGGCCATGGCGTCCGCAACGTTATAGGAAGTGCCGTTTTGGTGTTTTCACCTTGATTTGCCATAATCGGAGCGCGCGGTGCGATGTGGCCCTGTCCTCATCGCGTCGTGCTTCGTGACGGCGTCGATCACACGCAATTCACCCCATGGGAGTGTCGAAATGAAAATCCAATCGCTCGTAGCCGCAGTGCTTCTCGGCGGCATGCTGGCTTCCCCCGCGTTCGCGGCGAACAGCCAGCAGGACAAGATGAAGGCCTGTAACACCCAGGCAGCCGGCAAGACGGGCGACGAACGCAAGGCGTTCATGAAGGACTGCCTGTCGGCGAAGCCCGCGAAGGCGATGACGCAGCAGGAAAAGATGAAGGCGTGCAATACGCAGGCCACCGGCAAGAAGGGTGACGATCGCAAGGCGTTCATGAAGAGCTGCCTGAGCAACCAGCCGGCCGCCTGAGTCCCGGCGCTCCCGCCTCGAATGCCGCGCCCCGCTTCGGCGGGCGCGGCATTTTCATTTTCGTTGCACGCGCATCGACGCCCGCACTCCCGTCTTTCCCGCCCCGTTTTTTCCGGCAGCCGGCCCCGCGCCGCCACGTGGTGCGGCATTTCGCCGCGTTTTCTTCTATGATGGCTGCAACGCGGCCCACCCAAGACCAAGAAGCGCCATCGGGCCGCCCTCGAGACGGACGCGCACGCGCGTCAAACGGAGGCTTGGATGGCATGGAGACAACACCGCTGGTTCCGCCGCTGGCTGATCGTGATCGTGTTCTGGGCGGTGCCCGTCGCGATCGTCGCCGTACGCGAGATCCGCGAGGAAATGGCCTACAACAAGGCGGACCTGCAGCTCGCGCTGACCACGTGGCAGCTCACCGACGCGCAGCAGGCCGCCGGCGCCGCTGCGAAGTGTCACGGGGAGCCTGACGAAGCGCGCGCGGCCGGCTGCCCGGCCGACGTGCTCGCCGCCAACGCGCCGCGCCAGCAGGCGGCTCGCGACGAATACGTGGTACGCCGCAATACGCTCGCCGGCTATCTGTGGCATGCGTTCGTCGGCTACTGGGTCGTCCCGGCCGCGTTCCTGTTCGCGTGCGGCATCGTGATCGCGCTGATCCGCCGCGCGCTTCGCCGCCCGCCGATCAAGCCGCCCGTTCCGCCCGTCACACACTGACACGGGCGCGCGCTGCAAACGCCGCGCCCTCCCGCCCGATCGTCGCGCGCCCCGCATGCCGACCCGCCCCTCGCGCGTCGGCGCCGCATCGTCCGTTGGCGCGCCGCGACACCCCCACGCGATTTGACGCTTTTTCACGCGGCAACGAAAAGAGGCCGTAATCCGCTGTGATATAACTGCCGACGTGATCCGCTCCTTGAGCGAGACTCACTCCGAACGTCATCCGATGGAGAACAACGATGCAAAAACGGAATCTTGTGCTGAAAGCCGCCGCTGCGCTCATCGTCGGTAGCCTCGCGCTCACCGGTTGCACCACCACCCCGGACAAGCCGGACAACGCCGCGACCAACGCGTCCAAACGCCAGTCGATCGACGCGAGCGTCGACGCCACGCTGTCGCGCATGTACTCCACGGTCAAGGGTTCGCGCGAACTCGTCGCGAAATCGCGCGGCGTGCTGGTCTTCCCCGAAGTGCTCCAGGCCGGCTTCATCGTCGGTGGCCAGTCCGGCAACGGCGCGCTGCGCGTCGGCGGCAGCACGGTCGGCTACTACAACACGTCGTCGCTGTCGGTCGGCCTGCAGGCCGGCGCGCAGTCGAAGGCGATCGTGTTCCTGTTCATGACGCAGCAGGCGCTCGACGAATTCCGCAACTCGGACGGCTGGGCCGCCGGCGCCGGCGCCTCGGTCGCACTCGTGAAGATGGGCGCGAACGGCGCGGTCGATTCCAACACGGCCACCGCACCGGTCCAGGTCGTCGTGCTGACCAACGCCGGCCTGATGGGCGACGTATCGATCAACGGCACGAAGGTCACGAAGCTCAAGATCTGACGTTGACGCCCTGCCCGCGCGGGCCTCGCGCGGGTCATGCACAAACGGCGATGTCCTTGCGGGCATCGCCGTTTTTTTATCCGCCGGCGCGCTGCGCCAACGCGGCCGGGTCGGTCGGGCCGCTCAGGTCGTCGAATCGATCACCTTGAAGCGCGAGCGCTTCTGCGCGCGGATCACCGACTGGTACACGTCCACGTACTGCTGCGCCATCCGGCGCGACGTGAAGCGCTCCTCGAAGCGCTGCCGCACGCGCGCACGCGGCAGCAGGTGCAGCCGGTTCACGGCGGCCACCGCGCTGATTTCATCCTCGACGATGAAACCCGACACGCCCTCGTCCACCACTTCGGGCACCGCGCCGCGGTTGAACGCGATCACCGGCGTGCCGCACGACATCGCCTCGATCATCACCAGGCCGAACGGTTCCGGCCAGTCGATCGGAAACAGCAGCGCATGCGCGCCCGACAGGAATTCAGCCTTCTCGTGATCGGCGATCTCGCCGACGTATTCGACGTGCGGCAACGCGAAGAGCGGCTTGATCTCGCGGTCGAAGTATTCCTGGTCGGCCGCGTCGATCTTCGCGGCGATCCGGATCGGCAACCCGCACTGGCCGGCAATGCGGATCGCGGTGTCGACGCGTTTTTCCGGCGAGATGCGGCCGAGGAATGCGAGATAGCGCGGCTCGACGGGCTGCGGCATGTACAGCGTCTCGGGCAACCCGTGATAGACGGTCGTCAGCCATTTCGCCTGCGGCAACGGCTGGCGCTGCGAATTGGAAATCGAGATCACCGGGGCCGTGTTGAACGTGTCGAACACCGGTTGCTGCTCGGGCAGGTCGAGGCGGCCGTGCAGCGTCGTCACGTAAGGCGTGTCCTGTCGGTTGAAGACCGAGAACGAGTAGTAGTCCATGTGGAAATGGAGCACGTCGAAATCCTTCGCGCGGCGCGCGACCGTCTCCATCAGCAGCATGTGCGGCGCAACCCGGTCGCGGATCGACGAATCGAGTCGCAGCGCGCGCGGCCACACGGGCTCGAGCTTCGCCCGCGTCGTCGAATCGCCGCTCGCGAACAGCGTCACATCGTGGCCGAGCTCGACGAGCGCCTCGGTGATGTAGGACACGACGCGCTCCGTGCCGCCGTACAGCTTCGGCGGTACGGATTCGGTCAGCGGGGCGATCTGGGCAATTCTCATGGTCCACGTCTCCTGTGTCCTGTCCGTTGCGGTACGGCCGGCGGGGCCGCGCTTGCGCGCGCGTCCCGCCTCCATGCCGCGCCGGCCGGCGTGGCACCAGCCGGATATCCCATTATTATTCGCGATCCCGATGAGCGGAACCGCCGGTCTTTCATTTTTTGGGGGTTGTTACAGACCGGATACATTCCGCAGAGCGGGCCCGGCCGCCTCGCATCGAGCCCGTTCGGGGCCGATCCGATGCCTTCGCGCGCCGATCGCGACCCAACGCACGCCATCAGGCCGTCAGCGCGACGGCCACTTCCACGCCGGCAGGTCGCGCGAGTCGGCATCGACGAGCGCGGTCGCGCCGAGCTGCTTGTCGAGCACCAGCGATTCGCAGCCGGCCTCGCGCTCGAGCGTCGCGATGAGCCGCGCCGCGTGCGACACGACCAGCACCTGCGAATGCCGGGCGGCCTGCGCGATCAGGCGGCCGAGCGCCGGCAGCAGATCGGGATGCAGGCTCGTCTCGGGTTCGTTCAGCACCATCAGCGCCGGCGGCCTCGGCGTCAGCAGCGCGGCCGCGAGCAGCAGGTAGCGCAGCGTGCCGTCGGACAGCTCGGCCGCCGCCAGCGACCGCAGCAGCCCCGGCTGGCGCATCAGCACGTCGAAGCGGCCACGGCCGCCCGGATTGTCGATCTCGACCGACGCGCCGGGAAACGCGTCGTCGATCGCCGCGTCGAGCGCCGCCGCGTCGCCGATTTCGCGGATCGTCTGCAGCGCGGCGGCCAGGTCGGCCCCGTCGTCCGCGAGCACCGGCGTATGGGTGCCGATGTGCGACTGGCGCGCCGGCGCCCGCGCATCGGTCCGGAAATGGTCGTAGAAGCGCCACGAGCGAATCCGCTCGCGCACCGCGATCATCTCGGGCGCGCCGGTCGGATCGGCGAACTCGGTCATCATGCTGTCGAAGCTCGCGACCGGTTGCGGAATCGTCCGCCAGTCGCCCGACGCGGTACGCACGCGAATCTGCGCGCCCTGCCGGTCGACCAGCAGCGTGGACGGGCGCGGCAACGCGCCGCCCCAGATGCATTCGCGCTTGATCACCGGATCGAGCGCGAACTGCGAGCTGCTCGGCAGCGGCAGGCCGAGATCGATCGAATAGCCGAAATCGTCGCACGCAAAGCCGAGCTTCAGGCTCACCGGCCCGTTGCGCACGGTGCCCGTCACCGGCACCTCGCCGGCCAGCATCGCGCGCGAGAAGCGCTCGGGCCCGGCCCACAACGTCGACGGCAAGCCGCCCTCGCGCGCGAGCGACGGGATCACGCGGCCCTGCGCGGTGTCGGCGAGCAGCCGCAGCGCGCGGTACACGCTCGACTTGCCGCTGCCGTTCGGCCCCGTGACGACGTTGAGCGCCGCGAGCGGCACGATGAGCTCGCGCAGCGAGCGGTAATTGGCGATGGCGAGCGTCTTCAGCGCGGTCATGGGAATGGGCGATGGGGCATGGCAGGCCGACGCCGGGCCGCGTTCAGCGACCGTCGACGGCCTGCGGGTCGGCCGCGGTGTTGGCCGCCGTGCTGGCGGCAGGCGAGCGCGCGTGCGGCCGTTCGGGATTCGGCGCATCGGGCGCGGATTCGTGCGGATACAGCTCCATCCGGCTGCGCGGCAGGCATTGCGGATAGCGGTTCTGCAGATAAGCGATCAGCCCTTCGCGCACGCGGCAGCGCAGATCCCAGCACGACGACGAGTCGGCCGCGCTGACGAGCGCACGCAGTTGCATCGTGCGCTCCGTCGCGTCGGTCACCTGCAGCACCTGCACGCGGCCGTCCCATTCCGGCGCGGCGTGGACGAGCCGTGCGAGTTCCTCGCGCAGCGGCGCGAGCGGCGTGCGGTAATCGACCGACAGGTAAACGGTACCGATGATCTCCGCGCTACTGCGCGTCCAGTTCGTGAACGGGTTCTCGATGATCCACTGCAGCGGCACGACGAGACGCCGCTGGTCCCACAGCCGCACCGACACGAACGAGCCGGTGATTTCCTCGATGCGCCCCCACTCGCCCTGGATCACGACCACGTCGTCGAGCCGGATCGGCTGCGTGAGCGCGATCTGCAACCCGGCAATCAGGTTGCCGAGCACCGGCCGCGCGGCGATACCGGCGACCAGCCCTGCCACACCGGCCGACGCCAGCAGGCTCGCGCCGATCTGGCGCACGTTCGGGAACGTCATCAGCGCGGCGCCGGTGCCGATGATCACGATCAGCACCATCACGGTCCGCACGAGCACCTTGGCCTGCGTATGGACGCGCCGCGCCTGGAGGTTGTCGGCCGTATCGATCGGATGGGCCTGGATGATCGCGTCGCCGACGCCGGCCGCGAGCCGCACCAGCAGCCACGTGAGCGACACGATGGAGCCGACGGCGGCTGCGGTGCGCATGCCGCGCACGAACGACATGCCGTCGTCCGCCTGGAGCCACAGGAATTCGAGCGCCAGCAGCGCCAGCACGACGAGCGACGGCTTGTCGATGTAGCGCAGGATCGCGCTCATCAGCGGATACGGCTGCGCGACGCGTTTGACGATGCGTGCGCCGAGGCGGTGCACGACCGTGACGACCAGTATGACGATGACCGACACGCCCAGCGTGCCGAGCCACGAATGCAACGGCGCATCGGCGATGCGCTGCAGTTCCTCGATTGAAATCATCGGCGCCCTCGAGTGATGAAGCGCACAGGCTTCGTCCTGGATGCGTCGGCGACGTCCGGGCCACGCACGCGCCCGGACACGGCGTCAGATCAGCTGCCGCTCCTGCAGGGAAACGCCTTGCCGAGACCGAGCGACACCGCGGTGCTCGCGTTGTAGTCGGCCAGCTTCGGATTTTCCGCGATGTACTTGCGCACCGCGTCCGTCATCTGTTGCGCCCGGATGTCGGGCGGCAGGCAGAAGTACTGACCGACGCGCGGCCCCGTGGTGCCGCCGATCGCATCGATCGTGTTGTAGACGCCGTCGGCGGCGCCTTCGATATAGGCCGCGCACGACGCCCGCGACTTGACGTCCGTCTTCGCGCACAGCCGGTCGAGATCCGCGCCCGTGAAAGCCGCCGCCGACAACGGCACGGCAAACGCCGCGGCACAAAACATTGCGCGCAACATGGTGTTCCTTATGTCAATGCGGCGGGGGACCGCCTGCTGCGTTGGCCGGTGCGGCGCCGGATGCCCTGTTCCGGCCGGAAGGCGGCCGGGCGGACAGGCGCCGCCGCACCAAAAACCGTTATTTTGCACTCTTTTGAGCATCTGCCGGCGTCGCCGCACCGATACGCGTCGTCCGCTTGCTCAGGATCTCGATCGCGTCCGGCGCGTTGTAGTGCTTCGCGAACTCGAGCGCGGTGATGCCGAGCTGGTTCTTCACCTGCGGATCGGCGCCCTGGTCGAGCAGCAGCGTGACCGTCGACGCATGGTTGCCGCGCGCGGCCATCATCAGCGGCGTCGTGCCGTTCGGCGACGCGGTGTCGATGTACGCGTCGTGGTCGAGCAGCACCTTGACGACCGCGTCGTGGCCGTTGGTCGCCGCGTAGTGCAGCGGCGCCCAGCCCTTCTTGCTGACTTCCGCGCCCTTGTCGATCAGCAGCTTGACGAGGTCGAGGTCGCCGTTCAGCGACGCGAGCATCAGCGCGTTTTCGCCGGCCTTGTCTTCCTTCTCGAGATCGACGTTCGGCGTCGTGGCGATCGCCGCCGCGACCTTGTCGGATTTCTCGCGTGCGGCGATCACGAGGATCGGGTCGCCGTTCGGCGCGAGCGTGTTCGGATCGAGCTTGCCGCTCTTGAGCTGCTTGCCGATATCGGCGATGTCGTCGAACTTGACGGCCTTGACGATCGCGTCGAGCGACTCGGCATGCGCGCCGGCGGCGGCGAACAGCCCGCTCGCGACGAATGCGGCCGCAACGAGTGCGCGTTTGGGCAGGTGGTTGGTCGGCTTCGTCATTGTTGTGGGCTCCTTCCCTGGGTTGTCGGCTGCGCGCCCGTCGTTAGCGGGCGATCTTGAACAGCCGGAAAAAGTTCTGCGTCGTCGCATCGGCGAGCACCTCGACGGCGATCCCGCGTTCGGATGCGATAAAGCGTCCGACATGGCTGACGTACGCAGGTTCATTCGGCTTGCCGCGATACGGCACCGGCGCGAGGTACGGCGAGTCGGTCTCGATCAGCAGCCGGTCGAGCGGCACGCGCCGCGCGACGTCCTGCACGTCGGTCGCGCTCTTGAACGTGACGATACCCGACAGCGAGATATGGAAGTTCTGCGCGAGCGCCTGCTCGGCGACCGGCCACGGCTCGGTGAAGCAGTGCATCACGCCGCCCGGCACGTCCGCGCGTTCCTCGGCCATGATTCGCAGCGTGTCTTCCGACGACGCGCGCGTGTGGACGATCAGCGGCTTCATCGTCGCGGTCGCCGCGCGGATGTGCGTGCGAAAGCGCTCGCGCTGCCATTCCATGTCGGCGATCGAGCGGCCTTCGAGGCGGTAGTAGTCGAGGCCGGTCTCGCCGATCGCGACGACCTTCGGGTGCGCGGCCAGCTCGACGAGCTCCGCGAGCGTCGGCTCGCGCGCATCCTCGTGATCGGGATGCACGCCGACCGATGCGTACACGTTGTCGTGCGCTTCGGCGATCGCGAGCACGTCGGGCAGCGTCTCGAAATCGACCGACACGCACAGCGCGTGCGTGACGTCGTGCTCGCGCATGTTCTCGAGAACGGCCGGCAGACGATCGGCCAGGCCCTTGAAATTGATGTGGCAGTGAGAGTCGACGAACATCGTGTTTCCTGAATACGTGAGACGAGCGCTCATGCGCCCGCCGGCATGCGGCACCGGGCGACGTGGGCGGACCGGCCGGCCACGCTCGCGCCCGCGCGTGACCCGTTCATCGTTTCGCAACCCATCGGAAACAATGTCGGATCAAGCGAACATTTCCCGATATCCGAGAAACAATTCCTCGAATACGAGCCGTGCGTTGAGCGGATGGTTCTCGACCGTCCGCTGCCGCGTCACGGCTTTCATGAAGCGCGCGAATGCGTTCGCGTCGACCGCTTCCGCGCAGCGCGCCAGGGCCGCCGCATGCATCGGGAAGTAGCGCGGCGCACCGGCCATCCGCTGGGCGAGCAGATCGTACAGCCAGCGCTGCAGCCAGCCGAGCACCAGCGGCACCGGCAGCTTCTGCAGCGTCTCGCCGCACGCGAACGGATCGCAGGCCGCACCGGCGGCCAGTTGCCCGAGCGTGTAGTCGCGCAGCGGACGGTTCTCGTCGCTCGCGAGCGCCAGCGCGGCGAGCGGCGCGCCGCCGGCTTCGGCGAGCAGCGCGCTGGCGTGGTCGACACCCTGCGCCGCGAGCCACGCGGCGGCGGCCTCCGGCGCCGGCACGGTCATCGGCCACTGGCGGCAGCGGCTGATGATCGTCGGCAACAAGCGATCGATGCGCGCCGACACGAGCAGGAACACGACGCCGGGCGGCGGTTCCTCCAGCGTTTTCAGCAGCGCGTTCGACGCGGCGACATTGAGCGCCTCGGCCGGATACAGCACGACGACGCGTGCGCCGCCGCGGTGCGAACCCACCCCGCAGAAGTCGAGCAGCGCGCGCACCTGCTCGATCTTGATTTCCTTGCTCGGCGCCCGCGTCTTCTTGCCGCCTTCGTCCGCGTCGGCCGGCTTCGCGTCGTCCGCCGCACCCGGCGCCTCGCCCGCCAGCGCCTCGGGCAGCACGATCCGGTAGTCCGGATGGTTGCCCTGCGAGAACCAGTTGCAGGCCGCGCAGGCGCCGCACGGCTCGCCGTTCGGCTGCGGCGATTCGCACAGGAAACCCTGCGCGAGATGCTGCGCGAACTGCAGCTTGCCGATCCCGGCCTGACCGTGCAGCAGCAGCGCATGCGGCCATTGCGCGCGCAGTTGCTGCAGGCGGTTCCAGTCGTCGGTTTGCCACGGATAGATCATGGGGGCGTTCCTTGCGGGTTACAGCGCGGCGAGCACGCGTTCGAGCTGCTGGCGGATCTCGGGAATCGATCGCGTCGCGTCGACGACCGCGAAGCGATGCGGCGCCTCTTCCGCGCGCCGCAGGTATTCGGCGCGTGTGCGGGTAAAGAACGCGTCGGACTCGCTTTCGAACTTGTCCGGCATACGCGCGGCGCCGCGACGCTCGCTCGCGACCTGCGGCGCGACGTCGAACAGCACCGTGAGGTCGGGCTGGAAACCGCCCTGCACCCAGCGCTCGAGCGTCTCGAGCTTGTCGCGCGGCAGCCCGCGGCCGCCACCCTGGTACGCGAAGGTCGCGTCGGTGAAGCGATCCGACACGACCCAGTCGCCGCGCGCGAGCGCCGGCTCGATCACGAGCGCGAGGTGCTCGCGACGCGCGGCGAACATCAGCAGCGCTTCCGTCTCGAGATCCATCGGCTGGTTTAGCAGGATCTCGCGCAGTTTCTCGCCGAGCTGCGTGCCGCCCGGCTCGCGGGTGACGACGACCTGCCGGCCGGCTGCGGCCAGCCGGTCCTGGAGGCGTTCGCAGAACCATGACAGGTGGGTGGTCTTCCCCGCCCCGTCGATGCCTTCGAACGTGATGAATTTACCGCTCGCCATTATTGACCTCGTATGTACTTGTCCACGGCCTTGTTGTGGTCGCCGAGCGTGTCCGAGAACACGCTCGTGCCGTCGCCCTTCGCGACGAAATAGAGCGCGCTCGTCGGGGCCGGATTGATCGCCGCCTGCAGCGCGGCAACACCCGGCAACGCGATCGGCGTGGGCGGCAGCCCGCGTCGGGTGTAGGTATTGTAAGGAGTGTCGGCCTGCAGGTCGCGCTTGCGCAGACGGCCGTCGTACGCGTCGCCGAGCCCGTAGATCACCGACGGATCGGTCTGCAGCGGCATGCCGATGCGCAGCCGGTTCGCGAACACGGCCGCGACGAACGCGCGGTCGGCCGCATGGCCGGTTTCCTTCTCGACGATCGACGCGATCGTCAGCATTTCGTAAGGCGTCTTGTACGGCAGCCCCGGCGTGCGCGCGGCCCATGCCTCGTCGACGCGCGTCTGCATCAGGCGGTATGCGCGCCGGTAGATGTTCAGGTCGCTCGTGCCCTTGTCGAACAGGTAGGTATCGGGAAAGAACAGCCCCTCGCCGCTACCGCGCTGCACCGCGCTGTCCGATGCGCCGATCGCGCGCAACAGCTCGGCGTCGCTCATGCCGGCCGTCGCATGCGCCAGATCGGGGTTCGCGTCGAGCTCCGCGCGCATCCGCTTGAAGGTCCAGCCCTCGATGACCGTCGCGACGTACTCGTTCACGTCGCCGCGCGCGATCTTCTGCAGCACGTCGTACGGCGTGATGCCGGTCTTGAATTCGTAGTTGCCCGATTTGAGCCGGCTCGACAGCCCGAGCACGCGCGTCATCGCGACGAAGGCGAACGGCTCGACCGGCACGCCGCCGCGCTTGAGCTGCGACGCGACGCTCTTCACGCTGCTGCGCGGCTTGATCGTGACGTCGAGCGATGCCGAACCCAGCGACAGCGGCCGGGTCGCCCAGTAATACCCGCCGCCCGCGCCGGCAGCGGCCACAACGACGGCCAGCGCCACGATCGTCGCGGCGCATTTCTTCAGTAGGGACATGGAAACGTGACTCAGGTAAGACCCATATAATACTTGCTCGCCTCCGTCAAAGTCAGGGTTGACTGTTCCCTCATTCCATGAGCACACCGTTCGCTTCACCGGCTGCCCAGGCCGCATCTGCCTCGCTCCCCGTTTTCCCCCGCCCGTCCGCCGCCGATTTCGACGCGCCGGGCGCCTGCATGCCGCTGCCGCAGTTCGGCGTGATCGACGTGGCCGGCGACGACGCCGCGACGTTCCTGCACAGCCAGCTCACCAACGACATCGAGCATCTCGATGCCGGCAGCGCGCGGCTGTCCGGGTACTGCTCGCCGAAGGGCCGCCTGCTCGCGTCGTTCCTCGCGTGGCGGGCCGGCCACGGCGTGCGCCTGCTCGTGTCGAAGGACGTGCAACCGGCCGTGCAGAAGCGGCTGTCGATGTTCGTGCTGCGTGCGAAGGCGAAGCTGACGGACGCGAGCGACACGCTCGCGGTGGCCGGCTTCGTCGGCGACGTGCGTGCCGCGCTGTCGGGCATCTTCGATGCGCTGCCCGACGGCGTGCACGTGAAGGTCGACGGCCCGGCCGGCGCGCTGATCCGCGTGCCCGATGCAGCCGGCCGCAAGCGCTATCTGTGGATCGGCCCGCGCGCCGAAGTCGACGCGCGCGTCGCCGCGCTGGCCGGCACGCTGCCCGTCGTGTCGCCCGCCGTGTGGGACTGGCTCGACGTTCGCGCGGGCGAGCCGCGCATCACGCAGCCGGCTGTCGAGCAGTTCGTCCCGCAGATGGTCAACTTCGACGTGATCGGTGCCGTTAACTTCAGGAAAGGGTGCTACCCGGGCCAGGAAGTGGTGGCGCGCAGCCAGTACCGCGGCACGATCAAGCGCCGCACCGCGCTCGCGCACGTCGCCGGCGAGACCGATACCGTGCATGCCGGCGTCGAGCTGTTCCACAGCGACGACCCGGGCCAGCCGTGCGGGATGATCGTCAATGCGGCGGCCGCGCCGGCGGGCGGCGTCGACGCGCTGGTCGAGATCAAGCTCGCCGCACTCGACAGCGGCACGGTGCACCTCGGTTCGGCCGGCGGCCCGGCGCTCGCGTTCGATGCGCTGCCGTACGCGTGGCCGACCGAAGCGTGATGCACTGACAACCCGTTCGCGGGCCGGCTCGCGAGTCGCAGCCGGCGCACGACGTTTCCTGCGAGAGATTCGCCCGATGTGCCTGATTGCCTTCGACTGGCAGCCTGATGCCGCCGCCGGTCCCGTCTTTACCCTCGCCGCCAATCGCGACGAATTCTTTCGCCGGACCAGCGCGCCGCTCTCGTGGTGGGAGGACGTGCCGGGCGTACTGGCCGGTCGCGATCTCGAAGCGGGCGGCACGTGGCTCGGCGTATCGCGCGACGGCCGCTTCGCCGCGCTGACCAACTACCGTGCGCCGTTCGACATTCGCGCGGGCGCGCCGACCCGCGGCAAGCTGGTATCCGACTTTCTCGGCGGCTCGTCGGTCGCCCCGCTCGACTATCTCGAGCAACTTGCCGAACATGCGGCCGTGTACAACGGCTTCAACCTGCTGGTCGGCGACTGGCGCCGGCGCGAACTCGCATGGTTCTGCAACCGCGCGCCCGAGGGCGAAAGCCGTGTCGCCGCGCCCGTCGCGATCGCGCCGGGCGTGCATGCGCTGTCGAATGCGCGGCTCGACACGCCCTGGCCGAAAGTGGTGCGCAAGCGCGCGGAGCTCGGCACGCTGCTCACCGACAACCCGACCCCGTCGCTCGACGAGCTGATCGCGCTGATGCGCGACCCGCACGTCGCCGCCGACGACGCACTGCCGCACACGGGCATTCCGATCGAGCGCGAGCGCGCGCTGTCGGCCGCGTTCATCGAAACGCCCGAATACGGCACGCGCGGCACCACGGCGCTGCGCGTCACGATGAAGGAAGGCGTGCGGCTGACGGTCGAGGTCAAGGAGCGCAGCGACGACGACGGCTCGCACCGGACCGTCCGCCCGGGCGCGTTCGAGCGCGCGTTCACGTTCGATATCGACACGACGCGGCGCTGAACGCACGCGTTGCGCGCTACGGCGCGCGCGCCATCTCGACGTGCGGCACGCCGGCTTCGACGAACGGCTCGCCGACCGTCGCGAAACCGTGCCGCAGATAGAACGACACCGCCGAATCCTGGGCGTACAGCCGCACGACGGCTTCGCCGCGGCGCCGTGCGGCGTCCAGCAGCGCATTCAGCACGGCCGATCCGACACCCTGCCCGCGCACGTCGGCCAGCACCGCGACGCGGCCGATCGTGCCGGACGGCAGCAACCGCCCCGTCGCGACCGCGCGACGCAGCCCGGTCGCCGCATCGGTCCGGTACGCGACCGCATGCAGCGACAACGGATCGTCGTCGTCGAGTTCCCATTCCGGCGGAATCTGCTGCTCCCGCACGAACACCGCGTCTCGGATTCGCGCAGCGTCGCCGCCCAGCACCGTCCAGTCGCCCGTTTCCACCACGCCCGCGCCGTTCGTCATCGCAGCTCTCCCGCGGCCTGCACGCCGTCGCGCGCTCGCCGTCAAACTTCGTCGAATGCAGCCTTCAGCGCCGCGACCGCATCGGCATGCGCGGCCCGCACCTCCGGCACGTAGCCGCCCATCTTGAAGAATTCGTGGATCATCCCCGGATAGCGGACCAGCGTGACCGCGTTGCCGGCCGCGCGCAACTTGTCCGCGTACGCGGCGCCCTCGTCGCTCAACGGATCGAATTCAGCCGTCGCGATCCATGCCGGCGCGATACCCGCGAACGACGGCGCATCGCGCGTGCCGTCGAGCGGCGCGAAACGCCAGTCGTCGCGGTCCGCCCGATCGCGCACGTATTGCGTGAAGAACCACTGGATCGTGTCCTGCGTCAGCAGGTAGCCGTTCGCGAGCCGTGCATGCGATTCGGTGTCCTGGTAACCCGTCACGCCCGGATAGATCAGCAGTTGCAGCGCAAGACGAATGCCCGCGTCGCGCGCGAGCACCGCGCAGACCGTCGCGAGCGTCCCGCCCGCACTGTCGCCGCCGACGGCCAGCCGCGCGGCGTCGATGCCGAACGCGGCGGCCTCGCGATGCAGCCACTGCAATGCGTCGTCCGCGTCGTTCACCGCGGTCGGAAACCGGTGTTCGGGCGCGAGCCGGTAGCCGACCGACAGCACCGCGCATTGCGCATCGTGCGCGAACATCCGGCACAGCGCATCGTGCGTGTCGACGCTGCCGACCGTGAAGCCGCCGCCGTGGTAGTACACGAGCGCGGGCAGCGGCTCCGCGAGGCTCGGCTCGACCGGCAGATACAGCCGCGCACCGATCGTGCGGCCGTCCCGCGTCGGCACGACGCATGCCTCCACCGAATGCATCGGCGCCGGCGCGACGTCGAGGATCGGCGCGCTCTTCTCGTACGCGGCGCGCGCCTGCTGCGGCGTCTGGTGGTGATACGACGGACGTTTCGCGCGCTCGATCATGTCGAGCACCTGGGCGATCTTGGGATTCAGCGGCATCGGTGTGGACGGCGCCCGCGTGGCGCCGTGAACGGACAAGCGTGACATGATGCCACGCGCGCGCCCGGCGAGCGCGGCACGCGGTGCGCCGGCCCGCCCGTGCGCCAAAACGAGACGGCCCTGCGTCATCGAAGGGACAGGGCCGTGCGTGATGGATGCTTACGCGTCGCTCGGGCCGGGCTGGGCGTCCGGCGCGGTGCGCGAACGTTGCCGCTTGATGTCGCGGCCGACCGCGAGCCGCCGCATGTACTTGAACGTACCGAGCGCCTTCGCGACGAAATTGCCGTCGCTGTCGCGCACTTCGCCTTCGCAGTAGGCCATCGTCGTCGAGCGGTGCATCACGCGCCCGTAAGCGCGCAATTCGCCGCGGCCCGGCTGCATGAAGTTCACCTTCATCTCGACCGTGACGACGCCGACGCCGTCGTCGGTCAGGCTGCGCGCCGCCATCGCGAGCGCGATATCGGCGAGCGTCATCGTCACGCCGCCGTGCGCGATGCTCCACGTGTTCATGTGGCGCTCCTCGAGCGGCAGCACGATCTCGCTCGCGCCGTCCTTCGCGGACACGAGCTGCACGCCGAGCAGATCGACGAACGGGCTTTCGATCGACGGGCCTTCCGTCGGGGTTGCCGCGTCGCTCATCGTGCGTTGTCGACGATGTAGTCGACGCACTCGCGCGATTCGGCCACCGCGACGACGAATTTCTTCACTTCCTGGTGAACCGGATGCACCTGGTACGCGTCGAGCGCGGCCTTGTCGGCGAAATCGGAGACGAGCACGATATCGGCGGTCGCGTCGAGGCCCGGCGTCGCCACGCCGACGTCGATCTGCAGGGTGCCCGGCACGAGGTCGCGGCAGCCTTCGAGCTTCTCCTTCAGCTTCAGCGCGTTCTGCGCACGCGTCGCGCCTTCCGCCGATTCCTTCAACTTCCACATGACGATATGTCTGATCACTTCGTTCGCTCCTGTTCGTGTTGGTTCGGTGGTTTGCCTGAAACCGTTGCCGGTTGGGCGCGTTCCGCCCTTTCACCGTTCGCTCGCATTCGCTCGAAATCGCGTTCGGCCGAGAAAAACGGGTATCGCCTGCAATCTTCAAGGGCGGCACCCGCATCTCATCGTGCCACTTGCCGACGTCGAGATCGGACGAGCAAGCCCAGGCGACAAGCCTACCAAACTTACCGGCACCGATGGCGCCGTATCTCGGGGTTCGCCCATCCGGCACCAAACTCCGGCGCCACCGATACATAGTTGACGGAAAGGAGAGTTTATTCGCGATTGGGAAATGTCCGCCGCTGGTCTTCAAGACGGCTGGTCGATACGGACCCCGCGTCCTTCTCGCGCCATTCGGAACCGGCCGATAACCCGCAAACGACAATACCGATAGCGCCCCTCTCGTACAGGGACGAGCATGCGGGCAACATCAGCAAGCCACCGAGGTGATGGCTCGACGTTCGGATCAGATGGGTCAATGGCGATCTCGACAATGACAACGCCTGGAGGAGGAAATGCGCTTCAATTCGACCCGATTCCGGATCGATCCGATACCACGCGGGGCCGATCGGACGTACGTCGCATACGGCAGGATCGCCGCGATACACGTGGACGGAGCGAAGCAAGAAGCACACGCCGGCGGCGATTTGGCGGCCTTCGAGCGTCGCGACGATGCAGTTGCGTACGCAACGATCGCCGTAACGCTCAAAGAACCCGCAGCATTGAAACGGCCGATCCCGGACACACACCCTGGTACTGAGGTGACGCGAGCACCGAAGACGGCACGTCCCCTCGTGCAACGCACACGAAACCCAGACGGGCAAAATAGTCCTCTGCGGTCGTTGTGAGCAGCACCAACGACCGCACGTCGAGGGAACGGCATGCATCCACCAGCCGCGACACGATGGCCCGCCCGACGCCGGAACCGCGCATGTTGGCGGAAACCGCAACGGAACGCAGAAGCGCGGCGTCACCGTAATACTCGACACCGCCGCATCCGCATACCGTCGAATGCTCGATCGCAACGACGAAACGTTGCACATGACCTGCGACGCCGGCGACCGGCAGGCCGCCCTGGCGCAGCAATGCTTCAATCGACGGCAAGTCGTCGACAGTGGCGCAACGGATCTCCATCCTGGCTCCTTCCGTCGGCCGCTAGATGCTTCGCTGATTCACACGCCGTGAAAGCGCTTCGGCGCTCTCCTTCCGCTCGCTGTACCGATCGACCAGGTACGGGCTGATATCTCTCGTCAGCAACGTAAATTTCACCAATTCTTCCATCACGTCCACGACACGATCGAAATAAGCGGACGGCTTCATCCGCCCCGCTTCGTCGAATTCCATGAAAGCCTTCGCCACCGACGACTGGTTCGGGATGGTCAGCATGCGCATCCAGCGTCCGAGCACACGCATCTGGTTCACCGCGTTGAACGACTGCGACCCGCCGCTGACCTGCATTACCGCGAGCGTCTTGCCCTGCGTCGGCCGCACGGCGCCGACCGACAGCGGAATCCAGTCGACCTGCGACTTCATGATGCCCGTCATCGCGCCGTGCCGTTCCGGCGAGCACCACACCATCCCTTCCGACCACATCACCAGTTCGCGCAGCTCGACGACCTTCGGATGACTGTCGGGCGCGTCGTCCGGCAGAGGCAGTCCGCTCGGATTGAACACGCGGACTTCGGCGCCCATCGCCGTGAGCAAGCGTGCCGCTTCCTCGACCAGCAGGCGGCTGAACGAGCGCTCGCGGAGCGAGCCATAGAGCAGCAGAATCCGGGGAGGATGCGTCGACGCCGCAGCCGGCCGCAATTGGGCGGCATCCGGCACGCGGAACAGCGCGGTGTCGAGTTGCGGTAGATCGTTCATGTCGTCGGTCATCTGCGGATTCTCCGATGTACTCAGGCCCGATGCTCATACCAGCCCTTCGAACGGTTGACGACACGCACGACCAGCAACATCGCCGGCACCTCGACCAGCACGCCGACGACGGTCGCCAGCGCGGCGCCCGAGTGAAATCCGAACAGGCTGATCGCCGCGGCGACGGCCAGCTCGAAGAAGTTGGATGCACCGATGAGCGCCGACGGACATGCAACGCTGTGCTTTTCGCCGACCGTGCGATTGAGCCAGTAGGCCAGCGCGGAATTGAAGAACACCTGAATCAGGATCGGTACCGCCAACAGCGCGATCACGAGCGGCTGCGCCAGAATCGCCTCGCCTTGAAAGGCGAACAGGAGGACGAGCGTCGCGAGAAGCGCAGCGATCGACCAGGGAGCAATCCTCGCCATCGCGGCATCGAATGCAGCCGCGCCGTTGGCGAGCAGGTGCTTGCGCCACAGCTGCGCGAAGATGACCGGAATGACGATGTACAGCACGACCGATGTGAGCAGCGTCGCCCACGGTACGGTGATCGCCGACATACCGAGCAGCAGCCCGACCATCGGTGCGAACGCGATCACCATGATGCTGTCGTTCAGTGCGACCTGCGACAACGTGAACAGCGGGTCGCCCCCCGTGAGTCGACTCCACACGAACACCATCGCCGTACACGGCGCCGCGGCCAGCAGAATCAAGCCGGCGATGTAGCTGTCGAGCTGGTCCGTCGGCAACATCGGTGCAAACAGGTGGCGAATGAACAGCCAGCCCAGGCATGCCATCGAGAACGGCTTGACGAGCCAGTTCACGACCAGCGTGACGCCGATGCCTTTCACGTGTCGACGTACCTCGTGCAACGCGGCGAAATCGACCTTGACGAGCATCGGAACGATCATCACCCAGATCAGCAACCCGACGGGCAGATTGACCTGCGCGTATTCGATCCGGCCGATCTGCCGGAACAAACCGGGCAGCGCCCGGCCGAGCGCGATACCCGCGACGATACACAGCGCAACCCAGAGCGTGAGGTAGCGTTCGAAGAAATTGATGGCCGGCTTGGTAGCGGCCTTGCGCGGCGGGGCGGTGTTGTACGCGGTCATTGCACGGGATTCGGTCTCGAATGCGTCGCCCGACGCTCACGCCGGCGGGCCATCGTACGGGCGATCAATGTCGCGCGATATCGGTCAACGCGCGTTGAAGCTCGGCATTGCTCATGCGCTCGAGCGGCAACGCCAGCAACTGCAGCATGCGATAGCCGATCGCTTGACGCGTCAGGTCGAACGCAAGTCGCCTGCCTTCGTCACCGCCGGCCGCATTCGACGGATCGGCGTAACCCCAATGGACCTTGACGGGGCTGCCGGGCCAGTACGGACACGTTTCGGCTGCCGCACTATCGCACACCGTGATGACGACACGCATCTCGGGCGCGCCGTCGCCGGCGAATTCGTCCCAGCTTTTGCTGCGGTATCCGTCGACGTCGACGCCGGCGTTCCTCAACGCCTCCAGCGCGAACGGGTTGACGCGACCGCTCGGCGCGCTGCCGGCGCTATACGCCCGGACGTCCTTGCCGAGCGTCGCAGCCCAGAAATTGAGCATGCCCTCCGCCAGCACGCTGCGGGCGGAGTTGTGGGTGCAGAGAATCAGTACGTTCGTGGTCATGGGCGATGCACGCGCATGCGCGTCAGGATTGGCAGCGATCGGGCGTCGGGCACGCCGACACCGGCGAACATGGATTCCCGCCGCAGCAGTTCTCGGTGAGGTAGGCCAGCAAGCCGTTCATCGTCGCGAAATTTCCGCAATAGAACACGAAGCGGCCTTCTTGTCGGCTCGTCACGAGTTGCGCATACGCCAGCTCCTTCAAATGGAAGGACAGCGACGACGGCGGCACGTCCAGCAACGTGGCGATCTGCCCGGCGGACATGCCTTCCGGCCCGGCCTGGACGAGCGCGCGGAACACGGCGAGCCGGGACTCATGCGCGAGCGCTGCAAGTGCAGCGATGATCTGGTTTGCTTCCATATTTCTATAATAGTCGAAATATGGAACTTTGCGTAGCGATTCGCGTGAACCACGGTAGCCGCCATGCCTGCCCGACCTGCCGGTTCCGATGAGCGAACGCACGATTCCGGTCGAACGGCAGGAACGCAAATTGCGCGGCCTCGTGCTCATCGCCCCGGTGCGAGCCGGCTCCTTGCCCAAAAAGGCGATATGAACATGGCGATTCCTTTCCTGCCCGGCATCAATCGCCGGCGCGATACGGTATTGCCGATCAGTTTCGTCATCGGATATCCGGAGTAAATTATCCGCATCCGTTAAATCGCACATTTTACCGGCGAGACGGGTAATAATTGCGGCCAGCTTTTCAATTCAATATTCGAAAACCAAAACATTATTGACTTCGACTTTCCCGTAAATTTAGAATCGCCTACGACGGCTTACGTATCATCTTCTTCGCCGCCCCGGATTCGCCACTCACCCGCGCGAAGGGCTTGTGTATTGCCTTTGTCGCGGAGCATCGACGCGTCGCCCCTGTCGTTTCCAGCTTGCGGCATTTATCGGCCATTCGGCTATTTGCCAACCCATTTTCTTTTCGAAGAATCGCAACATCCCGATTAACTCCCGTCATTCGCCAGAATGAATACAAACCGGGATCAAGCGGACCCGAGATCCGTCGATTAGAACATCCAGATAAAAATCGCCAGTCATCAGGAGGGACATCAACATGCATCGCCTTGCGAAGTCGCTGTGTCTCGGGCTCGTCTGTGCCGGTCTGCTGTCGGCCTGCAACGACGACGACGTCAAATCGAACAGCCCGCCGTCGAACACCGCCGCGCTGTCGTTCCGTATGGATACCGGCGGCCAGATCAATGCGTTCTACCGGCAGGACAAGGTCGCCGCGCACCTGCTCGTGCGCTCGTCGACGAAACCGCGCCTGCTCGTGGTCTTCCCCGCCGGCAACAGCGGCACCGGGCTGTGGTTCGACGACACCGCGCAGCCGGTGAACTGGAGCCTCGACACGCCGCCGTCCGCGTTGTCGGCCCCGGACGCACACGGCCGCCCGCTCTACGGCATCGGCGCCGACGTGTCGGTCGACACCGGTACGCTGACGATCCGCCAGGGCGTGCTGAGCAACGTGCGCTTCCTGCGCGACTTCAACGGCGGCGCCACGATTCCGCAACAGATCCTCACCGCGCCGACGGTTCAGGGCGGCACCGCGCAATGGCAACGCGACCGGATCGACGGCGCGCCCGGCTATGCGCTGCGCATCACGCTGCGCGACGGCGGCAGCATCGCGCCGGCAGCGGGCGGCAAGCTCGTGCTGAGCGCGCCGACGGGCTCGCACACGCTGAAGCTGCACATCGACGCGCTGTCGGGCGAGACGCCGCTGTCGCCGATCACGCACGCCGACCTGTTCGCCCCGTCCGTGAATCCCGATCCGGTCAGCCAGAACGTGCTCGAATTCCTCAGCTTCAACGACAAGCTGCTGGCCGGCTCGTGGCAGTACGACACGTACTTCGGCCGCGACACGCTGATCTCGGTGCGCATGCTGATGCCCGTGCTCGAACCGGCGGCGATCGAGGCCGGGCTGTCGTCGGTGTTGAGCCGCCTGTCGGCCGACGGCAAGGTCGCGCACGAGGAAGGCATCGGCGAGTTCGCGCTGATCGACAACCAGAAGAACGGGCGGCCGAACGATGCGACACCGACCTACGACTACAAGATGATCGACAGCGACTACCTGCTCGCGCCGATCGCGGCCGCGTGGCTGATCGACGATACGCGCGGCCAGGCGCGCGCGGCCGCGTACCTGGCGCAGCGCGGCAGCGACGGGCAGACCAACGGCAGCCGCCTCGTGGTCAATCTGCTGCACGTCGCGACGACCGCGCAGCCGTTCGCGCAGCAGCCGTCGGTCGCGAACCTGATCCATCTGCGGCCAGGCGAAATCGTCGGCAACTGGCGCGACAGCACCGACGGCCTCGGCGGCGGCGTGTACCCGTACGACGTGAACGCGGTGCTCGTGCCGGCCGCGCTGCGCGCGGCGAACGCGTTCCTCGCCCGCGGCCTGCTCGATCCGTACCTCGATGCCGGGCAGCGCGCAACGCTCGCCAACACGGCGAACGAAGCGGCTACCTGGGAAACGCAGGCGCCGCCGCTGTTCCAGGTCAGCGTGCCGGCCGCGCAGGCGGCCACCGACGTGTCGGCCTATGCGCCATCCGCCGGCGTGCCGGCCGGCGCCGCGCCTGCCGCACCGCTGGCCTTCTACGCGCTGTCGCTCGACCAGCAGGGCAACCCGATTCCGGTGATGAATTCCGACGGCGGCTTCGCGCTGCTGTTCGGCACGCCGCCCGACGACCAGCTTCAGCGGATCGTCGCCGACGTCACGCGGCCGTTCCCGAGCGGGCTCGTGACCGATGTCGGGATGCTGATCGCGAACCCCGCGTATGCGAACCCGTCGCTGTGGCCGAAGTTCACGAGCTCCGCGTATCACGGCACGGTGATCTGGTCGTGGCAGCAGGCGATGTGGGTGGCCGGGCTCGATCGCCAGCTTGCGCGCCAGGACCTGTCGGCCGCGACGCGCACGCTGCTCACGCAGGCGCGGCAGACGATCTGGCAGGTGATCTCGAACGGGCGCGACATGCGCACGTCGGAAATGTGGACGTGGTCCTACGTGAACGGCAAGTACCAGACCGACGCATTCGGCACGCGCAGCGCCGACGCGACCGAAGCCAACGCGGCGCAGCTCTGGAGTACGACGTATCTCGCGATCCGCGATCCGCAGCAGCGCGCGGGCAAGTACTGGTGGCAGGCGTCGCAGCCGATACAGGACGGACAGCCGAAGCAGGCGACGGCGGTGGCGTCGCGCTAACGCGTCGCTGCGGGTGTGCCCGGCGTGCCACCCGGCGTGCCCGGCGTGCCCGGCGTGCCGGGTGTGCCGGGTGTGCCGGGTGTGCCGGTGTGCCGGCCGGCACCGGCCCCGGCCTGCAAAAGCCCCGGTGGCGCTCCCGCCGCCGGGGCGTCGGCGAAATACGGATCATCGCGACACCACGCGATTGCGCCCTTCCCGCTTCGCCTGGTACAGCCGCTCGTCGACCACCCGCAGCAGCGCATCGACCGTGCCGCCGTCGATGCCGTATTGCGCGACGCCGACGCTGACCGTCACCTGCACGCGCTTGAAGTCGAGCCCGAACGGCGCACTCGCGATCGACGAACGCATGCGCTCGGCCGTCATCCGCGCGCCTTCGAGCGGCATCTCCGGCAACAGCGCCATGAACTCCTCGCCGCCGACCCGCGCAAGCGCGCCCGCCGGCCGGATCGCCTCGAGGCATTGGCGCACGACGCCGCGCAGCACCTCGTCGCCGATCTGGTGCCCGTATGCATCGTTGATGTTCTTGAAATTGTCGAGATCGAGCGCGAGCAGGCAGAACGGCGTGCCGTCGCGCTCGGCCCGCACGATCTCGCGCTCGACCTGTGCGATGAACTGGCGGCGGTTCGACGCCCCCGTCATCGGGTCGGTCGCGGCCATGTACTCGAGCTTCTGGTTCGTGCGCCGCAGCTCCTGCAGCGCGCTTTCGGTGCGCGCCATCGATTCCGACAGCCGGCTCATCAGATCTTCCTGGCTATAAATCGCCGAGAACGAGCGCGTCGTCTGCAGCGCCTGCACGACGCCGTAGCTGAGCAGGAAGAATCCGCCCGCGAAGATCGCATGCGCGAGCCACCACATGTGATTCCACGGCTTGCCGAGAATGAACGCGAGCGACGACAGCGCGAACGCCATGATCGACACGCCGTAGATCACCATCAGCGGCGAACGGATCCGCCGCGCGAGCAGCACGCACACGTTCAGCAGCGAGAGCACCAGCGCGCCGCCTTCCATCGACAGCCGCGTGCCGAGCGCGCCCGCGATCGGCGAATACGCGATGTACGCGACCGCCACGTTGACGATCACGAAGAACACGATCCACGGCAGCCACGTCCGCACGCTCGTGCGCTTGTCGATCCGGTCGGGCGGACGCGAATACGACAGCAGGCCCGTGAGCAGCAGCGCCGACATCACGAAACGCGACGCGGGCCCGTACAGCAGGAACAGCCAGATGTTGTGGTGCGCCATCCCGGTGAATGCACCGTGCAACGCATAGATCATCGCGAAGCCGAGAAAGCCGAGCGTCAGCCAGCGCAGCAGCGGCTCGCCCGACGACCGGTAGCACACCCACGTCACGTAGGTGACGAACGCACCTTCGATCGTCGCCGCCGCGATCGCGATTTCGTGGAAGGCGTGGCTCTCGAACACGACGCTCCGGTCGCTGAAGAACCACAGATAGGCAATCAGATAGGCAGGCAGCAACGCGAATCCGACCAGCAGGCATTTCGCGTAGAGCCTCGCGGCCGCGCTGACGACGCGCGGCGGTTCCCCGGCTGCATAGGTCGTACTCATTCGGTCCCCGGTCGGTCTGCTGCGTTGATTCGAATCTTCGCGGCGCGGATCGCGCGACGCACGATCCGGCCCATCGTGCCGAAAGGCAAATGTCAGAGCAAGTATAGGTGGGGCAATTCGTTTGACAAGTCAGGGGAAACGGCATTGCCGGGTGCATGCCGTTTGCTTCCCCGCCGTCGCGAATGGCGCGTCGGCCGCGCCGATTCGCTGCGGCGGCGTGCGGCCGCGCCAAAGCGTCGCCGCGGCCGCTACTCAAAGATCAGAGGATTTCGAACAGCCCGGCCGCGCCCTGCCCGCCGCCGATGCACATCGTGACGACCACGTACTTCACGCCGCGCCGCTTGCCTTCGATCAGCGCATGGCCGGTCAGGCGCGCGCCCGACACGCCGTACGGATGGCCGACCGCGATCGCGCCGCCGTTCACGTTCAGGCGATCCTCGGGAATCCCGAGCGTGTCGCGGCAGTACAGCACCTGCACCGCGAACGCCTCGTTCAGCTCCCACAGGCCGATGTCGTCGACTGTCAGCCCGGCCTGCTTCAGCAGCTTGGGCACCGCGAACACCGGGCCGATGCCCATTTCGTCCGGTTCGCAGCCGGCCACCGCGAAGCCGCGGAACGCGCCCAGCGGATGCAGCCCGTCGCGCTGCGCGGCGGCGGCGCTCATCACGACGCAGGCCGACGCGCCGTCCGAGAACTGGCTCGCATTGCCTGCGGTGATCACGCCGCCCGGCACGGCCGAACGGATCTTCGACACGCCTTCGAGCGTCGTGTCGGGGCGGATGCCTTCGTCGGCCGACACCGTCACTTCCTGCGTGAACAGGCGGCCCGTCGCCTTGTCGGCGATGCCCGCCAGCACGGTGATCGGCACGATCTCGTCGCGGAAACGCCCGGCTTCCTGCGCGGCCGCGGCGCGCAGTTGCGACTGCACGCCGTACGCGTCCTGCCGCTCCTTCGAGATGCCGTAGCGCTTCGCGACGTTCTCGGCGGTCTGCAGCATGTTCCAGTAGATCTCGGGCTTGTGCTCGACGAGCCAGCCTTCCTGGATCATGTGCCGGTTCATCTCGTTCTGCACGCACGAGATCGATTCGACACCGCCGGCCACATAGATTTCACCTTCGCCCGCGATGATCCGCTGCGCGGCCAGCGCGATGGTCTGCAGCCCCGACGAACAGAAGCGGTTCACCGTCATCCCCGGCACGCTCACCGGCAAGCCGGCGCGCAGCGCGATCTGCCGCGCGATGTTCGCGCCCGTCGCGCCTTCGGGGTTCGCGCAGCCCATGATCACGTCCTCGACGCGCGCCGGGTCGAGCTTCGCGCGTTCGAGCGCGGCCGCGACCACGTGGCCGCCGAGCGTCGCGCCGTGCGTCATGTTGAAGGCACCGCGCCAGGATTTCGCCAGCGGCGTGCGTGCGGTCGATACGATTACGGCTTCGGTCATGCGAGTCTCCTTCGGTCCTGCTTCATGTCCTGAATCGGATGGGGAATGCGCTACGCCGTCGGGCGCGCGCCCGCGGACGTCGCATGTACGACGCCCGCTGCCTGCATCTGCTGCCATGCGTGTGCGAGCGACCCGTTCAGGTCGATCGCACGGCACGCATCGTTGATCACCGCGGCTTCGAAACCGGCCGCGCGCGCATCGAGCGCCGACCACGCGACGCAATAGTCGGTCGCGAGCCCGCAGCACCACACGCGCTTCGCGCCGAGTTCGCGCAGGTAGCCCGCGAGCCCCGTGCGCGTCGTGCGGTCGGCTTCGACGAACGCGGAATAGCTGTCGACCTGTGCGTCGCCGCCCTTGCGGATCACCAGCCGCGCGTGCGGGATGTCGAGGTCGCGATGCAGCGCCGCGCCGTCGGTGCCCTGCACGCAGTGCACGGGCCACAGCACCTGCTCGCCGTACGGCAGCGCGAGCGTCGAAAACGGCTCGCGGCCCGGATGGTTCGCCGCGAACGACACGTGCTCGCGCGGGTGCCAGTCCTGCGTGAGCACGACCTGGTCGAAGCGTTGCGCGAGCGCGTTGATCACGGGCACGACCGCATCGCCGTCGGGCACCGCGAGCGCGCCGCCCGGCATGAAGTCGTATTGCACGTCGATCACGAGCAGGACGTCGTCGGTGCGTTTCATTGCGTGTCTCCAGACAGGATCGGACGCGCCGCGATGCGGCGGCGTCAGCCGTTGAACCCGCGGCCGGCCTTCGCCAGTTCCGCGATCGACGGCGCGAGCCGCCAGGCGTCGCCGTTCGGCGCCGCCGCATAGCGGCGAATCGCGCGCTCGACGTTGTAGAGGCCGACCGTGTCCGCGTACAGCATCGGGCCGCCGCGCCACAGCGGGAAGCCATAGCCGGTCAGGTAGACCATGTCGATGTCGGACGCCTTCGACGCGATCTTCTCTTCGAGAATCTTCGCGCCTTCGTTGACCAGCGCGAACACCAGCCGCTCGACGATCTCGTCGTCGCCGATCTTGCGCCGCTCGACGCCGCGCTCCTTCGAATACGCGACGACCATCTCGTCGACGAGCGACGATGGCTTCGCCTTGCGATCGCCCGACACGTAGTCGTACCAGCCGGCGCCCGTCTTCTGGCCGAAGCGGCCCTGTTCGCACAGGCGGTCGGCGATCTTCGAATACTGCAGCTCGGGCTGCTCGACGTAGCGCCGCTTGCGGATCGCCCAGCCGATGTCGTTGCCGGCGAGGTCGCTCATCCGGAACGGCCCCATCGCGAACCCGAACTTCTCGATCGCGCGATCGACCTGCGCGGGCAGCGCGCCTTCCTCGAGCATGAACAGCGCCTGGCGGATGTACTGCTCGATCATCCGGTTGCCGATGAAGCCGTCGCACACGCCCGACACGACCGCCGTCTTGCGGATCTTCTTCGCGACCGCCATCACGGTCGCAAGCACGTCCTTCGCGGTCTGCGCGCCGCGCACGACCTCGAGCAGCTTCATCACGTTCGCCGGGCTGAAGAAGTGCATGCCGACCACGTCCTGCGGACGCTTCGTGAACGCCGCGATCTTGTCGACGTCGAGCGTCGACGTGTTCGACGCGAGGATCGCACCCGGCTTCGCGACTTCGTCCAGCTTGCGGAACACCTGCTCCTTCACGCCGAGTTCCTCGAACACGGCCTCGACGATCAGGTCGGCGTCCTTCAGGTCGTCGTAAGACAGCGTCGGCGCGATCAGCGCCATGCGCGCGTCGAGCTTCTCCTGCGTGAGCTTGCCCTTCTTCACCTGCGCGTCGTAATTCTTGCGGATCGTCGCGAGGCCGCGCTCGAGCGCCTCCTGCTTCGTTTCGAGCAGCGTGACGGGCAGCCCCGCGTTGACGAAGTTCATCGCGATCCCGCCGCCCATCGTGCCGGCGCCGATCACGCCGACCCGGCGGATCTCGCGCAGCGGCGTATCGGCCGGCACGTCGGGAATCTTGCTCGCCGCGCGCTCGCCGAAGAACGCATGGCGCAGCGCGCGGCTTTCCGGCGTCATCATCAGCGCGACGAAACCTTCGCGCTCGGCGATGCTGCCCTTGTCGAAACCGTTCAGCACGCCGGCCTCGATCGCGTCGATGCACTTGTGCGGCGCGGGGAAATTCGGCGCGGCGGCCCGCGCGGAATTGCGTGCGAACTGGATGAAGCCCGCCGCGTTCTCGTGGACGATCTTGCGATCGCGCACGCGCGGATGCGGCCCCTTCTGCGCGCCGACCTTGCGTGCGAACGCGACGGCCGCGTCGAGCAGGTCGCCGTCGGCCATTTCGTCGAACAGCCCGCTCTTCGCGAGTTGCTCCGACGGCACGGGCGCGCCCGACACGATCATGTTCAGCGCGGTTTCGAGCCCGACCGCGCGCGGCAGGCGTTGCGTGCCGCCCGCGCCCGGCAGCAGCCCGAGCTTCACTTCGGGCAGCGCGACCTGCGCGCCGGGCGACGCGACGCGGTAATGCGCGCCGAGCGCGAGCTCCAGGCCGCCGCCCATCACGACGCTGTGCAGCGCCGCGACGACCGGCTTCGCGCTCGCCTCCACCGCACGGATCACGGTGTGCAGCGTCGGCTCCTGCAGGGCCTTCGGCGTATTGAATTCGGTGATGTCGGCACCGCCCGAAAACGCGCGGCCCGCGCCGGTCAGCACGATGGCCGTGACCGACGGATCCTGCGCGGCGCGATCGAGCGCGTCCATGACGCCCTGGCGGGTCGACAGGCCGAGCCCGTTGACGGGCGGGTTGTTGAGCGTGACGACGGCCACGCCGTCGCGAGTCGAGTAGTCCACTGCCATCTGCCTGCCTCCATGCATCGCGCGCCGGATTGGCTGCGCTTCATTGTGCGCGGTCGAACGGCCGCATGTCCGGATGAACGCAGGCAGCATACAACGAAAAAGCACGGTCGTTCAATTTGAATTTCGTTCCCGATCCGGGGACGGATCGGGCGACCGGTTCGCAGGCAGGGAACGGCCCGGGCGTCGGGCTTACGGCTCGCACACCGCCGTCGGCAACACGTAATCGCGGAACGTCTCGCGCAGCTTCAGCTTCTGCAGCTTGCCGGTCGCGGTGTGCGGCAGCGATTCGACGAACACGACGTCGTCGGGAATCCACCATTTCGCGACCTTGCCCTCGTAGAACGCGAGCAGCGTGTCGCGGCTCAGGTTCGCGCCTTCGCGCGGCACCACGACGAGCAGCGGCCGCTCGGTCCATTTCGGGTGCGCGCAGGCGATGCAGGCGGCTTCGGCCACCCCCGGGTGCGCGATCGCGACGTTCTCGATGTCGATCGAGCTGATCCACTCGCCGCCCGACTTGATCACGTCCTTGCTGCGGTCGGTGATCTGCAGGAAGCCGTCGGGGTCGATCGTCGCGACGTCGCCGGTCGGAAACCAGCCGTCCGACAGCGGCGACGCGTCGCCGCGAAAGTAGTGGTCGATCACCCACGGCCCACGCACCTGCAGCTCGCCGAACGCGACGCCGTCCCACGGCAGCTCGCGACCGTCCTCCCCGACGATGCGCATGTCGACGCCGCAGATCACGCGCCCCTGCTTCTCGAGCAAGCGGCGCTGCGCGTCGAGCGGCCGCTGCGACTGCGCCCAGTTGAGCTTCGCGAGCGTGCCGAGCGGCGACAGCTCGGTCATCCCCCACGCATGGATCACGCGCACGCCGTATTCGTCCTCGAACGTGCGCAGCATCGCGGGCGGGCACGCGGAGCCGCCGATCACCGTGCGGTTCAGCGTCGAGAAACGCACGCCGGCTTCGCGCATGTAGTTCAGCAGGCCGAGCCACACGGTCGGCACGCCCGCGGAAAACGTCACGCGCTCGGCCTCCATCAGCTCGTACAGCGACTTCCCGTCGAGATCCTTGCCGGGCAGCACCAGCTTGCCGCCCGTCAGCGGCACCGCGTACGGCAACCCCCATGCGTTGACGTGGAACATCGGCACGACGGGCAGCACGGCGTCCATCGCGGACAGGTTCATCGCGTCGGGCAGCGCGGCGCCGTACGCATGCAGCACGGTCGAGCGATTCGAATACAGCACGCCCTTCGGATTGCCGGTCGTGCCGGACGTGTAGCAGAGCCCCGACGCCTGCTGCTCGTCGAGACGCGGCCAGTCGTAGCGGCCGTCCTCCGCTTCGACGAGCGTTTCGTAGCAGAGGAACGGCGTGGCGCCGGACGGCAGATGCGCGGCGTCCGTCATCGCGATCCAGCCCTTCACGTGCGGGCATTGCGGCGCGATCGCGTCGACGAGCGGCGCGAAATTGATGTCGAACAGGACGTAGCGGTCTTCCGCGTGATTGACGATGTACGCGATCTGTTCGGGAAACAGGCGCGGGTTGATCGTGTGGCACACGGCGCCCATCCCGCCGATCCCGTAATACGCCTCCAGATGCCGGTAGCCGTTCCACGCCAGCGTGCCGACGCGGTCGCCGGTTTCGACGCCGAGCCGCACGAGCGCCTGCGCCAGCTGCTTCGCGCGGCGTTCGCAATCGCGGTACGTGTAGCGGTGCAGGTGGCCTTCCACGCGCTTCGACACGATCTCCGTGTCGCCGGCGTGCCGCGCCGCATGCGAAATCAGCGACGACACCAGCAGCGGCACATCCATCATCTGGCCCAGCAACGGCTTACTCATCGTCTTGTTCTCCCCGAGGATGCGAATCGGTGACCGTCCTGCGGGCCGTTTCCGTCCGGAAGCAGTCCCGCTGCGCGCCCGTCGGCGGCCCCGGACGGGCGTGGCGCGCGATGCGCGGGCCGCCATGCGGGCGGCGCGGCGCCGCCTTACAATATCGGCTTACCCAGAGGCGCTCAACATGTCGTTTTCCCGAAGCGCAGCCGATGCGGCTGACACCCTGCCCGACCTCGCCGCGACGCTCGGCGCGCCCGCCGAACATGCATTCGTCACGCTCGGCGACGCGTTTCATACGCGGCTGCCGGCCGCGCCGCTTGCCGCACCGTACGTCGTCGGCTTTTCCGACGAAGTCGCCCAACTGCTCGACCTGCCGCCCGCGATCGCCGCGCAGCCCGGCTTCGCCGAGCTGTTCGCCGGCAACCCGACGCGCGACTGGCCCGCGCACGCGATGCCGTACGCGTCGGTCTATTCCGGCCATCAGTTCGGCGTGTGGGCCGGCCAGCTCGGCGACGGCCGCGCACTGACGATCGGCGAATTGCCCGGCACCGACGGCCGGCGCTACGAACTGCAGCTCAAGGGCGGCGGCCGCACGCCGTACTCGCGGATGGGCGACGGCCGTGCGGTGCTGCGCTCGTCGATTCGCGAATTCCTGTGCTCGGAAGCGATGCACCACCTCGGCATCCCGACCACGCGCGCGCTGACGGTGATCGGTTCCGACCAGCCGGTGGTGCGCGAGGAGATCGAGACGGCGGCCGTCGTCACGCGCGTGTCGGAGAGTTTCGTGCGTTTCGGCCACTTCGAGCACTTCTTCTCGAACGATCGCCCCGATCTGCTGCGCCAGCTTGCCGATCACGTGATCGACCGCTTCTATCCGGCCTGCCGCGACGCGGACGATCCGTACCTCGCGCTGCTCGAAGCCGCGACGCTGCGCACGGCCGACCTCGTCGCGCAGTGGCAGGCCGTCGGCTTCTGCCACGGCGTGATGAACACCGACAACATGTCGATCCTCGGCGTGACCATCGATTACGGTCCGTTCGGCTTCGTCGACGCATTCGACGCGAACCACATCTGCAACCATTCCGATACCGGCGGCCGCTATGCGTACCGGATGCAGCCGCGCATCGCGCACTGGAACTGCTACTGCCTCGCGCAGGCGCTGCTGCCGCTGATCGGGCTGCAGCACGGCATCGCCGACGACGATGCGCGCGCCGAGCGCGCGGTGGACGATGCACAGGCCGTGCTCGCGACGTTTCCGGAGCGCTTCGGTCCCGCACTCGAGCGCGCGATGCGCGCGAAGCTCGGCCTCGAGCTCGAGCGCGAGCACGACGCCGATCTCGCGAACAAGCTGCTCGAGACGATGCATGCGAGCCGCGCGGATTTCACGTTGACGTTCCGCCGGCTCGCGCAGGTCTCGAAGCACGACGCAAGCCGCGACGCGCCCGTGCGCGACCTGTTCATCGATCGCGAAGCGTTCGACGCATGGGCGAACCTCTACCGCGCGCGGCTGTCCGAGGAAACGCGCGACGACGCGGCTCGCGCGGTTGCAATGAACCGCGCGAACCCCAAATACGTGCTTCGCAACCATCTCGCCGAAGTCGCGATCCGGCGCGCGAAGGAAAAGGATTTTTCGGAAGTCGAACGGCTCGCGCGGATCCTGCGCCGCCCGTTCGACGAACAACCGGAACATGAAGCGTATGCGGCATTGCCGCCCGACTGGGCCGGGTCGCTCGAAGTGAGCTGCTCGTCGTGACCGCACGACGCGTCCGACCCGACCGACCGATCAGGAGAACCCTCACATGTCACACGATTCCGACGACAAGACCTACCCGTACCAGAAGGACGACGCCGAACTGCGCCGCCGGCTCACGCCGATGCAGTACGAGGTCACGCAGCACGCGGCGACCGAGCGCGCGTTCACCGGCGAATACACCGACACCGAGGATGCCGGCATCTACAAGTGCGTCGTCTGCAGCACGCCGCTGTTCGAATCCGGCGCCAAGTTCCACTCGGGCTGCGGCTGGCCCAGCTACTTCAAGCCGCTCAACAGCGAGGTGATCGACGAGAAGATCGACTACTCGCACGGGATGGTGCGCGTCGAGGTGCGCTGCAACCATTGCGGCGCGCATCTGGGCCACGTGTTCGAGGACGGCCCGCGCGACCAGACCGGTTTGCGGTACTGCATCAATTCGGCTGCGTTAAACTTCGAGTCCCGACCCGAAAACGAATGAGCGGCGCCGGGCGGATCTGCCGGGCGGCCAGCCGCGGGCCGGACCGCCCCGATCCGCGACGGCGATGTCTGGCGGGTCCCTACAACGATGACAGGCCGCGCCGGCGGCCCGTCACGCAGCTGCGAGCGCCATGAAATTCCTGTTCGATCTGTTTCCGATCATCCTGTTTTTTGTCGCCTTCAAGGTCTGGGGCATCTTTACCGCCACCGCCGTCGCGATCGTCGCGACGCTGGCCCAGGTCGCATGGGTCGCCTTCCGGCACCGGAAGGTCGACACGATGCTGTGGGTCAGCCTCGGCGTGATCGTCGTGTTCGGTGGCGCCACGCTCGTCCTGCATGACGAGAAATTCATTCAATGGAAACCGACCGTGCTGTACTGGCTGTTTGCGATCGGGTTGCTCGCCGCGCGTTATGCGTTCAGCAAGAACCTGATCGAGAAGATGATGGGCAAGCAGCTCACGCTGCCGTCCCCCGTGTGGGACAAGCTGAATCTCGCGTGGGCGCTGTTCTTCGCGGTGCTCGGCATCGCGAACCTGTACGTGGTGCACAACTTCACCGAATCGCAATGGGTGAATTTCAAGCTGTTCGGTACGACGGGCGCGATGGTCGTATTCATCATCCTGCAGAGCCTGTGGCTCACGAAGTACCTGAAGGACGAGTGACATGAGCGACGCCTTTCTCCACGCTTCCCCCGACGAACGCATCGCGCTGATCGAAGCACGCCTCACCGCGTCGCTCGCGCCGCTGTCGCTCACCGTGCGCGACGACAGCGCGCAGCACGCAGGCCACGCGGGCGCGGCCGCCGGCGGTCATTTCACGGTCACGATCGTATCGTCCGCGTTCGCGGGCAAGCCGCGCGTCGCGCGGCACCGGCTGGTGTATGATGCGCTCGCTGATGCGATGCAGCGCGGCATTCACGCGCTCGCGATCGTGGCTTACACGCCCGAAGAATTCAACGAATCTTCAATCTAGTCTCATTAGGAATTCCCGATGATCCTGAAATCCCCCCGCCTGTGGGTCGCGGCGGCTGCTTTTGCAGCGGCACCGGCATTTGCCCAGAACATCGCCGTCGTGAACGGCACGCCGATTCCGAAGTCGCGCGCCGACGCGATGGTCGCGCAGCTCGTCCAGCAAGGCCAGACCGACGGCCCGCAACTGCAGCAGGCCGTGCGCCAGGAACTCGTGAACCGCGAAATCCTGATGCAGGAAGCGATTCGCGAAGGCATCCCGAATCGTCCGGACGTGAAGGCGCAAGTCGCCGTCGCGCAGCAGACCGTCGTGCTGCGCTCGATGATCGAGAGCTTCCTGAAGAAGAACCAGCCGACCGACGCCGAAGTGAAGGCGCGCTACGACGAACTCGTCAAGGGCGTGGGCGGCAACCGCGAATACCACCTGCACCACATCCTCGTCGACAACGAGCAGCAGGCGAAGGACCTGATCGCGAAGATCAAGGGCGGCGCGAAGTTCGAGGATCTCGCGAAGCAATACTCGAAGGATCCGGGTTCGGGCAAGAACGGCGGCGATCTCGACTGGTCCGACCCGAAGGCGTACGTGCCGGAATTCGCGGCGGCCGCGCAGAAGCTGCAGAAAGGCCAGATGACCGATACGCCGGTGAAGACGCAGTTCGGCTGGCACATCATCCGCGTCGACGATGTCCGCGACATCGCACCGCCGCCGTTCGACCAGGTGAAGGCGCAGATCGCGCAGCAGCTCGTGCAGCAGAAGCTGCAGGCGTTCGAGGAAGGTCTGCGCCAGCAGGCGAAGATCCAGTAACGCCGGCGCGCGTCATACACGCATCGAAAAGCCGCTCCTCGGAGCGGCTTTTTCTTTTGGCACGTACGAACATGGGTGTCGAGACGCGGCGACGCCTGGCCGACGCGCAATAAAAAGCCGCTCCGAAGAGCGGCTTTCCCGTGCCGGGCATCGCCCTGCCCCGCCGCGTTCGCTACGCGGGATAAAACACGTCGCGATAACGCGCTTCGCCCGACGGCAGCGGAGCCGATGCGTCGAACGGCAGCGCGAGGAAATACTCGGGCGGCACGCCCGGAAATACGATGTCGCCATGCGGTTCGAACCCGAAGCGCGCGTAATACGTCGGCTCGCCGAGCACCACGCAGCCGCGCGCGCCGAGCCGCCGCAACGCGTCGAGCCCCGTGCGGACGAGCCCCGCACCGATGCTTTTGCGCTGGCAATCGGGCCGCACCGCGAGCGGCGCAAGTCCGTACCACTGCTGGCTGCCGGCCGGCTCACCGCCGATCGCCACGGGCGAAAACGCGACGTGCCCGACGATACGCCCATCGCGCTCCGCGACGAGCGAGACGCTCAGCGCACCGTCTGCGCGCAGCGTCTCGACGATGCGCTGCTCGAACGCCCCGCCCTGCGGCTCGCCCGCGAAGGCCGCACGGATCACGCGGCCGATCGCATCGGCCTCGCCCGCACGTTCGTCGCGCAGCGTGACGACCTCGACCGGCGCGTTCGGGTCGAACATCATCCGGATCAGCCGATCCAGCGGCGCGCGTTGCGGAACACACGCATCCACGGGCTCGCTTCACCCCAGCCTTCCGGGTGCCAGCTCATCGTGACCGTGCGATGCACGCGCTCCATGTGCGGCATCAGCACCGAGAAGCGGCCGTCGGCCGTCGTGACCGACGTGATGCCGGCGGGCGACCCGTTCGGGTTGAACGGATAGCGCTCGGTCGCTTCGCCGCGGTGGTCGACGTAACGCATCGCGACCGCGACGCGATCGATGTCGCCCTGCTGCGAGAAGTCCGCATAGCCTTCGCCGTGCGCGACCGCCACCGGAATGCGCGAGCCTTCCATCCCCGCGAAGAAGATCGACGGCGACTTCTCCACTTCGACGAACGAGAAGCGCGCCTCGAACTGCTCGGACTTGTTGCGCGTGAACTTCGGCCACGCTTGCGCGCCGGGGATCATCGACGCAAGGCTCGACAGCATCTGACAGCCGTTGCAGATACCGAGTGCGAACGTGTCGGGACGCGCGAAGAAGGCCGAGAACATGTCGGCGAGGTTCGCGTTGAAACGGATCGTCTTCGCCCAACCTTCGCCCGCGCCCAGCACGTCGCCGTACGAGAAGCCGCCGCACGCGACCGCGCCCGCGAAATCGGCCAACGTCGCGCGGCCCGCGAGCAGGTCGCTCATGTGCACGTCGTGCGCGTCGAAGCCTGCGCGGTCGAACGCATACGCGGTTTCCAGATGCGAGTTCACGCCCTGTTCGCGCAGGATCGCGACGCGCGGCCGTGCGCCGGTCGCGATGAACGGCGCGGCGACGTCGTCAGCCGGATCGAACGTCAGCACCGGCGAGAGGCCCGGATCGGCCGCGTCGAGCAGCGCGTCGTATTCGGCATCCGCACAGGCGGGGTTGTCGCGCAGGCGCGCGATGCGCCAGCTCACTTCGCTCCATGCGCGATGGAGTTCGGTACGCGGCGCGTCGAAGATCTTCTTCGCATCGCGGTACACCTCGATCACGTCGCGATCGTTGACCGAGCCGATCACGTGCGAACACGTCGACAGGCCGAACTCGCGCAGCGCACCCAGCACCGCGTCGCGATCGGACGCACGCACCTGCACGACGGCGCCGAGCTCTTCGGAGAACAGCGCGCGCAGCGTGCGGTCGTCGCGAAGGCCGCTCGTCTGCTTCGCCCAGTCCTTCGCATCGCCGTAGTCGGATTCGTGGTCCGGGTCGAGCGTCAGCATGTCGACGTTCAGCGACACGCCCGCATGGCCCGCGAACGCCATTTCGCACACGGTCGCCCACAGGCCGCCGTCCGAGCGGTCGTGGTACGCGAGCAGCTTGCCTTGTGCGTTGAGCGACTGAATCGCGTTGAAGAAGCGCTTCAGGTCTTCCGCGTCGTCGACGTCCGGCGTCGCATTGCCGACCTGCTGCGTGACCTGCGCGAAGATGCTGCCGCCCATCCGGTTCTTGCCGCGGCCGAGGTCGATCGCGATCAGCACGCTGTCGCCCGCGTCCGCCACGCGGCGCAGTTGCGGCGTGAGATGACGGCGCACGTCCTCGACCGGCGCGAACGCCGAGATGATCAGCGACACCGGCGACACCACTTCCTTCGCGACGCCCTGCTCGTCCCACTTCGTCTTCATCGACAGCGAATCCTTGCCGACCGGGATGCCGATCCCGAGCGCCGGGCACAGCTCCATGCCGATCGCCTTGACCGTGTCGAACAGCGCGGCGTCCTCGCCGGCCGTGCCGCACGCGGCCATCCAGTTCGCCGACAGCTTCAGCTTGTCGAGCGACGCGATCGGTGCGCTCGCGATGTTCGTGATCGCTTCGCCGACGGCCATGCGGCCCGATGCCGGCGCGTCGATCACCGCGAGCGGAGTACGCTCGGCCATCGTCATCGCCTCGCCCTTGAAGCCCGCATAGTCCAGCGCGGTGATCGCGCAGTCGGCCACCGGCACTTGCCACGGGCCGACCATCTGGTCGCGCACCGACGTACCGCCGACCGAACGGTCGCCGATCGTGATCAGGAACGACTTGCTGCCGACTGTCGGATGCTTCAGCACGTCGAGCGCGACTGCCGACAGCGCGACGCCCGTCACGTCGACCGGCGCACGCTCGGTGCGCACGCGCGCGACGTCGCGGTGCATGCGCGGCGGCTTGCCGAGCAGCACTTCCATCGGCATGTCGACCGAGTATTGGTCGGCGCCCGTCGCTTCGTCGTCGACGAGCTTCAGTTGGCGTTCGTCGGTCGCGACGCCGACCACCGCGAACGGGCAGCGCTCGCGCGCGCAGATCGCCTCGAAGCGCGGCAGGTCGGCCGGCGCGATCGCCAGCACGTAACGCTCCTGCGCCTCGTTCGACCAGATTTCGCGCGGCGACAGGCCCGACTCCTCGAGCGCGACCTTGCGCAATTCGAAACGCGCGCCCTTGCCCGCGCCGTCGACGATCTCGGGGAACGCGTTCGACAGGCCGCCCGCGCCGACGTCGTGGATGCTCAGGATCGGGTTTTCCGCGCCGAGCTGCCAGCAGCCGTTGATCACTTCCTGCGCGCGCCGCTCGATTTCCGGGTTACCGCGCTGCACCGAGTCGAAGTCGAGCTCGGCCGTGTTCGCGCCGGTCGCCATCGAGCTGGCCGCGCCGCCGCCCATGCCGATGCGCATGCCGGGGCCGCCGATCTGGATCAGCAGCGAGCCCGCCGGCACGTCGTGCTTGTGCGTGTGCTGATCCGCGATGTTGCCGAGGCCGCCCGCGATCATGATCGGCTTGTGATAGCCGTGCACCGTGCCGCCGACGTTCTGCTCGTACACGCGGAAGTAGCCGCCGAGGTTCGGGCGGCCGAATTCGTTGTTGAACGCGGCGCCGCCGAGCGGGCCGTCGATCATGATCTGCAGCGGCGACGCGATGCGGTCCGGGCGACCGTACGGGCCGTGCTGCTCGTTCGGGTTGCGCTCGGCCACCGGCTGCGCCGCGTCGCGTGCGTTTTCCCACGACTGGCGGGCGTCGGGCAGGTCGAGGTTCGACACGGTGAAGCCCGTGAGGCCGGCCTTCGGACGCGCGCCGCGGCCCGTCGCGCCTTCGTCGCGAATCTCGCCGCCCGCGCCGGTCGCCGCACCCGGGAACGGCGAGATCGCCGTCGGGTGGTTGTGCGTCTCGACCTTCATCAGCGTGTGCGTGAGCTCGGTGTGGCGGCCGTAACGCTCGCCCGGCTCGCCGGCCGCGCCCGCCTTGCGCGGGAACCAGCGCTCGGCTTCTGCGCCGACCATGATCGACGAGTTGTCCGAATACGCGACGATCGTGCCCTGCGGGCTCAGCTTCTCGGTGTTGCGGATCATCGCGAACAGCGACATGTCCTGCGCTTCACCGTCGATCGTCCACTGCGCGTTGAAGATCTTGTGGCGGCAGTGCTCGCTGTTCGCCTGCGCGAACATCATCAGCTCGACGTCGGTCGGGTTGCGTTCGAGCTTGCGGAACGCGTCGACCAGGTAGTCGATCTCGTCGTCGGCGAGCGCGAGGCCCAGCTCGACGTTCGCGCGCTCCAGCGCGCCGCGGCCGGCGCCCAGCACGTCGACGCTCGCGAGCGGCTTGGCCGGCAGTTCGTCGAACAGGTGCTTCGCGTCGTCGCGCGCCGCGACCACGCTTTCGGTCATCCGGTCATGCAGCGCAGCCGCGACGGCCGCGCGTGCGTCGTCCGACAGCGCCTTCTTGCCGCCGAGGAGGCCCGACTTCAGCGTGACCGTGAATTCGACGCCGCGCTCGATGCGGCGCACGTGCGTGAGGCCGCAGTGTTGCGCGATGTCGGTCGCCTTGCTCGCCCACGGCGAGACCGTGCCGAAGCGCGGCAGCACGACGAAGGTCTCGGTCGCGCCCTTCTCGCCCGCCGGCTGGAACGGCTCGCCGTAGTGCATCAGCGCATCGATGCGCGCGCTGTCGTCGGCCGACAGCGGCTCGGCCGCATTGACGAAGTGCAGGAACTGGCCGCGCACCGCGACGATGTTGGCGTCGATTTGCCTGAGCGTGTCGAGCAGACGGGTTTGACGGAAATCGGAGAGGGCCGAAGCGCCGGGAAAACACGAGAAGTGAGCCATGGGCTGGACTGACGTCGATGAGTCGCGCGAGGTGGCGACGTGGGGCGAAAGGAAGGCCGTAATTATACCCGGAAGTCGGCCTGCCAAGACCGCCGATCGGTCGTCCGCATGCACCGCACCGGTGCCCGGACGCGTGGCGCGCGGGCTGCGGGCCGGACCGGGCCCGCGCGGGCCTGCACGCCGGCCGCCGTGGCGCGACCGCGCGGCCCATGCTCGGCCGGCGCCGGCTCGCGCGCTTTTGGCGCTATCATTCCGGGTTCACCGGGCCCGGCCCTCAGCGAATTCTCACCGGGCGGCGTGCGCGCCGCCCGTCATCGAAGCAATCCAATGGATGTCATCGTCATCGGCGGCGGAATCAGCGGCGTCGCCACCGCCTACCAGTTGCGCGCGGCCGGCCATCGCGTGTGCGTGGTCGAACGCCATGCGACCGTCGCGCAAGGTGCGACCTACGGCGACGGCGGCGCGCTGCTGCCGAGCCCGCTCGACGTCTGGTTCGGCCCGACTTTCATGCGCCAGCGCCAGTCGCGCGACAGCGGCGTGGTCTACAAGCCGGGCTTCAACGGCGGCGTGCGCCAATTCGTCAAGCAGCTCGGCACGCTGCGCGAGCCCGACGCGTTCGCCGCGCAGTACGCGCGGCTGCGCCCGCTGATCGACGTGTCGCGCGACGCGCTCGCCGATATCGAGGCGCGCCTCGAGCTCGAATTCGAGCAGAAGCCCGGCATCCTGCACGTCGTGCGCGATCCGCGCGACTGGGACGCGCTGCAACCGGCGCTCGACCTGCTGCGCACGCTCGACCAGCCGTACCGCACGCTCACCGCCGACGAATGCGCGGCGCTCGAACCGTCGGTGCCGGCCGAGCCCGGCTTTGCCGGCGGCGTGCTGCTCGAAACCGAGCGCACCGGCAACTGCCCGCTGTTCGCGAAACTGGTCAAGCAGACGCTCGACGAGCACGGCGTGCAGTTCCGCTTCGGCGCGGACGTCGCCGCAATCCGCGTCGACAACGGCCGCGCGGCGGTCGAGCTCGTGCCGCCGGGCCACCGGAGCGCGGCGACGGCGCGCGAGGTCGACGTGATGTCCGCCGACGCGATCGTGGTCGCCGCCGGCGCAGGCAGCCTCGCGCTGCTCGAACGGCTCGGCTGGCGCCTGCCGCTGCACCCGGTGCGCGTCCATACGCTCACCGCGCCGGTTGCGTACGAAGAACACGCACCGCATCTGAGCGTCGTCGATTCGATCAAGCGGATCTCGATCACGCGCACCCACCAGCGGCTGCGCGTCGGCGGAGCCGCCGTGCTGCAGAGCCTGACCGACACCGCGAAACCGCTCGCCGAGCCGCTGTCCGAAGCCGCGCTCGCGCTGCTCGGCCAGGCCGTCCACGACTGGGTGCCGGGCGCCGCGAAGATCTCGGCCGCGCTGTCGTGGCAAGGCATGCAACTGCTGTCGCCGGACGGCCTGCCCGTCGTGGGTCCGACCCCGCATCCGCGCGTGTTCGTCAATTTCGGCCATGGCCCGGCCGGCTGGGGGCTCGCGTGCGGGTCTGCTAAAGTGGTGGCCGACTATCTGGGCGGCAACGTCCAGCACTGGCCCGCCGACACGCTCGCCGCGCTGAGCGCCGGCCGCTTCACGACCTGACCGCCGCCGCGGGCCGACCCGTGGCGGCATCCTTGCCAGCCGCCACGATCCCGCGATGACCGTTACCCGCCCCCTTCCCGATTCCGATCCGATCGCGCTGCTGCGCGTCGCCGACCTGCGCGCGGCCGAAGCCGATGCAACCGCCGCGCTGCCGCCGCACACGTTGATGGGCCGCGCGGGCGCCGCCGCCGCGCGCTGGCTGTCCGAGCGCGTCGCCGGCGACGATCGCCCCGTCTGGTTCGCGGTCGGCCCCGGCAACAATGGCGGCGACGCGCTGGTGGCCGCCGCGCAGCTCCAGCAGCTCGGCGTCGCGACGCATGCGTGGATGCCGGTGCCGGTCAAGCCGGATGACGCGCAATGGGCACTCGGTCTCGCACGCACGGCGGGTGTGCCGTTGTCGACCACCCCGCCCGCGTCGCTGGAAGGCTACGCGTGGGTCGTCGACGGGCTGTTCGGCATCGGTCTCGGCCGCGCGCTCGACGGCGCGTTCGCCGAGCAGGCCGCACGCATCGCCGCTCATGCGCGCGGCGGCGGCCGCGTGCTCGCGCTCGACGTGCCGAGTGGGCTCGACGGCGACACGGGCCGGATCGTCGGCGCGGGCGTCGCCGTCGCGGCCACCCATACGCTCACCTTCATCGGCGCGAAGCCCGGCCTCTACATGGGCGACGGCCGCGATCTCGCCGGCGAGATCCACGTCGCGTCGCTCGACGTCGCGCCGCCCGCCGCGCCGGCCATCGTGCTGAACGCGCCCGCGCGGTTCGCCGCGGCGCTGCCCGCGCGCGCCTTCTCGTCCCACAAGGGCACCTACGGCAGCCTCGCGGTGCTCGGCGGCGACACGGGCATGTGCGGCGCCCCGATCCTCGCCGCTCGCGCCGCGCTGTTCGCGGGCACCGGCAAGGTGCACGTCGGCTTTTTGGGCGCGGGCGCGCCGCCGTACGATCCGCCGTTTCCCGAACTGATGTTGCATCCGGCCGATACCCTGGACCTCGGCGCGATGACCGCCATCGCGGCCGGTTGCGGGCTCGGCACGCGCGAGGCCGCGGCGACGCTCGTACGCGACGTGCTCGCACGAGACATCCCGACGCTGCTCGATGCCGACGCGCTGAACCTCGTCGCGACGCACGCGGACCTCGCGGCCGACGTCGCCGCGCGCGGCACGCCGTGCGTGCTGACGCCGCATCCGCTCGAAGCCGCGCGACTGCTCGGCGGCGACACGGCAGCCGTGCAGCGCGATCGCGTCGCGGCCGCGCAGGCGCTCGCCGCCCGTTACGCGGGCATCGTCGTGCTGAAAGGCGCGGGCACGGTGATTGCCGCGCCCGACGGGCGGGTGACGATCAACCCGACCGGCAACGCGGCGCTCGCCACCGGCGGCACCGGCGACGTACTCGGCGGCCTGATCGGCGCGCTGCTCGCGCAGCGGGTCGCGCCGTACGAAGCCGCGCTGGCCGGCGTCTATCTGCACGGCCTCGCGGCCGATACGCTGACCGCGAACGGCACCGGCCCGGCCGGGCTGACCGCGGGCGAGCTCGCGCCGATGGTGCGCACGCTGATCAATCGCCTTTTTTATCCGTCGCCGCGCGCCGACACGTAACGCCGCTATACTGACTGCCCCGCCGCACGGCGGGCCTTCTCGTCCGCCGGCTTTCCGATCACGATGAGCCGGCGCGGCATTCCTCCCGATTCACGCTTCACTCGAACCGCCATGACGCTGAAATCGCTCCCCGCCTGGACTGCCCTTCAATCCCACTTCGAACGGATCCGCCACGCGCGGCTGCGCGACTGGTTCGCGCCGGAAAACGACCGCGCGCCGACCCGCGCCGAACGCTTTACGATTCCAGGCGGCGGTCTCGCGGCCGATTTCTCGAAGAACCGCATCGACGACGAAACGCTGCGCCTGCTCGTGCAGCTCGCGCGTGACGCGGGCGTCGAAGCGCGCCGCGACGCGATGTTCGCGGGCGAGATCGTCAACCCGACCGAAGGCCGCGCCGCGCTGCACACCGCGCTGCGCGCGACCGACCCGCAGGCGCCGTTCCACGCGCAGGTGAGCGCCGAGCGCGCGAAGATGGCGACGTTCGCGCGCGCCGTGCGCGGCGGCACGTGGACGGGCTATACGGGCAAGCGCATCCGCCACGTGATCAACATCGGCATCGGCGGCTCCGATCTCGGGCCGAAGATGGTCGTGCATGCACTGCATCACGTCGCGACGCCCGACATCTCGACCCACTTCGTGTCGAACGTCGACGGCGCCGATCTCGCACGCGTGCTCGAACAAGTCGATCCAGAGGAAACGCTCGCGATCGTCGTGTCGAAGACCTTCACGACGCTCGAGACGATGACGAACGCGCGCTCGCTGCGCGACTGGTTCGTCGCGCGCGGCTGCCCCGAGGAGGCGCTCGCGAAGCACTTCGTCGGTGTGTCGGCGAACCCGGCCGAAGTCGTGAAGTTCGGTATCGCCGCCGACAACGTGTTCGAAATGTGGGATTGGGTCGGCGGCCGCTATTCGCTGTGGTCGGCGGTCGGCCTGTCGATCATGATCGCGGTGGGCCCCGAACAGTTCGACGAGCTGCTGGCCGGCGCGAACGACATGGATCGCCACTTCCGCGAAGCGCCGCTCGAGCGCAACCTGCCGGTGCTGCTCGGCCTGATCGGCATCTGGTACCGGAATTTCTTCGGCTCGCAGAGCTACCTCGTCGCGCCGTATTCGGAAGCGCTGCACTACCTGCCGTCGTACCTGCAGCAGCTCGAAATGGAGAGCAACGGCAAATCCGCGCGCCTGGACGGCGCCTTCGTCGACTACCCGACGTCGGCCGTCACGTGGGGCGAGCCGGGCACCAACGGCCAGCATGCGTTCTTCCAGATGCTGCACCAGGGGCCGACGATCGTGCCGATCGACTTCATCGCGGTGCTGACGCCCGAGCATCCGCTTGCAAGCCACCATCCGAAGCTGCTCGCGAACTGCTTCGCGCAGAGCGAGGCGTTGATGCTCGGCCGCACGCTCGAAGAAGCGCGCAAGGTCGCCGGGCCCGGCAAGGAAGCGCTCGCACCGCACCTGACGTTCCCCGGCAACCGCCCGACCACGACGCTGCTCGTCGATGCGCTGACGCCGCGCACGCTCGGCGCGCTGATCGCGCTTTACGAGCACAAGGTGCTGGTGCAGGCGACGGTGTGGGACATCAATCCGTTCGACCAGTGGGGCGTCGAGCTCGGCAAGATTCTCGGCAAGGTCGTCGAAGCCGACCTGTCGGCCGAATCGGTCGATCCGGCGAAGCACGACTCGTCGACCACGGCGCTGATCGCGCGCGCCCGCGCGGCGCTCAAGCGCTGACGCGACGGCGTCATGCCCGTGCCGGCCGCGCGATCCACGCTGCGCGGCCGGCACAAACATTCACGCGTTGCGCGAAGCCGCGTGCGGCACGACGATGCGCCCCGCCTCGATCGTGACCGTCGTTGCGCAGCGGCGCGCGAGTTCGGCATCGTGCGTGACGAGCACGAGCGTCGCGCCATGCGTGCGGTTCAGTTCGAACATCAAGTCGATGACCGCGTGGCCCGTTGCGGCGTCGAGGCTGCCGGTCGGCTCGTCGGCGAACAGGATCGCCGGGCGCGTGACGAACGCGCGGGCGAGTGCGACGCGCTGCTGTTCGCCGCCCGACAGCAGCTTCGGATAATGCGCGGTACGCTCGCCGAGACCGACTTGCACGAGCAACGCCCGGGCGCGGTCGGCCGCATCGCGCGCGCTGATGCCGCCCTGCAGTTCGAGCGGCAGCATCACGTTCTCGAGCGCCGTCAGGTGCGGCATCAACTGGAACGACTGGAATACGAATCCGACCGCGCCGTTGCGCAGCGCCGCGCGTTCGTCCTCGTCGAGTTGATCGAGCGCGCGACCGAGCAGGCGAACCGTGCCGCTCGTCGCGCTGTCCAACCCCGCAAGCAGGCCGAGCAGCGTCGATTTGCCCGAACCCGACGCGCCGACGATCGCGAGGCTGCTGCCCGGCTGCACGGCGAGCGTGATGCCGTCGAGAATCGTCAGCTCGCCCGTTGCATCGGCAACCCGCTTGCACACGTCATGGACTTCGATGATCGGATCGGTAATCTTGAACATGGACACGACATTCCGCTGGAAAAGACGCGCGGCGGCCGCCGCGCTGCTGGGCATCCTGCTGGCCGTCACCGCGCCCGCACGCGCCGCGACGGCGCCGGCATCGAGCCCGCCCGTGATCGTCGTGCTCGGCGACAGCCTGTCGGCCGAATACGGATTGCCGCGCGACACCGGCTGGGTGTCGCTGCTGCGGCAACGGCTTTCGACCGAGCGAATCGATTATAGCGTCGCGAACGCCAGCGTCAGCGGCGACACCACGAGCGGCGGCCGCGCGCGGCTGCCCGCGGTACTGCAGCGGCTCAAGCCGTCGATCGTCGTCGTCGAGCTCGGTTCGAACGATGCGCTGCGCGGCGTGCCGCTCGCGACGACCGAGCAGAACCTGCGCGACATCATCGCGAGCGCGCGGCGCGCCCAGGCGAAAGTCGTGCTGGTCGGCATGTACGTGCCGCCCAATTACGGCCCCGACTACACGCAGAAGTTCCACGCGGTCTATACGCGGCTGTCGAAAGATCTCGGCGTGCCGCTCGTGCCGTTCCTGCTGGCCGGCATCGAGGACAAGCCCGACATGTTCCAGGCCGACCAGATGCATCCCGCGCAGCAGGCCCAGCGCATTCTGCTCGACAACGTGTGGCCGACGCTGAAGCCGTTGCTCGGCAAGCCGCACGGCTGACCGCAGTCGCGCGCCGGAAAACAAAAAGCCCCGCTTCGAGCGGGGCTTCTTGATGGTTGCGGGCGAAACGATGCTCAGTTGTCGCCGTCCTGCTGCTGGCTGGCCGTCGTGCTGCCATACAGTTTCACCTTCGAGCGATCGCGCAGCGCCGCGAGATACGCTTCGCCTTCGCTCTGCGCATCGACCTGCGCCATCTGCTGCTGCGCGGCCGCCAGTTGCTGCGGATCGACCGCCGAACCGGGGATCACCGCGTTCACACGGTAGATCGCGTAGCCGTCCGCGCCGAGGTCGACACCGACGTAAGCCGGCAGCGTCTTCGCATCGACCTTGTAGACGGCGCTCAGCGCAGCCGGCGTCAGGCCCTGCGATTGCGTGCGCGACACCTTCTGCGCGGCCGCGAACCCGTCGGTCGACTTCGACTTCTGCAGTTCGGCCAGCTTCGCCGCACCGTCCTTCTTCGCGAGTTCCGCGGCCTGCTCGGCGATGACCTTCTGGCGCACGGCGTCCTTGATCGCGTCGAGCGCGGGCACGGCCGCCGGCTTGTAGTCGGTCACGCGCGCCGAGATCAGCGTGTTGTTGCCGACGTCGATCGCCTGCGTGTTGTTCTGGTTCTTCACGGCGTCGTTCGCGAACACGGCGGCCAGGAACTTCGGATTGTTCAACGGGCTCGTCGGCGGCAGTTGCGGATTCGGCGTCGGCGTGACGGTGGCCGTCTGGATCGTCAGCTTGTACTTGTCCGCGGCCGGCTGCAGCGTCTTCGCCTTTTCGTAGACGGTCGACGTGAAGCCTTCCGCGTTGTCCGAGAACGCTTTCGATGCGTACTGCTGCTTCAGGTCGGCCGCGATCTGGTCCTTCACTTCCGCGAACGGCTTGACGACGGCCGGCTTCACTTCGGTCGCCTTCAGGATGTGGAAACCGAGATCCGACTGCACGATCCCGCTCACGTCGCCCTGCTTGAGCGAGAACGCGGCATCGTCGAACGCCTTGCCGCCCGCGGTCGAGCCGCGCGTGATGAAGCCGAGATCGCCGCCCTTCGCTGCCGACGGCGCGTCCTGCGAGTTCTTCTGCGCGATCTGCGCGAATTGATCCGGATGTGCCTTCACGTCGGCGAGCAGTTGCTCGGCCTTCGCTTTTGCCGCCGCCTTGTCGGCCGCGCTGGCGCTGCCCGGCGCGGCGATGAAGATGTGGCTCACGCGCACCTGCGCTTCGGTCCGGAAGTGCGTCGGGTTGTCGTCGTAGAACTTCTTGATGTCCGCATCGGTCGGCTGCGCGCTTGCGGCCGCTGCGGCCGGCGAATAGACGAGGTACTGGATCGTCGCGGTTTCCGGCGTCGCGAAGCTCTGCTTGTGCGCGTCGTAGTACGCGGTGAGCTGTGCGTCGGTCGGCTGAACCTTCGCCGCGAAGTCGCTCGTCTTCAGCACGAGCGCCTGCACTTCACGCTGCTGCGCGGCGAGTTCGGACAGGTGTTGCGCGAGGCTCTTCGGCGTGAACGCGCTCGACACGATGCTCGCCGGAATCTGCTGCAGCGAGAGGCTGTAACGCACGCGCTCCTGGTACTGCTCGGGCGTCATCCCCTGGAACGACAGCAGTTGCGCATAGCGTTCGACGTCGATCGAACCGTCGGGCTTCTTCAGCGCCGCGATCATCGGGTCGCTCATCAGCGCGTCGCGCACGGCGTTGTCGGATGCGGTCAGGTGCAGGCGTTGCGTCTCGTCGGCCAGCACGCGTTGCTGGATCAGGCCGTCGAGCACCTGCTTGCGATGCTCGGGCGTGTCGAACATCTTGATGTCGAACTGCCCGCCGAGCGCCTGGCGCGCCTGATCGATCTGCTGGCGGAACGCGCCGTCGAATTCGACCCGCGTGATCTTGTGCCCGTTGACTGCTGCGACGTTCGCACTGTCGTCGAAGAAGCCGCGGAAGCCTTGGATTCCGACGAAACCCAGCCCCGGCAAGACGATCAGGAGCAGGAGCGCCATCATCAGGCGCTGGTGATTACGGAAGAAATCGAGCATGCGTGACGGGAAAATTGGACAAAACGTCCGATATTACAACATACGGGGTGGGACGGGCGAAAAGCGGCCCTCGCCCGCGTGGTCGGCACTCCGACCACGGCCGCGCGCACTCCCCGCTCACGGCGATTCGTTCGCGAAGCCGGCTTGCCGCACCGACGGCCGTCGAAGCACGATGCACCGCGAGCGCATCCGTGGCCAGCGGCCGAGTGGAACGTGACGGGCAGAAAAAAGACCGGGACCGGCCGCGCTCCCGCGACCGGATCACCACCGGGATCGTGACAGCCAAGCCCGAGCCCGCCGACGGCATACCGCACGACGCCGATCGATCGACGCCTCGCCGACGCGTCATCGGACTTTGCATATCGAAAATCGTTCGTTCGTCCCGCATACCAAGCCGTATACGCTAATCGCGCCATGCAACCCGTGCCATGCTCGTCGGCCGAGCGACGAAGGGGCACGGCCTATTCGACCATTCAACCAAACCGACCCATTCGATGAGTTTTCTTCACCAGGCGCGCATCGTCGCATTGGCCGTCTCGCTCGGCCTTCTGGCGGGCTGCAACGGCGATAGCGTCGACCGCTCGAACGTTTCACCCGTCGCTACGGAGAACGCGGCAAACGGCGCGACGATATTCACGATTCCGCTGTATCAGTTCTACGCCACGCGACAGAGCTACATCGCTCAGGGCCTTGCGCCGAATACGTTTCTTCACAGTCGCCGGCTCTCCGATGCGTCATCCACCGCGGTGACGAAGCCCAATCACGACACGCTGTATTCCATCGCCATGCTGCAACTGGACGCGGGCCCCGTTCAAATCGATACGCCCTCGAGCGGTAGCCGTTACTTCTCCCTCGCGTTGATGGACGCCTATACGAACAACTTCGCGATTCGCGGCACGAGCGCCGACAACGGCGTTGCGAAGGTCTTTTGGGTCGTCGGGCCGAACTGGCAGGGAGAAGCGCCCGCAGGGGTCATCGTGCTCCGCTCGTCGACCAACGCGGTCTGGGCCCTGGCACGGACTTACGTGAGCGACGCGAGCGATTATCCGGCCGCGTGGGCGGTTCAGAACCAATTGGTCGCGTCGCAACCCGCTGGAACCGGCGGCACGACGTGGGACAGCGTGGACAAGCAAAAGCCGCCTGGTTATACCCACTGGCCATCGTATTTCCAGTACGTGAACCAGCTGCTGAAAAAGAGCCCGCCCACGCCGCAGGACACGGCCGTGCTGGCGGCGCTCGATGCGATCGGCATCGGCCCGGCGCAGACCTTCGACCCGTCGTCTGCCGACATCGCGTCGATCAGCGCCGGCGCAACGCAGGCGTTGGCGAGCCTGACGACCGGCAGCAGAACGCAGCAAGCGTCGACCCAGACGAGTACCGGCGTAAATGGCTGGACAGGCGGTCCGGCGAACGTCGGAAACTATGGAACCCACTACACGTTGCGAGCGAACGTTGCGCTGAACGGCCTCGGTGCGCTCCCCGGCAGCGAAGCGATCTATTACACCAGCACGGAAGCGGCGAACACGCCGGGTGCGAACTACGACGGCAACGGCGTCTATCAGATGACGTTTCCCGCCGGGCAGCTTCCGCCGGCACGCGCGTTCTGGTCATTGACGCTGTACGGCGGCACGAACCAGGCGCAGGCATTCTTCTATTCGAATCCCGATCAAGTCTACGCGCTGTCCTATCCGGCCTCGAACTTTCAGTTCGCCAGCGACGGCTCGCTCGTGCTCACCATCAGCCACGCGCGACCCGCGGGCGTACCGGCCAGCAATTGGTTGCCCGCTCCTGCCGGCGCGTTCAACCTGACGCTGCGCACGTACTTGCCCGATACGCCGCTCCTGAGCGGAACCTACAAACTGCCACCGGTGATACGCGTTCAATGAGGTGCCGTTTGCGCACGCCGGAAACAACCAGTGCTCCTGCGGCGTGAAATTCCGGCGGAACGGACGGGACGCGTGTCCGCAGGCCGCACGTGCGCGTCCCGCCGGAAAACCGCGCAGGCGGTTTCCTTCCCTGCGCGATCATTGCATCTACGCGGGCGGCACCGGAAGGCACAAATGAAAAAGCCCGCACGAGGCGGGCTGTTTCATTTGTTTGGCGGAGCGGACGGGACTCGAACCCGCGACCCCCGGCGTGACAGGCCGGTATTCTAACCGACTGAACTACCGCTCCTTGGTCTGGCTGAATCGTGAAACTGGTGGGTGCTGAGGGGTTCGAACCCCCGACCTACGCCTTGTAAGGGCGCCGCTCTACCAGCTGAGCTAAGCACCCGTTTCCGATTCGTTCCGACTGCGATCTGCGTTTGCGCATCAACAATCAGCGAGCCCGCAAGTTTAATTCATCCCCGATCATTTTGCCAAGCCTGCGCGTGAATTTTTTTAACGCACGCGTTCGCACGATTCCGATCCATATAAAAAAACCCGCGGACACCGCCGCGGGTTTCGTGAACAACCGTCAGCAACGACGGTGCTCGGAGCCTCAGTGCTTGACGACTTCCGTCGAGCCGGCGTCCTTCGCCGCCTCGCCGACCGGCGCCGCTGCCTTCGCTTCTTCTTCCGGCGGCAGCGGAGTCGGCGAACGCTCGAGCGCGAGTTCCAGCACCTTGTCGATCCAGCGGACCGGCACGATCTCGATCGCGTTCTTCACGTTGTCCGGAATGTCCGCGAGATCCTTCACGTTCTCTTCCGGAATCAGCACGAGCTTGATACCGCCGCGGTGAGCCGCCAGCAGTTTCTCCTTCAGCCCGCCGATCGGCAGCACTTCGCCACGCAACGTGATTTCGCCCGTCATCGCGACGTCGGCCCGCACGGGAATACCCGTCAGCACCGACACCAGCGCGGTCGTCATCGCACCGCCGGCGGACGGACCGTCCTTCGGCGTCGCGCCTTCCGGCACGTGGATATGGATGTCCTGCTTCTCGAACGCTTCGTCCTTGATACCGAGACGACGCGAACGCGAGCGCACGACCGAACGTGCGGCCTCGACCGACTCCTTCATCACGTCGCCGAGCGAACCCGTACGGATCACGTTGCCCTTGCCCGGCATCACCGCGGCTTCGATCGTCAGCAAGTCGCCGCCGACTTCCGTCCACGCGAGGCCCGTCACCTGACCGACCTGGTTTTCCTTCGCCGCGAGGCCGAAGTCGTACTTGCGCACGCCGAGGAACGTATCGAGGTTCTCGCCATCGACCTTGATCGCGCCCGATGCCTTCTTCAGCAGCAGCATCTTCACGACCTTGCGGCAGATCTTCGACACTTCCCGCTCGAGCGAACGCACACCGGCTTCGCGCGTGTAGTAGCGGATGATGTCGCGGATCGCCTGCTCGGTGACCTCGATCTCGCCTTCCTTCAGCCCGTTGTTCTTCTTCTGCTTCGGCAGCAGGTAACGCTGGGCAATGCTGACCTTCTCGTCTTCCGTGTAGCCCGACAGACGGATCACTTCCATCCGGTCGAGCAGCGGCGGCGGGATGTTCAGCGAGTTCGACGTCGCGACGAACATCACGTCCGACAGGTCGAAGTCGACCTCGATGTAGTGGTCGGCGAACGTGTGGTTCTGTTCCGGATCGAGCACTTCGAGCAGCGCCGACGACGGATCGCCGCGGAAATCCATGCCCATCTTGTCGACTTCGTCGAGCAGGAAGAGCGGATTGCGCACGCCGACCTTCGCGAGGCTTTGCAGGATCTTGCCCGGCATCGAACCGATGTACGTGCGGCGGTGGCCGCGGATCTCGGCTTCGTCACGCACGCCGCCGAGCGCCATCCGGACGAACTTGCGGTTCGTCGCACGGGCGATCGACTGGCCGAGCGAGGTCTTGCCGACGCCCGGAGGCCCGACGAGGCACAGGATCGGCGCCTTGACCTTGTCCACGCGCTGTTGCACCGCGAGATACTCGAGGATCCGTTCCTTGACCTTCTCGAGGCCGAAGTGATCCTCGTCGAGCACCTGCTCGGCGTTCGACAGGTCGTTGTTGACCTTGCTCTTCTTGCGCCACGGCAGGCCGATCAGCGTGTCGATGTAGTTGCGCACGACGGTGGCTTCCGCCGACATCGGCGACATCAGCTTCAGCTTCTTCAGCTCGGCATCGGCCTTCTTCTTGGCTTCCTTCGGCATGCGCGCGGCGTTGATGCGCTTCTCGAGTTCCTCGAGATCCGCGCCCTCCTCGCCTTCGCCCAGTTCCTTCTGGATCGCCTTGACCTGTTCGTTCAGGTAGTACTCGCGCTGGCTCTTTTCCATCTGGCGCTTCACGCGCCCGCGGATGCGCTTTTCGACCTGCAGGATGTCGATCTCGGCTTCGAGTTGCGCGAGCAGGTGCTCGAGACGCTCGATGACCGGGAACATTTCGAGAATGTGCTGCTTCTGGTCGAGCTTCAGCGGCAGGCGCTCGGCGATCATGTCGGCGAGACGGCCCGCTTCGTCGATGCCCGACAGCGACGTGAGAATCTCCGGCGGGATCTTCTTGTTCAGCTTCACGTACTGGTCGAACTGCGACACGATCGCGCGACGCAGCGCTTCCGTCTCGGCGCTGTCGGCGTGGTCGGGCTCGAGCGGCATCACTTCGCAGGAGAACTGCGTCTCCTGTTCTTCGATGGACAACGCCTTCGCACGCTGCAGGCCCTCGACGAGCACCTTCACGGTGCCGTCCGGCAGCTTCAGCATCTGCAGGATGTTGGCGATACAACCGACCTCGTACATGTCCTTTTCGGTCGGTTCGTCCTTGGCCGCGGTTTTCTGGGCGACGAGCATGATGTGCTTGCCGCCTTCCATCGCTGCTTCGAGGGCCTTGATCGATTTCGGTCGGCCCACGAAGAGCGGAATGACCATGTGCGGGAAAACGACGACGTCCCGCAGCGGCAGCAGCGGGAGCGTGATGCGTTCCGGCGGGAGAAGTTGGGTGCCTGACATTTCATTTCCCCATGAGTGGAATCAATTGTTCGGTAATTGAGGCCGCCACAACGAATTGCAAGCCTTCAAGTGCGGGAAATATTCGGTAAGAAAGTAACCACCGCGTGTCGAGTCAGAGTTACCCACAAGATAAACGAAAAAAAGCCGCCCACGGACTCATGAACGGCCTTTTTCGCTGAACATCGTCGGCAAGCCGGTCAGTTCGAACCCGCCACCTTCGGCGTGTCCTCGTAGATCAGCAAGGGCTTGCCGTCCCCATCGATGACGTTCTCGTCGATGATGACCTTGCTGACCCCTTTCATCGTCGGCAGCTCGTACATCACGTCGAGCAACGCCTGTTCGATGATCGAACGCAAACCGCGCGCGCCGGTCTTGCGGCGGATCGCCTTGCGGGCGACTGCCTGCAACGCGCCCGGCCGGATTTCCAGCTCGACGCGCTCCATTGCGAACAGCTTGTGATACTGCTTGACGAGCGCATTCTTCGGCTCGACCAGGATCTTCATCAGCGCGGCTTCGTCGAGCTTGCCGAGCGTCGCGACCACCGGCAGGCGGCCGATCAATTCGGGGATCAGACCGAATTTGATCAGGTCTTCCGGTTCCGTTTCGCGCAGCACTTCGCCCGCGTCGCGCTCCTGCTTGCTCTTGACCGTCGCGCCGAAGCCGATGCCGGTTTTTTCGGTACGATCGGTGATCACCTTTTCGAGACCGTCGAACGCGCCGCCGCAGATGAACAGGATGTTGGTCGTGTCGACCTGGATGAAGTCCTGGTTCGGGTGCTTGCGGCCGCCCTGCGGCGGCACCGACGCCATCGTGCCCTCGACGAGCTTCAAGAGCGCCTGCTGGACACCCTCGCCCGACACGTCGCGCGTGATCGACGGGTTGTCCGACTTGCGGCTGATCTTGTCGATTTCGTCGATGTAGACGATCCCGCGCTGGGCCTTGTCGACCTCGTAGTTGCAGTTCTGCAACAGCTTCTGGATGATGTTCTCGACGTCCTCGCCGACGTAGCCGGCTTCGGTCAGCGTCGTCGCATCGGCGATCACGAACGGCACGTTGAGCAACCGCGCGAGCGTCTGTGCGAGCAGCGTCTTGCCGGAGCCCGTCGGGCCGATCAGCAGGATGTTGCTCTTCGACAGCTCGACGTCGTCCTTCTTGTCGAGATGCTTCAGGCGCTTGTAGTGGTTGTACACGGCCACCGCGAGGATCTTCTTCGCGCGCTCCTGGCCGATCACGTACTGATCGAGGATGTCGCGAATTTCCTGCGGGCTCGGCAGATCCGACCGGGACAGGCTGGCCTCGACGCCGGCGGCAGCCGCCTCGTCGCGAATGATTTCGTTGCAGAGATCGATACATTCATCGCAGATGAACACCGACGGGCCAGCGATGAGTTTTTTCACCTCATGCTGGCTTTTCCCGCAAAACGAGCAATACAACAGCTTCTCGCTGTTCGAACCTTTTTTGTCCGCCATGAATGTAGAGCCTCCGGACAGGTAAATGACATGATACGCCGATTGCTCCGGACGCCGCGCCTAGGGCGCGACCGGAGCCGGCTGGATGCGCTTGCCGCAGATGCTCAGGGCACTCGGGACATTGCGGGGGCGCCGCACGAATCGGGGCGGCACCCCGTTTAAGCTCACGGGCGCTTCAACAGCACCTGATCGATCAGCCCGTACGCCTTCGCGTCCTCGCTCGACATGAAGTTATCACGGTCGGTGTCGCGCGCGATGCGCTCGACGTCCTGGCCCGTGTGCTGCGCGAGCAGGTTGTTCAACCGCTCCTTCAGGTAGAGGATTTCGCGCGCCTGGATCTCGATGTCGGACGCCTGGCCGCGCGCGCCGCCCAGCGGCTGGTGAATCATCACGCGCGAATTCGGCAGCGCGAAGCGCTTGCCCTTCGCACCCGACGCGAGCAGGAACGCACCCATGCTGGCCGCGAGACCCATGCACAGGGTCGACACGTCCGGCTTGATGAACTGCATCGTGTCGTAGATCGCCATCCCGGCCGACACCGAGCCGCCCGGGCTGTTGATGTAGAGGCTGATGTCCTTGTCGGGATTCTCGCTCTCGAGGAACAGCAATTGCGCGACCACGAGGTTGGCGGTCTGGTCGTTCACTTCGCCGACCATGAACACCAGGCGCTCCTTCAGGAGACGCGAATAGATATCGTACGAACGCTCGCCGCGGCCGCTCGTTTCGACGACGATCGGCACCAGCCCCAGCGCTTGCGCCTCGAAACCCTGCGGCGCGTTCGAAGCAAGCATGTCCAGCAATTCAGCGCGAGTGATCATTCAATGAACCTTGTTCGAATGGAAAATTGAACGGAAGGAAGCCGCCCGCTCAATCGCCATATTAATGGCAACCGTGCGCTTGACGTAAAAACGGCGTGCGGGCCGTCGCTCCGACAGCCGGCACGCCGCTAGAGCGACACTTACGCTTGCGCCGATGCGCTCGCGAGTGCCTCGAAGCTCACTTCCTTGTCCGTCACCTTTGCCTTGCCCAGCACGAAGTCGACGACGTTGCTTTCAACGACGAACGCTTCCATCTCGGCGAGGCGCTGCTGGTTGGAATAATACCAGCGGACCACTTCCTTCGGGTCTTCGTAGCTCTTCGCGAACTCGTCGACTTCCGCGCGGATCTGTTCCGGCTTCGCTTCGAGGCCGTTCGCCTTCACGAGTTCTGCCAGCACGAGGCCCAGCTTCACGCGACGCTCGGCCTGCTCGGCGAACATCTCGGCCGGGATCGGCGCGTCCTTCGCGTTCGGCACGCCGCGCTGCGCCAAATCCTGGCGAGCCATTTCGACGAGACGTTGCTGATCCTGCTCGATCAGCGCCTTCGGCACGTCCAGCTCCGAAATCTTCAGCAGCGCGTCCATCACCTGGTTCTTGACGATCGACTGCGTGCGGCGCTTCGCTTCGCGCTCGAGGTTTTCCTTGATCTCGGCGCGCATCTTCGTGAGGTCGCCGTCTTCGATGCCGAGCGACTTCGCGAATTCGGCGTCGATTTCCGGAAGGTGCGGCCACTCGATCTTCTTCATCGTGACCGTGAACTGCGCCGTTTTGCCGGCGACGTCCTTGCCGTGGTAGTCATCCGGGAACTTGAGGTCGAACGTACGCTGTTCGCCGACCTTCAGGCCCAGCGCTGCCGTTTCGAATTCCGGCAGCATGCGGCCTTCGCCGAGCACGAACGGGAAATCTTCGGCCGTGCCGCCCTGGAACGCGACGTCGTCGATCTTGCCGACGAAGTCGACCGTCACGCGGTCGCCGTTCTTCGCCGCGGTGTCCGCGCCGCCGTCGCCATGCTCGCCGGCTTCGCCGCGTGCGTGGTAGTGCACGCGTTGCTTGCGCAGGATGTCCAGCGTGCGGTCGATTTCGGCGTCGCCGATCGACGTCGTCGAGCGCTCGACTTCAGCCGTCGCCAGATCGCCGATCTTCACTTCCGGGTAGACCTCGAACGTCGCGTCGAACGCGTACGCGTCTTCAGCCTGCTCCTGCTTCGGCTCGAAGCTCGGCTGGCCGGCCACACGCAGGTTTTCCGCGCGGCTGATCGTGAAGAATTCCTGGCCGATCTTGTCGCTCAGCACTTCCGCCTCGACCTGGCCCGAGTATTGTTGCGCGACCATCTTCACCGGCACCTTGCCCGGGCGGAAACCCGGCATGCGCACGGTCTTCGCGAGTTTCTGGATACGGGCGTCGATTTCCTTCTGCACGGTGTCTTTCGGCAGGGAAATCGTCACGCGGCGTTCAAGCTTGCCGAGGTTCTCAACAACGTTAGCCATGGCTTCAATCGTCCTAAAATTATTCGAGCGAATCGGGTTTTCCTTGCCGTGCCTGCCTGCGGCGTAGGGTGCATCGCATGCACCCGCCGCGCCGGAGCGCCACGCCATCCCTGCACGCGCCGAATGGCTAGCGCAAGCGGCTCGGAGCACGGCTTTGGCCGGAAGAATCGACTATTCTAGCAAACAATTTTCCTCATACCGCCAGATCGGCGCGACACGTGTGCGTCCCGCCCCATCGACGGCCCGCTGCACGACCATGCGCGCGGATCGTCGCTATGCCGAACGGCGTATCCACCCCGGGCCCACCATCCTGTAAGCTCCGATAGCGTGTGAGCCACCTTCACGGCCCACCCGTTCATTCCTCATACCAAACACGCCTTCCGGAGACACCATGCCGCAACACTCGTCCGCGCCTGTCGTCGTCATCGCGCCCGATTCGTTCAAAGGCTCGCTTTCCGCCGAGCAGGTCGCGAACGCGATCGCCACCGGCATTCGCCGCGCCCGGCCCGACGCGGTCGTGCGCTGCTGCCCGATGGCCGACGGCGGCGAAGGCACGCTCGACGCGATGCTGGCGGGCGGCGGCACGCGGCGCACGCTGCAGGTGGCCGGCGCGTCGCTGGCGGCGCGCGACGCGGCGGTGGGCGTGATCGATGCGCGCACCGCGATCGTCGAGACGGCCGAGATCGTCGGGATTACCGACCCGGTCGGCATGAGCGTGCCGGTCGACGCGCGCAGCACGCGCGGGATGGGCGAGGCGATCCGCGCACTGCTCGACGACGGCGTGCGCCGCTTCTTCGTCGCGCTCGGCGGCAGCAGCACCAACGACGCGGGCGCCGGGCTGCTCGCGGGCCTCGGCCTGCAGTGCTTCGACGCGGGCGGCCAGCCGGTCGAGCCCGTGCCGTCGCGGTTGGCCGACATCGCGCGCATCGACGCGTCGGGGCTCGATCCGCGCCTGAAGGAAACGGAGTTCGTCGGCATGTCCGACGTCGACAATCCGCTGACGGGCGCGCATGGCGCCACCGCCGTGTTCGGTCCGCAAAAGGGCGTGACGGCGGCGCAGGTCGCGACCCTCGATACGGCCCTCGCCCACTTCGCCGACCTGCTCGAAGCCGCACTCGACCGCCGCGGCCGCGACCTGCCGGGCGCGGGCGCCGCGGGCGGCCTCGGTTTCGCGCTGCACATGCTCGGTGCACGCTTCGAGGCCGGCGCCGAAGTGGTGGCCCGCCAGGTCGGGCTCGACGCCGCCCTGGCCGGGGCCGACTGGCTGATCACCGGCGAAGGCCGCTCCGACGTGCAGACGCTGCACGGCAAGGCGCCGTTCATCGCGTGCCGGCACGCGCAGGCAGCCGGCGTGAGCGCATCGCTGCTGTCGGGCGCGGTCGACCCGGCCGCGCTGCCGCGCCTGTCCGAGCACTTCGCCGGCTGCTTTTCGCCGGCTCCCGGGCCGATCACGCTCGACGTCGCGATCCGCGACGCGGCCGACCTGCTCGCGAACGAAGCGGAACAGTTGACACGCCTGAAGTACGGTGCACACTGACCGTTGACCCGAGCGCGCGATACAGGAACAATCGGGCCCGCCCTTTTTCTTCAGGATTCGACATGAAAGGCCGCCAAGCCGGGCTCGATCAGTTTCTGACCTATCGCCTCCATGCGCTCACGAAGCGCTCCGACCGCGGGATCGGCGAGGTGTACCGGCACAAGCTCGACATCTCGCTACCCGAGGCGCGCGTGATCGCCGCCGTCGGCGCGTTCGGCCCGTTCTCGATCATGGATCTCGCGCGCCACACCAATCTCGACAAGAGCCAGGCAAGCCGCGCGGCCGAAGCGCTGCTGCGGCAGGGGCTGCTCGAGCGCAGCGCGAGCGACGAAGACGGCCGGATCGTGCTGATCGCGCTGACCGCCGACGGCCGAGCGCTGCATCGCAAGATCATGCCGATCGTGCGCAAGTGGAACGACGGCCTGCTCGCGTGCCTGTCCGACAGCGAACGTCAGACGTTCGAGCGGCTGCTCGACAAGATCGTTGCGCACGCAGTCGAGCGCGACGACTGAGTAACCGGCTTCGAAGTCAAGCGCGATGAAGTGAATCGTCCCAAGGCGTGTCGGCCCCGCCGTCGCCGGTTCGCGAAGCGCAGCAGGCGGCATTGATCAGACGAATCGGACGGGCCGTCCGCGTTGCGTCATGCACGATCCAGGCGGCTTGTCTGGGCGCACCGTCCGGGCGGCCCGTCTTGCACCGCGACGGCATCGTGCGAAGCGCGCGCGGTCGCGTTGCCGGCGTTGCCGACAGCCGCGAATCCGGTGGCTTCGTGCGCACTACAACCCGCTGTTCGTCGCGCGCTGACGCAACAATCCGAGCACCGCGTCGCAGTACGGCGTCGGCACGCCAAGCTTGCGACCGAGTTCCGGAAACACGCCGAGGATCGGCCCGATCTCGAGCGAGCGCCCCGCCTCGAAATCCTGCAGCATCGACGTCTTGAACGCGCCGAGCTTGCGCGTGACCGCGATCCGCTCGGGGCCGCTCATCCCGGCGGACAAGCCGAGCTTCGCGCCGATCGCAGCCGCTTCCTCCATCATCCGCAGCGCGAGATCCTGCGTGAACGGATCGTCGAGCAACTGTTCGGCCGTCGACCCGGTCAACGCGCTCAGCGGGTTCATGTTCATGTTGCCCCACAGCTTCGTCCAGATCTCGGTCCGGATCGCGGGCGTCGTCTCGACGTCGAAACCGCCGGCCGCGAGCGCCGCGGCGAACCGCGCCGTAGCCCTGTCGAGCCGCGGATCGGGCGTGCCGACGATCAGCCGGTTGCCGCGCCCGCGCCGCACGACGCCCGGCGCGTCGGTACTCGACGACAGATGCACGACGCAGCCGATCGCCTGCGCGGGCGGCAACGCGGCCGATACCGCGCCGGCCGGATCCACCGCATCGAGCGGCACGCCGTCGATCGCCCCTTCGAGCCCGTGCGTGAACCACCACGGCAGCCCGTTCATCGCCGCGACGATCACCGTATCCGGTCCGACCAGCGGCGCAATGCGCGCGGCCAGCGCCGGCAGCGCCTGTGCCTTCAGCGCGATCACCACGTAGTCCTGCACACCGAGCGCGGCCGCATCGTCGCTTGCGCGCACCGGCACCGACGCGATTGCGCCCGCCTCGTCGATCACGCGCACGCCGTGGGCATTCAGCGCATCGAGCGTCGCGCCGCGTGCGTACGCGCTCACGGTCATGCCGGCTCTCGACAACGCGGCCGCGAGCAATCCGCCGATCGCGCCGACCCCGACCACCGCCGCGCGCACCGACCCTGAATTCGTGTCGTTCATGATGGAATTCCGTCTCCCAGGAGCTGACGAGCATAACGCTCAATGGTTGCGGGCACAACCATTTGCGCGGCGTACCGTGCATCGGGCGGCACGCGTTCGTGCACCTCAGCGCGGTATGCCGCCCGCATCCACCGCTTCGTCGTCGATCGCGCCGCTGGTCGCGCCGAGCACGCCGGCGATCTGGCTCTTGTCGTGCATGCCGAGCTTGCGGTACGCGCAGCGCAGGTAGTGGCGCACGGTCGTCGGCGAGATCGCCATCTGCTGGGCGACTTCCTTGTGCGAACGCCCGGCGCCGTAATAGCGGATCGCCGCGAGCTCGCGCGGGCTCAGCCGGTCGAGCAGCGAGCGCGGCCGCGCCTCGATCTGGAACAGCCCCGCGACGGGCACGCACTGGATGCGCAGCGCGTCGCCGACGAACGGCCGGCCCGGCTGGCGCCGCAGATGCGCGACAAGCGGCTCCGGTACGCGCGCACCGGCCCAGGCCGGCCATTCGGTGCGCAGCACGTCGTCGAAATCGTGATCGGCATGGTGCAGCACACCGAAGTTGTCGCACAGCGCACGCGCCGCCGGCACGACCGTGTCGGCGCGCTCGCGTTCGCGCGTGAGCTGCGCGGCACGGTTGATCGTCAATGCGGCCGCGAGATGCGGAATGACCTCCTCGAAACGATGTGCTTCGTCGTCGCTGAACGGCCGGTTCAGGCCCTGCCGATAGATCGACACGAACGTCGTCAGGCCGAAGCGGCGATCGAGCGTACATACGAACATCAGTTGCGCGAGCCCGTACTTCACGCACCAGTCGCGAAACCGCGCATCGAGCCCCGGCTCGACGACCGACAGCCGCACCGCGCGGCCGTGCGCGCCGTGCAGCGTGCGGCGCGCGAGCGGGTCGCAATCGCGCACGCGCTTCCAGTCGATGAAGAACGCGTGCGGCAACCGGTACAAAAAGCTGTTGTGCATCACCGGACCGGTCGGCACATGGGTCGCGACGCCCGTCCACGCGGCATCGAACGGAACGAGCGCCTGCAGCAGCGAAAAGAACCGGTATTCGAATTCGCCGATGGCGGACTGCGCGGCCACCGCGTACAGGTCGAGCAGCATCAGGCCGAGTTCGCGCTGCGCTGCGTCGCCACGCGTGACGCCATCGAAATCGGCGCGCCGGGACGGCAGCGGCGGCCACGCGAATTCGTCGAGCGCGATGGCGGCCGGCACGTCGCGCAGCGCGTCGAGGTCCTGCCCGATATCCGTCGTGATCCTCACCTTCCGCTCTCCTGTCCGGTCGGGCCGCCGATGTGCGCAACGATACCGGCCGATTATAGCGAGCGACTTTTTTGGCGGGCCACGGCGCCGAAACGCTCGCCAATCCCATCCATTTGAACGGTACACCGCACGTTGCTGCTGCGCAGCACGGCGCGCGACGGCATCGCGCGGCGTTCGCGCCGCGCACCGCGGGTTTTCCGCACCGTTCATCTGGACGACTGTTCGACGGTTTTCCCGCTGCGGACACTGCGTCGCGACCACACCAACGACGAGCCGATGCAGGAAGGCATGGAGAACCCCACGTGACGACACCCCGCTTCATCCGCACGGCCATGGCCGCCGCGGCGCTTGCCGCATGCAGCGGCGCCGCGCACGCGCAGTCCGCCCTCACGCTGTACGGCGCGCTCGACGTCGGCGTGCAATATCTGACGCACGCCGACGGGCACCGTTCGGCCGTGCGGTTGCAGAACTACGGCATCCTGCCTTCGCAGTTCGGGATCAAGGGCCACGAGGATCTCGGCGGCGGCTGGCGGGCGCTGTTCAAGCTGGAACAGGGCTTCAACGTCAACGACGGCACCCCGACCGTGCCCGGCTACGCGTTCTTCCGCGGAGCATACGCCGGCATCACGGGACCGGTCGGCACCGTCACGCTCGGCCGCCAGTTCAGCGTGCTGTTCGACAAGACACTGTTCTACGACCCGCTCTGGTACGGGTCGTACAGCGGCCAGGGCGTGCTCGTGCCGATGAACGCGAACTTCATCGACCACTCGGTCAAATACCAGTCGCCGACGTTCGCCGGCTTCGACGTCGAAGCCCTCGCCGCGACCTCCGGCGTCGCGGGCAATACGCGCGCCGGACGCGTGCTCGAGCTCGGCGGCCAGTACGCGAGCAACGGCCTGTCGGTGAGCGCGGTGCTGCATCAGGCGCACGGCGACGTATCGGCGGCGGCCGACGCGTCCGCGCGGCGTCGCGAACTCGGCACGCTCGCCGCACGTTATGCGTTCGCCACGCTGCCGCTCACCGTGTATGCGGGCGTCGAACGCCTGACCGGCGACCTCGACGCGGCCCGCACGATCGTCTGGGGCGGCGCGCGCTACCTGACGTCGAACGGGATCGGCCTGAACGCGGGCGTCTACCACACCGATGCGCGCACGCCGGCGATCGGCCACCCGACGTTGTTCATCGCGAGCACCACGTACGCGCTGTCCAAGCGCACCGTCGCATACGTGAACCTCGGCTATGCGCGCAACAGCGGCCAAAGCTCGCAGACCGTCTACGAATACGACCCGACGTCGCTTGCCGGCGCGTCGCAGTTCGGCGCGATGGTCGGTATGTACCACCTGTTCTGATTCCCCCAACGAGATCCTGTCATGAAGACCCTGCCCCCGGATGTCGCCCTCTCGCGCGACGGCCATGCGTCGACGTTCGCGCGCTCGACGCTCGTCGCGCTCGTCGTGTTCGCGGCCATCACGCCGCTGTTGCTGCTCGTGGCGCCCGCCGTCGCCGGTCAGCTCGCCACGCAGCTCGGCTTGTCCGCGTCGCAGATCGGCACCTACTTCTTCGTCGAACTCGGCGCGTTCAGCCTCGCGACCGTGCCGTCGTACCTGTGGCTCGGACGTGTCGACGCGCGTCGCGTCGCGGCGTTCGCCATCGCACTGTTCGGCGCGGGCAACCTGCTGACTGCGCTGTGGATGCCGGGGTTTGCCGCGCTGCTCGCGCTGCGCGCCGTCACCGCCCTCGGCGGCGGCTCGCTGATGGTGCTCTGCATGACGAGCGCGGCGACGAGCACGAACAGCGACCGCGTGTACGGCCTGTGGGTCGTCGGCCAGTTGATCGCGGGCGCGATCGGCCTGTTCGTGCTGCCGCACGTATTCGCCGCGTTCGGGCTACGCGCGCTGTACGTCGCGCTCGCCGTGCTCGCGCTGCTCGCGGCGCCGCTGTCGCGCGGCTTTCCAACGTCGCTCGGCACGCGGGCGGCGTCCGCGTACGCGGCGCGCGGCGACGCGCCGCCGACGCCGCGACGCTTCGTCGCGCTCGCCATCGGCGCGGTGCTGACGTTCTATCTCGCGATCGGCAGCGTGTGGACGTTCGCGAGCCGTGCGGCGGCCGAGGCCGGGCTCGATCCGCAGTCGACCGGCAACGTGCTCGCGATCGCGAGCGTGATGGGGATCGCCGGCGCGGCGCTCGCGTCGTGCGCGGGCGGCCGGCTCGCGCGGCGCGCGATGCTGGCGACCGGCTATGCGCTGCTCGCGGCGTCGCTCGTCGCGCTCGCTGCGATGCGTGACACCGGCGGCTACGGCGCGGCGATCTTCGCGTTCAAGTTCGCGTGGACCTTCGTGCTGCCGTTCATTCTCGCGACTGTCGCGCAGATCGACACGTCGGGCCGCCTCGTCGCAACACTCAATTTCGTGATCGGCGCGGGGCTCGCCGCCGGCCCGCTGCTGGCCGGCCTGATGCTCGACGCCGGCGGCACGATGCGCGCGCTGTTCGCGGCCGCGACGGCCGTCGCGATCGTGTCGTTCACCGCGCTGCGCCACATCGATCGCCGCGCGCGCCCCTCCGCTTCCTCCCAACCGTGACAGGTCACGCATCCATGAATCGCACTGCCTTCTTCACCGACGAACGCACTTTCTGGCATACCGGCGGCACGCACGCGCTGTTCTTTCCGGTCGGCGGCTGGGTCCAGCCACCGTCGAGCGCGGGCTACGCGGAATCGCCCGATTCGAAGCGCCGCTTCCTGTCGCTCGTGCAGGCGTCGGGCCTGGCCGCGCAGCTCGACCTGCGCGGCGCCGAGCCCGCGACCACCGCCGACCTGCTGCGCATTCATCCGGCACACTATCTCGACGCATTCCGCGCGCTGAGCGACGCGAACGGCGGCGACCTCGGCGATCTCGCGCCATTCGGCAAGGGCAGCTACGAGATCGCCGCGCTGTCGGCCGGTCTCGCGATCGCGGCGGTCGATGCGGTCGTCGGCGAGCACGCGGCGAATGCGTTCTCGCTGTCGCGGCCGCCCGGCCATCACTGCCTGCGCGACCGCCCGATGGGCTTCTGCATGCTCGCGAACATCCCGATCGCGATCGAGGCTGCCCGTGCGAAGCACGGCATCGAGCGCGTCGCGGTGATCGACTGGGACGTGCATCACGGCAACGGCACACAGTCGATCTACTACGACGATCCGGATACGCTAACGATCTCGCTGCACCAGGACCGCTGCTTCCCGCCCGGCTATAGCGGCGCGGGCGATCGCGGCGAAGGCGCGGGCGTCGGCGCGAACCTGAACGTGCCGCTGCTCGCGGGCAGCGGCGACGATGCCTACCGGTATGCATTCGAGCGAATCGTGCTGCCGGCGCTGGCACGCTTCCGCCCCGATCTGATCGTCATCGCGAGCGGCCTCGATGCGAGCGCGGTCGATCCGCTCGCGCGCATGCAGTTGCATACCGACAGTTACCGGTTCATGACCCGCGCGGTGAAGGACGCCGCGCAACGCTATTGCGGCGGGCGGCTCGTGATCGTTCACGAAGGCGGCTATTCGGAGGCGTACGTACCGTTCTGCGGGCTGGCGATCGTCGAGGAACTGGCCGGCCTGCGCACCGAGGTCGCCGATCCGATGCTCGACCTGGCGATCGCGCAGCAGCCGGGCGAGCGGTTCGTCGCGTTCCAGCGCGAACTGCTCGACGAACTGGCCGTGTCGTTCGGGTTGTAACGCGCGCTGACGAACGATACCGGGCCGGCATGCGCCGGCCCTTGCGCGATCGGTACGGATGGGGTTTCCTGTGTCTTTACTCCCGTTCCGGCCCGAGGCCGCACTCTTCCGATGAAATCGTCCCCGCGCGATAACAACGACACCACCAAAACGCGCCGCCAGCCATCGAAGCTGGCCCTGAACATCGCCGCCGTGACGGTCGGCCTCATCACGTTCGCGATCGGCGCGGCGTGGGTGATCTATAGCTGGATCGTCGATCGCGAAGCGCAGTATTTCGCGATTCCGCTGGTGTTCTCGGTGCCGGTGATCGTGGCCGTCGCGATCCGCAGCTTCTGGGAATAGGCGCGCCGGAAACGACGAAGCGCCGCGGTCGGGCGACGCGCGGCGCTTCGTATCGTGCGCGTTTCAACTGAAGCGGTGCGCTCCGCGATCCGCTTGCCAGCGAGTCACAGGCCGGGACGCGGGCACGGATTGGGGGCTGCGCCCTGATATCCGCAGGCGACGGCGCCCAGCGCGGCGGCGGCCAGGGACGTGCCGAGCGCTTTCAACACCCCCTCCGTCGACAACGGCTCGCCGCTCGACATCACACGCCCCGAATACGCGGAGCATGCGGACGACGATGCAACCGTCTTCACGGGCCTGGCACTCCACGCGATATTGTCGGCAGGCGTGTTGGCGAAGGCTGGCGCGGCCAGCATCAATGCCAGAACGGAAATCGGGATACGGACGGTGTGTTTCATCGGCGGGCCCCTCGGTGCGTTGTACTTCTTGTGCGAAAAGTGCGCACGATATTACACGCGGCCGGTTTTTCGAGCGAGGTCCGATGCCGGGCGGCGAAATCGGCGTCAATAAAAAAGCGCTGCGGTCAGCCGACCGGCAGCGCTTTTTCGCGAACGGCCCCTGCCGGGGGCACGTTCGACTTCTGGTGCGTGAGGCCGGACTCGAACCGGCACACCCTTGCGGGCGTCAGGACCTAAACCTGGTGCGTCTACCAATTTCGCCACTCACGCGCATTTCCGTCGCCTGATCGCGCGTGACGCAAGATGCGTGCTCCACGCGCCCGGGACCGCTCGGGACACTTCAGCCGGCCCGAAAACCGGCACGCCCGATCAGGCGAGCGCGAGATTCTACCCGATCCGTGCGGCGTTGTCTCGCCCCGCCGGCACCTGTCGTGCCGCGGTGCTAGAATGCCGCGCTCGACGTTTCGGCAGCGCGCCGCCGCGCGTCCCCCGAACCCGCCCCATCCGATTGAGCCCGTGAACTTCGACGACTACTGTCAGCAAAAGGCCGCCCCCGCAGGCTCCAGCGTCTACTACGCGCTGCGTCAGGTGCCGCTCGCCACGCAGCCGCGCCTGACCGCGCTGTTCGCGCTGCGCCGCGAACTCGAGGAAACCGTCAAGGAAACCAGCGATCCGACCGTCGGACACACGAAGCTCGCGTGGTGGCACAAGGAACTCGCGGCGCTGGCCGACGGGCAACCGTCGCACCCCGTCACGAAGGCGCTCGCGCAGCATCACCCGACGATCGCCGCCGAGGCCGACGCGCTGCGCACGCTCGTCAACGGTTACGGGATGGACCTCGAACAGGCGCGCTACCTCGATTTCGCGAATCTGCAGCGCTATATCGCGCAGGTCGGCGGCACCTTCGCGTCGCTGGTGGCACGCGCCAGTTCGACGCACCCGGCCGACCCGCAGCCGTGGGCCGCGGACGTCGGCCGCGCGCTGATGCTTGCGCAATTCGTGCAGGAGCTCGGCAACGACGCACGCCACGGCCGCATCTATCTGCCGATCGACGAACTGCAGCGCTACAACGTGACCGCGGCCGATCTGCTGAACCGCCGCTACAGCCCCGCGTTCACCGAATTGCTGCAATTCCAGACGACCCGCGCGCGCGAAGCGCTCGCGGCTGCCGATGCGGCGATTCCCGCCACCGAACGCCGCGCGCAGCGCACGCTGCGCGCGCAGATCGCGCTGGCCGGCGCGCTGCTCGACGAAATCGCGCGCGACGGCTACCAGGTGCTGCATCAGCGCATCGCGCTGACGCCGATCCGCAAGCTGTGGATCGCGTGGCGCGCCGCGCGCCGCCGTTGAGCGGCGCGCCTCACGCCCTCAGCAACGGCAGCGTGTCGAAACGCTGCTGCAGCACGCGCGTCGCGTCGAGCCCCCACCAGGACCCGAGCACGGTCGCGTAAAGCTGGCGGAAATCGACCGCGACCGGCAGGTTGCCGTTGCCGTCGAGCCGCCCGAGCGCGGGCGGTGCACCGTACAGCCCACCCGCCACGCGACCGCCCATCACGAAATGCGGTGCGGCCGTGCCGTGATCGGTGCCGTTGCTCTGGTTCTCGCGCACGCGCCGGCCGAATTCCGCATACGTCATCACGAGCGTCTCGTTCCAGCGCCCGAGTTCGATCAGCGCCGCGCGCATCGCGCTCATCCCGTCCGCGAACTGCTTGAGCAGCGCGGCGTGCTGCCCCGGCTGGTTCTGGTGCGTGTCGAAGCCGTTGAGCGTCAGGCGCAGCACCGCGACACCGTCCTGCGCGCCGGGCCCCGACGCTTCGCACGCGGCCAGCACCTGCATCGCGGTCTTCACCGACGTGCCGAACGCACCGGCCGGAAAGGCCGTCCTGAATTCGCGCATCCCGCCGCGCGGGCGCAGCCGGTCGGCCGCCGTCACGATGTCGTTCTCGACGTCGATGATGTGCGCGAGCGCCGGGTTCTGTTCTCGCAGCGACGACGGCTCGGCGAGCCGGGCCGCACGGATGAACTGCGCGGGATTGACGAGCGCGATCGCGCGCGCGCCGTTCGACAACGGCCCCATCTCGGCGCTGCCGAGCACGACGCCGTCCGCCGCGAAACCGGGCGGCACGGGCGCCTGCGCGAACGTGCGCGTGAGCCAACCCTCGTGCAGGTACTGATCCGAGCGCGACGCGGTGTCCCAGATCTCGATCGAGCGGAAATGCGACAGGTTCGGCTGCGGATAGCCGACACTCTGCACGACCGCGACCTGCCCGTCGCGCCAGAGCGGCATCAGCGGCGCGAGCGACGGATGCAGCCCCGTCTGCGCGTCGAGCTGCAGCACCTGCTCGCGCTTGATGCCGATGCCGCGCCGGAACGAGTAGTACAGCGGGTCCGCGTACGGCACCACCGTGTTGAGGCCGTCGTTGCCGCCCTTCAGCTCGACGAGAATCAGCACGTTCGCATACCCGGCCGCAGGCTTTCGGCCGGCCTGCGGCGCGGCAGCCGCCACCGCGTTCGCCTGCCACATCGACACGCCGGCCGCCGCCGCGGCGCCCGTCAGCGTCAGAAAATCACGTCGGTTCATCGCACATCCTTTGGTTCGCCGCCCGCCGCCTTGGCCGCGGCCGCCGCCCGCTTCGTCGTCGTTCGCATCATTTCAGTTGATAGGCCGGATCCATCAGCAGCGCCTCGAGATACGCGCTGCCGGTCGAATCCGTGTCGATCGCCGCGACCGGCGAGAGTTGCAGCACCGCGTGCTGCAATTGCAACTCGGTGGACAATCCCGCGATCGCCTGAGGCCGCGCACGATACTGCGCGAGCCAGCGCTCGAGGTCGAAACGCAAGCCGCCGCGCGCGGGCTTGGCGGGCATGCCGCGCGGGCCGGCGGCGGACGCCGCGTCGGCCACCGGCATCGCGTGCGCGCTCGGCGACGGCGCGATCGCACGGGCCGGCGGCCGCATGCCGGCCGTCTCAGTCGCGCGGAACAACTGCTCGACGAACTGCTTGCGCGACAGCAGCGTCGTGCTGTTGATCCACAGCGCGCCGCCTGGCCAGCCCTTCACGCTCGGCGGATAGAACAGGTTCTGTCCGAGCGTGCGCACGGTGTTCGCGAGCATCTGCGGATCGCCGTACGCCACGTCGAACAGCCGCACCGAGCCGACCACGAATTCCGCCGGCGACTTGACCAGCACGCCGCGGTTGCGCGGATCCCAGAACGCGTCGGTCGACCACAGCGCGGCGAGCGCCGCGCGAATGTCGTAGCCGCTCGCGCGAAACCGCTCGGCCACCGCGTCGAGCGCGCGCGGCTCCGGCGTATCGGACACGAACTCGCGCCACAGCTTGCCGGCGATGAAGCGCGCGGTGTCCGGCCGCTTCAGCAGGATGTCGAGAAAGCCGTCGCCGTCGAACGGCCCGGTTTCGCCGAGGATCGTCTTGTCGCCGGCATCGTGCCATTCGGGCCGCACCGCGAAGCGCAGCGTGTCGGGATCGACCGTCCAGCCCGTCATCGCGCGCGCGGCCTCGGTCACGTCGTATTGCGTGTAATGCCCTTCGCCGAGCGTGAACAGCTCCATCACCTCGCGCGCGAAATTCTCGTTCGGGCGCCCCTTGCGATTGCTCGCGCCGTCGAGATACTGCAGCATCGCCGGATCCTTCGCGACCGCGTGCAGCAGCGAGCCGAAGTTGCCGAGCGCCTCGCGGCGAAACAGCGCGTTCTGCGCGGCCATCGTCTGCGGGTAAGGCACCTTGTCCTGCCCGGACGTGAAATGCCCGTGCCAGAACAGCGTCATGCGCTCGGTGAGCGGCGACGGCGTCGCGACCATCTCGTTGACCCAGGCCGCGCGCAACGCATCGTAGCGGCGATTGCGCTCGCGCTGCTCGTCGCGCCGCATGTCGGGCGTCAGCGCCTGGCGCTGCGCGCGTGTCGGCGGCGGCTCGGCGAGCCAGTCGGGCCACGTCGTGACGGGTTCGCGTCGTGCATTGCCGAGCGTATCGGCCACGACCTGCGCGCGCGTCATGCCGACGATGCGTGCGACTTCGGCGGGAGCGGGAGAAAAACCGGTGCGGCCGAGAAAAAACACCGCGTCGTCGGCATCGAGCGGCGACTGCATGGCAGGCGACGACGCCGGTGCGGCAGCGTTCGCTTTCATCGTCATGGACTCCCGGAACGCACCGGCGGTGCGGATGCCCGTACAACGGCATTCGGCAGCCGAAAGTTGACGAAAAAAATGCTACGAATTCTTTCCGCGCGGGGATTTCCGCGCAAGGCGAACGACGGCACGCATCAGCGCTTGTACAACTCGCGCACGGCGTCTTCGATGTGCTGGCGCAACAGGTGCCGCTCTTCGGGCGTCATGTGCCCGTCGCGACGGCGCTGTTCGAGATCGGGAGGCACGGCGGAACGGGCCGTCATATCGGCGGCGCGATCGGGCTGCGGCGCTTTGCCGCGCGGCAGCTTGCGCGACGATGCGCCCTGCTCGGGGCGCTGCGCATACGCGAGGTTCGACGCATACGGACCGGCAAGCGCGATCGTCAGCATCAGTGCAATCCGGGCAGATCGCATGACCGTCCTCGCTTCTTTGGTCGATTTGTTCCCTTCGTCACGCGGCAACCGGCTACCTCTGGTACTTGAAAAACCCTGCGGAATTCGGGTGTACAAAGATGAAAGATGGAGTGCAGGGGAGTATCTACCGAATTTCGGCTTCGAGTAAAGGAATCTCTATAGCCTGCCTTTACTCGGCGCGACACTACGGGTAAATTTTGTAACCGACTGTAACGCACGAAAATACGCGGCCGTGCGCCAATTCCCATTCGCGATAAGATGCCGATCATGGAAACGAAAAACCCCTCCAAGATTCTCGTCGTCGACGACGACCCTCGCCTGCGCGATCTGCTGCGCCGCTATCTCGGCGAACAGGGTTTCAACGTCTACGTCGCGGAAAACGCAACCGCGATGAACAAGCTCTGGGTCCGCGAGCGTTTCGACCTGCTCGTGCTCGACCTGATGCTGCCCGGCGAAGACGGCCTGTCGATCTGCCGCCGGCTGCGCGGCAGCAACGACCGCACGCCGATCATCATGCTCACCGCGAAGGGCGAGGACGTCGATCGCATCGTCGGCCTCGAGATGGGCGCCGACGATTACCTGCCGAAGCCGTTCAATCCGCGCGAACTGGTCGCGCGCATTCATGCGGTGCTGCGCCGCCAGGCGCCGGCCGAACTGCCGGGCGCACCGTCGGAAACCACCGAGGTATTCGAGTTCGGCGAATTCTCGCTGAATCTCGCCACGCGCACGCTGACCAAGTCCGGCCAGGAAATTCCGCTGACCACCGGCGAATTCTCGGTGCTGAAAGTGTTCGCGCGTCATCCGCGCCAGCCGCTGTCGCGTGAAAAGCTGATGGAGCTCGCACGCGGCCGCGAATATGAAGTGTTCGACCGCAGCCTCGACGTGCAGATCTCGCGCCTGCGCAAGCTGATCGAACCGGATCCGGGCAGCCCGCGCTTCATCCAGACCGTCTGGGGCCTCGGCTACGTGTTCATCCCGGACGGCGCTGCCTGAGCTTTCTCCTTCCCGGTTTCGCCCCGCCCACGGCCCGTCCCATGCGTATCGACCGGCGCCTTCTGCAGCTTGCGTTCGGCGGGCTGTTCTGGCGCACCTTCCTGCTGATCGCGCTGCTGATCTCGGTCAGTCTCGCCGCGTGGTTCCAGAGCTTTCGCGTGATCGAGCGCGAGCCGCGTGCGCAACGCGTCGCGCTCCAGCTCGTCGCGGTCGTGAAGCTCACGCGCACCGCCCTGCTCTATTCCGATCCCGACTTGCGGCGCGCGCTGCTGCAGGATCTCGAGAGCAACGAGGGCGTGCGCGTGTACCCGCGCGAAAAAACCGACAAGTTCAAGCTGCAGCCCGACGAATCGCTGAACCGCCTGATCGAACACGACATCCGCAGCCGCCTCGGCGACGATACCGTGATCGCGCAGTCGGTCAACGACATTCCCGGCGTGTGGATCAGCTTCAAGATCGACGACGACGATTATTGGGTCGCACTCGATCGCGACCAGCTCGACAACGTCACGGGCCTGCAATGGGCCGGCTGGGGGCTGTTCGCGCTCGCGCTGTCGCTGTTCGGCTCCGCGTTCATCACCAGCCTCGTGAACCGGCCGTTCTCGCGGCTCGCGCTCGCCGCGCGCCAGGTCGGGTCAGGCCAGGCGCCCGAGCCGCTGCCCGAGCGCGGGATGGGCGTCGCGGCCGAGACCAACCGCAGCTTCAACCAGATGGTGCGCGACCTCGAACAGCTCGAGGCCGATCGCGCGCTGATGCTCGCGGGCATCTCGCACGACCTGCGCACGCCGCTTGCGCGGCTGCGGCTCGAAACCGAGATGAGCCCGTCCGACCAGGCGACCAAGGACGCGATGGTCGACGACATCGAACAGATGGACCGCATCATCGCGGCCTTCATCGACTACGCGCGCCCGTCGCAGCGCAAGCCCGAGCCCGTCGATCTATCGTCGGTCGCGCAGGACGTCGCCGCGCGCGTGTCGGGCGAGGACGGCGTCGAAATCCGCACGCGGCTCGCGCCGAGCGCGATCATCGAAGCCGACGAGACCGACATGCGGCGCGTGATCGGCAACCTCGTCGAGAACGCGCGCAAGTACGGCCAGAGCAAGCAGGACGGCATCTCGCGGATCACGCTCGAGACGCGCGTGTCGCATGCGCGCGTCGAACTGTCGGTGAGCGACGAAGGCCCCGGCATTCCCGAGGATCAGCTGCCGCTCGTGATGCGGCCGTTCTACCGCGTCGACACCGCGCGCACCAAGGCGGACGGCACAGGCCTCGGCATGGCGATCGTGCTGCGGCTCGTCGGCCGCTACCGCGGCGCGCTGCGCCTGCGCAACCGCCACCCGGACGCCGGCCTCGAAGTCACGCTCGAATTCCCCGGCGCCGGCAAGGCGCGTGCGACCGCATGACACGTTCGCGCACGCATCTTGCGCGTCACACTATCGATCCGGTTGACAAAAGCTATGAAGGACGTTAGTCAAAATCTATTGAAGCGAAACATCAATAGTGTTATAGTCCCTTTCATGCTGTCACATCATCGTTGCAGCACCGAGGTAGCTTGACTCAGTCTTCTTCCCAACTCACACAGGAGTATCCGCATGAAAACCGTGGGCGATAAACTCGAAGCTTTCACCGTCGTAGCCGCGAAGCCGGGCTTCAACAATCACGAGGAAAACGGCCAGTCGGCGTTCGAGACCGTCACCGAAGCGTCGTTCCCGGGCAAGTGGAAGATCATCTACTTCTATCCGAAGGATTTCACGTTCGTGTGCCCGACGGAAATCGTCGAGTTCGCGAAGCTCACGAAGCAGTTCGAAGAGCGCGACGCCGTCCTGCTCGGCGGCAGCTCGGACAACGAATTCGTCAAGCTCGCATGGCGCCGTGAGCACAAGGACCTCGACAAGCTGAACCACTACTCGTTCGGCGACGTCAAGGGCGAACTGATCGACCAGCTCGGCGTGCGCGACAAGGAAGCCGGCGTGGCCCTGCGTGCGACGTTCATCGTCGATCCGGACAACACGATCCAGCACGTTTCGGTGAACAACCTGAACGTCGGCCGCAGCCCGGAAGAAGTCCTGCGCATTCTGGACGGCCTGCAAACGGACGAACTGTGCCCGTGCAACCGTGCAGTCGGCGGCGCAACGCTGTAAGCGCATCGATGCACGAAGCCCGCGGCGCACGTCCTGCCTGCGGGCTTTTTTAACGGCCAACCCATAGGAGATATCAATGGAATTCATCGACTCGATTAAGGCACGTATTCCCGACTACGCGAAGGACATTCGCCTGAACCTCGACGGCACGATCTCGCGCTCGTCGCTCGAAGGCACCGACGCGGTCGGCGTGGCGCTGGCGGCGGCCATCGCGGCGAAGAGCACGGTGCTCGTCAAGACGATTCGCGAAGCCGGCGTGCTGTCGCCCGAGGAGACGAACGCCGTGCTGACGGCGGCCGCGCTGATGGGGATGAACAACACCTGGTATCCGTATGTCGAGATGGCCGACGACGCCGACCTGAAGACGCAGCGCGCCGAATTGCGGATGGGCGCGTATGCAACGCACGGTGGCGTCGACAAGCGCAAGTTCGAGATGTACGCGCTCGCCGCGTCGATCGTCGGCAAGTGCCACTTCTGCGTGAAGTCGCACTATGCGCTGCTGAAGAACGAGCAAGGGATGACCGTCACGCAGCTGCGCGACGTCGGCCGCATCGCGTCGGTGATCAACGCCGCCGCGCAGGTGATCGCCGCCGAAGGCGAATAAGCGATCCGGTCGCGCGGCCGCGAGAGCCGTGCCGGCTGCCAACGAAAATGCCACGCATTCGCGTGGCATTTTTCATTTCGGCGGTGTGGCGTGCGGCGCGAACCGCACGCCACGCCGGACGTCAGCCGCTCCGCTTCACCAGCAGCGCGGCGGCCTGCGCCTCGATACCCTCGCCGCGGCCGAGATAGCCGAGCTTCTCGTTGGTCTTCGCCTTCACGTTCACGCGGTCGAGCGGCAGCCCGAGATCGGCCGCGATGTTCGCGCGCATCCCGTCGATATGCGGCGCGAGCTTCGGCGCCTGCGCGATCACGGTGCTGTCGACGTTCTGGATCGCGAAGCCGGCCGCGTTCACGCGGGCGACGCACTCGCGCAGCAGCACGCGGCTGTCCGCGCCCTTGAACGCCGCATCCGTGTCGGAGAAATGGCGGCCGATGTCGCCGAGCGCGGCCGCGCCGAACAGCGCGTCGGTGATCGCGTGCAGCAGCACGTCCGCGTCCGAGTGGCCGAGCAGGCCGCGCGCGTACGGAATCGTCACGCCGCCGATGATGAGGGGGCGCCCTTCGACGAGCTGGTGCACGTCGTAGCCTTGTCCGATTCTGAAATCCATGCGTAATCCGGTTTGAGATGGGGGGAAAGTCAGGAAGCGTTCGCGGCCCGCGCGAGAATCGCTTCCGCGAGCGCGAAATCTTCCGGGTACGTGACCTTGAAGTTGCGCAGGCTGCCCTGCACGACGCGCGGCGTGTGGCCGGCCCATTCGATCGCGCTCGCTTCGTCGGTCAGGTCGTGCCCTTCGCGCTGCGCCTGCAGGATCGCGTCGCGCAGCATGCCGATGCGGAACATCTGCGGGGTCTGCGCCTGCCACAGCGCGTCGCGCGACTCCGTGCGCGCGATCGCGTCGCCGCCGGCCGGCACGCGCTTGAGCGTGTCCGCCACCGGCAGCGCGACGATGCCGCCGACCGGGTCGTCCTTCAGCGTCGCGACGAGCGTGCGGATCAGCGCCGGTGTGATACCCGGGCGCGCGGCGTCGTGCACGAGCACCCAATCGTGGTCGGTCGCGCCGAATTCGGCCAGCTCCAGCAGCCCGTTGAGCACCGACGCCTGCCGCGAGCCGCCGCCGCAGCGGCGCACCGCGAAGCGCAGGCCCGCGAAGCGGCGTGCGTCGAAATGGGAATCGTCGGGCGCGAGCACGACGAGCGTCTGCGCGAACTCGCTGCACGCGTCGAACGCGGCGAGCGTGTAGTGCAGCAGCGCGCGGCCGGCCAGCGTGCGATATTGCTTCGGCACGGCGGAGCCGGAACGGCTGCCCGTGCCGGCACAGGGAATCAGGGCGAAAAGTCGGGGAGTCACGAAGGCAAACGCCGGAAAGATGAAATCGAGAAGCGGATTTTATAATAGGTCTTTCGTCTCGACCGGCGCACCGCGATGCGCCCGTGCACGCCACCCCTGTCGTCCCTATGCCAGATAACGCTTCCACCCCGTCCGCTTCACCCGTTGCCCGCGTCAAGCCCGGCCAGCGTTTCGCCTTCGACGGCGCGCACGGCTCCGCCGACGCGCTCGCCATCGCCCGTTATCTCGCCGACAACCGTCCGGACGTGCCGCTGCTCGCGGTGATCTGCGCGAACGCGGTCGACGCGCAGCGGCTGTCGCAGGAAATCCCCTACTTCTCGCCCGATGCGCGCGTGCGCCTGCTGCCCGACTGGGAAACGCTGCCGTACGACACCTTCTCGCCGCACCAGGACCTCGTGTCCGAGCGGCTCGCGACGCTGCACGACCTCGGCGAGGGCCGCTGCGACATCCTGCTCGTGCCCGCCACGACCGCGCTGTACCGGATGCCGCCGGCGTCGTTCATGGCCGCGTACACCTTCGCGTTCGCGCAGGGCGAGCGGCTCGACGAGGCGAAGCTGAAGGCGCAGCTCACGCTGGCCGGCTACGAGCACGTGAGCCAGGTCGTGCGCCCCGGCGAATACTGCGTGCGCGGCTCGCTGATCGACCTGTTCCCGATGGGCTCGCCGCTGCCGTACCGGATCGACCTGTTCGACGACCAGGTCGATTCGATCCGCGCGTTCGATCCCGACACGCAGCGCAGCCTCTACCCGGTGCGCGACGTGCGCCTGCTGCCCGGCCGCGAGTTCCCGTTCGACGAAGCCGCGCGCACGGCCTTCCGCAGCCGCTGGCGCGAAACCTTCGAAGGCGACCCGAGCCGCGCGCCGATCTACAAGGACATCGGCAACGGCGTGCCGTCGGCCGGCATCGAGTATTACCTGCCGCTCTTCTTCGACGAGACGGCCACGCTGTTCCACTACCTGCCGCAGGACGCGCATCTCGTGTTCGCCGGCGATCTCGACGCATCGATCCGCCGCTTCACGGCCGATACGAAGCAGCGTCACGCGTTCCTCGCGCACGATCGCGAGCGGCCGATCCTCGAGCCGCAGCGGCTGTTCCTGTCCGACGAGGATTTCTTCGCGTTCGCGAAGCCGTTCGCGCGCATCGTGCTGCCCGCGCAGCCGGCCGGCGGCTGGGCGACCGCGCTGCCCGAACTCACCGTCGACCGCCATGCCGACGATCCGCTCGCATCGCTGCGCACGTTCGTCGAATCGTCGGGCAAGCGCGTGCTGCTGACGGTCGAATCGGCCGGCCGCCGCGAGACGATCCTGCAACTGCTCGCGGAGCACCACCTGCGCCCCGCGTCGAACGACCACTTCGCGGGCTGGCTCGCGAGCGACGAACGCTTCGCGCTCGGCGTCGCGCCGCTCGCGACCGGCTTCGCGGTGCCCGCCGAAGGCTATGCGATCGTCACCGAGACCGAGCTGTACGGCGCGCTCGGCCGCCGCGCGGGCCGCCGCCGGCAGGAACAGGCGAGCAACGTCGACGCGATGGTGCGCGACCTGTCGGAACTGAAGGTCGGCGACCCGGTCGTCCACGCGCAGCACGGCATCGGCCGCTACATGGGCCTCGTGTCGATGGATCTCGGCGAAGGCGAGACCGAATTCCTGCATCTCGAATACTCGGGCGACAGCAAGCTCTACGTGCCCGTCGCGCAACTGCACGTGATCTCGCGCTACAGCGGCGCCGATCCCGACAGCGCGCCGCTGCACGCGCTCGGCTCCGGCCAGTGGGAGCGCGCGAAACGCAAGGCCGCGCAGCAGATCCGCGATACGGCCGCCGAGCTGCTGAACCTGTACGCGCGCCGCGCGGCCCGCGAAGGCCACGCGTTCTCGCTCGATCCGCGCGACTACGTGAAATTCGCGGAAAGCTTCGGCTTCGAGGAAACCCCCGACCAGGCCGCGGCGATCGCGGCCGTGATCGGCGACATGACGAGCGGCAAGCCGATGGATCGCCTCGTGTGCGGCGACGTCGGCTTCGGCAAGACCGAGGTCGCGCTGCGTGCGGCGTTCATCGCGGTGCTGGGCGGCAAGCAGGTCGCGCTGCTGTCGCCGACCACGCTGCTCGCCGAGCAGCACACGCAGACCTTCGCCGACCGCTTCGCGGACTGGCCGGTGCGGATCGTCGAGCTGTCGCGCTTCAAGACCGCGAAGGAAGTGAACGCGGCGATCGCGCAGATCAACGAAGGCAGCGTGGACATCGTGATCGGCACGCACAAGCTGCTGTCGTCGGACGTGCAGTTCAAGCGCCTCGGCCTCGTGATCATCGACGAGGAACACCGCTTCGGCGTGCGCCAGAAGGAAGCGCTGAAGGCGCTGCGCGCGGAAGTCGACGTGCTGACGCTCACCGCGACGCCGATTCCGCGCACGCTCGGGATGGCGCTCGAAGGGCTGCGCGATTTCTCGGTGATCGCGACCGCGCCGCAGAAGCGGCTCGCGATCAAGACCTTCGTGCGTCGCGAGGAAGAAAGCGTGATCCGCGAAGCGATGCTGCGCGAGCTGAAGCGCGGCGGCCAGGTGTACTTCCTGCACAACGAAGTCGAGACGATCGAGAACCGCAAGGCGATGCTCGAGGCGCTCGTGCCAGAGGCGCGCATCGTGATCGCGCACGGCCAGATGCACGAACGCGAACTCGAACGCGTGATGCGCGACTTCGTCGCGCAGCGCGCGAACGTGCTGCTGTGCACGACCATCATCGAGACCGGCATCGACGTGCCGAGCGCGAACACGATCATCATGCACCGCGCGGACAAGTTCGGCCTCGCGCAGCTTCACCAGCTGCGCGGCCGCGTCGGCCGTTCGCACCATCAGGCGTATGCGTACCTGCTGGTCCACGATCCGCAGGCGCTGACCAAGCAGGCGCAGCGCCGGCTGGAAGCGATCCAGCAGATGGAGGAACTGGGCTCGGGCTTCTATCTCGCGATGCACGACCTCGAGATCCGCGGCACCGGCGAAGTGCTCGGCGACAAGCAGTCGGGCGAAATCCACGAGATCGGCTTCCAGCTCTATACGGACATGCTGAACGACGCGGTGAAGGCGCTGAAGAACGGCAAGGAACCCGACCTCACCGCCCCGCTCGCCGCGACGACCGAAATCAACCTGCACGCGCCCGCGATCCTGCCGGCCGACTACTGCGCGGACGTACAGGAGCGGCTGTCGCTGTACAAGCGGCTCGCGAACTGCGAGCACGGCGACGCGATCGACGGCATCCAGGAGGAACTGATCGACCGCTTCGGCAAGCTGCCGCCGCAGGCGCACGCGCTCGTCGAGACGCACCGGCTGCGGATCGCCGCGAAGCCGCTCGGCATCGTGAAGATCGACGCGAGCGAGGCCGCGATCGGGCTGCAGTTCGAGCCGAATCCGCCGATCGATCCGATGCGGATCATCGAGATGGTGCAGAAGCATCGCCACATCAAGCTCGCGGGCCAGGACAAGCTGCGCATCGAGACGCGCTCGCCCGACCTCGCGATCCGCGTGTCGACGATCAAGGAAACGCTGCGCGCGCTCGGCCCGAAACAGGGGGCGGCCGTCGCGGCCCGTTGACGCGATCCTGACGGGCGCGACGTTGCTGCACCGCATCGCGCCCGACGAAGGCGGGCCGGCGCGTTTTTGAGTATGATTTCCCATTCATCAGACGGAGTTTTGCCATGTCCACTCTCGACGCGACGGCACCGTCCGCCGCAACCGAAGGCGACGCATCGCTCGTCAGCCTGCCCTGGGTCAAGCAACTCGTGTCGATGGACACGACGAGCCGCGTGCCGAACCTCGGCCTGATCGAAACGGTACGCGACGCGCTCGCCGCGAAGGGCATCGCGTCGACGATCACGCACGATCCGCGCGAAGGCTGGGCGAACCTGTTTGCCACCGTACCCGCGCACGACGGCTCGACCAACGGCGGCATCGTGCTGTCGGGCCACACCGACGTCGTGCCGGTCGACGGCCAGCAATGGGACAGCAACCCGTTCGCGCCGGAAATCCGCGATGGCCGCCTGTACGGCCGCGGCACCTGCGACATGAAGGGCTTCATCGGCGCGGCGCTCGCGCTGCTGCCCGAGATGCAGGCGACGAAGCTCGCGAAGCCGATCCATTTCGCGCTGTCCTACGACGAGGAAATCGGCTGTGCGGGCGCGCCGCTGATGATCGCCGATCTGGTGAAGCGTGGCGTGCAGCCGTCCGGCTGCATCGTCGGCGAGCCGACCAGCATGCGGCCGATCATCGCGCACAAGGGCATCAACGCATACCGCTGCTGCGTGCGCGGCCATGCGGCGCATTCGTCGCTGACGCCGAAGGGGCTCAACGCGATCGAGTATGCGGCGCGCCTCATCTGCCACATCCGCGACATCGCCGAGCGCTTTCGCGCCGAAGGCCCGTTCGACGAACTGTACGACGTGCCGTTCACCACCGCGCAGACGAGCACGATCCAGGGCGGCAACGCGATCAACACGGTGCCGGCCGAGTGCCGCTTCGACTTCGAATTCCGCAACCTGCCGACGCTCGATCCCGAGCAGATCTTCACGCGCATCGAAACGTATGCGCAGGAAACGCTGTTGCCGCAGATGCTTCGCGAACATCCGAACGCCGCGATCGAGTTCTCGAAGATCGCCGCGGCGCCCGGCCTCGACGCGACCGAACAGGCCGCGATCACGCAGCTCGTGCGCGCGCTGACGGCCGACCAGGACAAGCGCAAGGTCGCGTACGGCACCGAGGCCGGCCTGTTCGAACGCGCGGGCATCCCGAGCGTCGTGTGCGGCCCCGGCAACATCGAGCAGGCGCACAAGCCGAACGAATATGTCGAGCTCGCGCAGCTCGCCGCCTGCGAGCAGTTCCTGCGCAAGTTCATCCGCAGCATGTCGGTCGACGCGCACTGACTGCCTCCCGCCACGCCGGCCCGCGTGTGCGGGCCGGTCCACTCCGCCACCCGCCACGTCATGTCGACTGAACAGCAAGGCACCGCCCATACGACGATCGACGGCGAGCCGATTCCGACGCTCGACGAAATCGCCGCGCAGCATTTCGCGTTGTCACCCTGGGTCGCGCGCACGCCCGTGTTCGAACGCGCCGACCTGCCTTCCCTCGAAGGCACGCACGTCAACTTCAAGTTCGAACTGCTGCAGGCGAGCGGCAGCTTCAAGGCGCGCGGCGCGTTCACGCACCTGCTCGCGCTCGACGAAGGCCGCAAGAACGCCGGCGTCACCTGCGTGTCGGCCGGCAATCATGCAGCGGCCGTCGCATATGCGGCGATGCGGCTCGGCAGCAGCGCGAAGGTCGTGATGTTCCATACCGCGAGCCCGACGCGCATCGCGCAATGCAAGCAGTACCGCGCGGAAGTCGTGCTGGCGGGCAGCGCGTCGCAGGCGTTCGATCTCGTGCGGCGCATCGAGGCCGAGGAAGGGCGCTTCTTCATTCATCCGTTCAACGGCTATCACACGATCCTCGGCACCGCGACGCTCGGCTACGAATGGGCGACGCAAACGCCGGACCTCGACGCGGTGATCGTGCCGATCGGCGGCGGCGGTCTCGCGGCCGGCACGGCGACCGCGCTGCGGCTCGCGAATCCGCGCGTGCACGTGTACGGCGTCGAGCCGGAAGGCGCCGATGCGATGAGCCGCAGCTTCGCGGCCAATCACACGATCAAGATGAGCGCGATGCAGACGATCGCCGATTCGCTGATGGCGCCGCATACCGAGGAATACAGCTACCAGTTGTGCCGGCGCCACCTCGAGCGCATCGTCACCGTATCCGACGACGCGCTGCGCGCCGCGATGCTGTTCCTGTTCTCGCACCTGAAGCTGTCGGTCGAGCCGGCCTGCGCGGCCGCCCTCGCCGCGCTGCTCGGCCCGCTGCGCGAAACGCTGCAGGGCAAGCGCGTCGGCGTGCTGCTGTCGGGCACGAATACCGATCCCGCCACGCTCGGCATGCATCTCGCGCACGCGCAACTGCAACACTGATCGCGCGCCGGCCAACTCAGGGTTATCCCCAGATTATGTTGACAGCCCTGTTGATAACCCGCCGGACACGCACGCAAGTGGTTGAGCATGCAGCGTTTTGCGCGCGCGAAGGTCGATCGTCACGAAATGGGCAGATGCGGCGGCTGGCTGCATGCGCGGCGGCGCTCGCGCTGCTCGCCGGTTGCGCGGCGCCGCCCTCGTCCACCTCCCGCGCGCAACCCGCGTCCTGCACGCAACCGGGCGAAAGCCGCATGCTGCAGGCCGACCTGCTGTTCGGACGCGACATTGCCGGGCGCGGCCCCGTCACCGATGCCGAACGTGCGGCATTCCTCGCCGACACGGTCACGCCGCGCTTCCCCGACGGCCTCACCTACTGGGACACGCACGGCCAGTGGCGCGACCGCTCGACCGGCGGGGTCACGCGCGAAGACAGCTTCGTGATCCGTATCATCGCCGACGATACGCCCGACACGCGTACGCGGCTCGCCGCGATCCGGCAAGCGTACGTCCGGCGATTTCACCAGCAATCGGTCGGCATGACCGTCGTGCCGGCCTGCGCGTCGTTCTGATACACCGTCTTCCGGTGCCGGCCGCGTAAAAAAACGGGCGCCCGAAGGCGCCCGTCGCATGGGTGAAGAACAGCGTACCGCTTACTTGTTCTCGAACATGTCCATGATCTGCTGTTTCTCCTGCGGCGTGACGGGCGGCGGCGCGAGCCCTGCCGCGCCGGCCGAACCGAGTGCGTCGTTCGCGCTGATCGCGTTCTCGGCCGGGTTGATGTCGACGTTTGCGACGAAGCCGTTACCCGGCGTGCGATCGGCGTAGTACAGCTCGCCGTCGATCGTGGTCAGGCCGTCCGGCATCGGCATCTGCTGCTCGGGCACGCCGTTCAGCGCGGTGCGCATGTAGTTCACCCAGATCGGCAACGCGAGCTGCGCGCCGAATTCGCGGCTACCGAGGCTCTTCGGCTGGTCGAAGCCCATCCACGCGACCGCGACGAGCGACTGCTGATAGCCGGCGAACCATCCGTCCTTCGCGTCGTTCGTAGTACCCGTCTTGCCCTGCAGGTCGTTGCGGCCCAGCGCGTTGGTACCCGCGCCCGTGCCGGCCGTCGCGACCGAATGCAGCAGGCTGTTCATCACGTACGCGTTGCGGCCTTCGATCGTGCGCGGCGCCGTACCGCCCGCGACCACCGGCTGCGACTTCTGCAACGGCTGGCCGCGCGCGTCGTCGACTTCGGCGATCAGGTACGGATCGACCTTGTAACCGCCGTTCGCGAACACCGCGTAGCCGGTCGCGAGCTGCAGCGGCGTCACGAGGCCCGCGCCGAGCGCCATCGGCAGGTAAGGCGGCGTCTTCGCCGGATCGAAGCCGAAGCGCTGCGTCACGTACTGCTGCGCATACTGCGTGCCGATCGACGCGAGGATCCGGATCGACACCAGGTTCTTCGAACGCTGCAGGCCGGTGCGCATCGTCATCGGGCCGTCGGGCTGGTCGTCGTCCTTCGGCTCCCATGCGGTGCCGCCCGGCACGCTCGGCGGGAAGTACAGCGGCGCGTCGTTGATCATCGTCGCCGGCCCGAGCCCCTTGTCCAGCGACGCCGAATAGATGAACGGCTTGAACGACGAGCCCGGCTGCCGCCATGCCTGCGTCACGTGGTTGAACTTGCTCTTGTTGAAGTCGAAGCCGCCGACGAGCGAGCGGATCGCGCCGTCCTGCGGCGCGATCGCGACGAGCGCGCCTTCGACCTGCGGCAACTGCACGACCTGCCAGCCCGTCTTGCCGTCCTTCAGCACGCGCACGACCGAGCCCGGCTTGATGCGCAGCGTGTTGTTCGCGCGGGCCCCGAGCGCGGCCGCTACGAAGCGCAGCCCGGCCGGTCCGATCGTCGTGGTCGCTCCGCCGACGAACTGCACCTCGACCGCGTTCGGCGAGGCGGACAGCACGACCGCCGACTGCAGGTCGCCGTTGTCCGGGTGATCGGCGAGCGCGTCGTCAATCGCCTCGTCGCGCTCGTCGCCGGCCGGCGGCAGATTGATCGACGCTTCGGGGCCGCGATAGCCGTGACGGCGCTCGTAGTCGAGAATGCCGCGGCGCACGGCCTGATACGCGGCCTCCTGATCGGCCGAGTTGATCGTCGTCGTGACGGTCAGCCCGCGCGTGTAGGTTTCGTCCTTGTATTGCTCGTACATCATCTGCCGCACCATCTCGGCGACGTACTCGCCGTGCACCGCGTACTGGTTGCCCGGCGTGCGCACGTGGATCTCTTCCTTGATCGCTTCGTCGTACTGCGGTTGCGTGATGTAGCCGATGTCGAGCATACGCTTCAGGATGTATTCCTGACGCACCTTCGCGCGCTTCGGATTGACGACCGGGTTGTACGCGGACGGCGCCTTCGGCAGCCCCGCGAGCATCGCCGCTTCCGCGAGCGTGATGTCCTTCAGGTCCTTGCCGAAGTACACGCGGGCCGCAGCCGCGAAGCCGTACGAACGCTGACCGAGATAGATCTGGTTCATGTACAGCTCGAGAATCTGGTCCTTCGTCAGGGCCTTCTCGATCTTGTACGCGAGCAGCATTTCGTAGATCTTGCGCGTGTAGGTCTTCTCGCTCGACAGGAAGAAGTTGCGCGCGACCTGCATCGTGATCGTGCTCGCGCCCTGGCGCGCACCGCCGTGCATCAGGTCGGCCACGCCCGCGCGCAGGATGCCGAGGAAATCGACGCCGCCGTGCTCGTAGAAGCGGTAGTCCTCGATCGCGAGCACGGCCTTCTTCATCACGTCGGGAATGTCCTGGAAGCGCACGAGGCTGCGGCGCTCCTCGCCGAACTCGCCGATCAGCACGTGATCGGCGGTGAACACGCGCAGCGGCACCTTCGGCTGGTAGTTGGTCAGCGCATCGAGCGACGGCAGTTGCGGCGCCATCACGACCAGCGCGTAGCCGACGATCAGCGCGCCGACGACCGCCAGTGTCGCGAACAGGCCGACGAACCACAGCGCGACGCGCGAACCGAACGTGCGGCGGCGCCCTGCGCCACCTCCGCTGCGCTGCTGCGCGCGGCGGCCGTCGTCGCGATCGTCGTCATCGGGGTAATAGGCTCCGGACGGCGAACGGCGCAGCGTGTAGTGGGGTTCGTTCCTGTCGGAAGAAGAAGGCGGTCGTTTGATAATTGGCATGTCGGAATGGCGGGCGTACATCGCGCCCTCGGACGCATGCGGAAATGCAAGCGGATGAATCAGAGTGGGTGCATCGAGATGCGGCTGTCACGTCGACAGACCCCGCCGCGCGGCGATCCGTTCCCGCGACGTGACAGCGCATTTTAATGAAATCGACCGGGGGCCTTCGCGATTTTTTGTAAAAATTCCCGCAATGCCGTGATTTCCGGAACGTATTGTCGGCATCCTCGGCCTATGATGGACACGCAATGCGGCATGCACGGGCGAATTTCTTTCAGTGACGAAAGGTTTGGCGTCCCGATGCGCGAGCCGCTTGAACTCGCGCGTTTAAGCCGTATTTAAGTGAACCGGTGGTGTAATATCCGCCGGCTCACGCGGGCCCGAACCGGCTCGCCGCGGGCACTGCCGCGGTCGCGCGGCGCCTTTCAACCACGGAGGATTTCATGTCGCTTTTCGACTCTATTTCGCGCACGATCAAAGGTCTGCTGAACGATGCGGCCGATTCGGTACAGGATCCGTCGCGCGACGCACGGCAGATCGTGCGGGAGCTCGACGACAGCATCGGCCGTGCCGAGAATTCGCTGATCGAGATCGAGGCACAGGTCGCGACCCAACGCAGCAAGCGCGATGCGGCCGACGACAAGGTGAAGAAGTACGAGGACGGCGCGAAGCGTGCATTGCAGAGCGGCGACGAAGCGCTCGCCCGCGAGGCGCTCGCCGCGCAGGCGAACGCGGAAGCCGAGCGCGATGCGCTCGCGGCGGAGCTGACGACGCTTGAGCCGTCGGTCGAGAAGCTGAAGGGGCAGATCGCCGACATGCGTCAGCGCCGCAACGACCTGAATGCGCGCTCGAACATCCTGCAGGCCAAGCAGGAAATCGCGCAGGCGAAGGACGTGGCCGCCAGCGCGCTGGGCGGTATCGGCGGCAAGAACCTGTCCGAGGACTTCCAGAAGCTCGAGGACAAGGTCGCACTGCAGAACGCACGCTCGGATGCACGCCTCAATTCGGCCGACACGTCGAGCGGCAAGGCGCTCGACGACAAGCTCGCCGCGTTGAACAAGGGCCCGTCGGTCGAGGATCGCCTCGCCGCGCTGAAGAAGCAGCTCGATACGCCCGCGCAGTAACCGCCGCGCGGGCAACCGCGCCGCGCCCCGGCACGGGTGCGCGGCGCGCACCGATCGTCAGGAGACGGGCGCCTGCGCCCGGTTCGACCATGAAGAAATCCCTCGCCGCACTCGGCCTGTCGCTGATGTTGCTGTCGTCCGCCGCATTTGCGGTCCCGTCGTTGCAGCAGGTCGAGCAATCGATCGCGCAGCGCGACTGGCAACGCGCCGACACGCAGCTGTCGCAAGTCATCGACGCCCATCCGAACAACGCGCACGCGCGCTACCTGTATGCGCAGGTGCTGGACCGCGAAGGCCGCGCGTCCGACGCGCTCGCGCAACTGCAGCGCGCGAAATCGCTCGATCCGCAGTTGCGCTTCACCGACGCGTCGCGTTTCGCGCAGACGGAGTCGCGCATTCGCGCCGACGCCGCGCGCGTGAGCGGCAACACGCCGTCGGCCACGCAGGCCGGCACGCTGCAGCCGGGGCTCGCCCCCGCCGTCGCACCGGCCGACAAGCACGGCCCGTCGACCGGCATGTGGATCGGCCTCGGGCTGATCGTCGCCGTGATCGCGCTGGTGCTGCGCTGGACGCTGCGGCGCGCACGCACGGCCGACAACGGCCGCGCCGACGACGAACGCCGCACGCAGCTCAAGCGCGCGACCGACGTGCTGAACGACATCCGGCCGCTGAAGCTCGATGCGAAACTGTCGACGGCGCCCGGCGCCGCGGCGCTGACCGGCGAACTCGAAGCGATCGAGAACGACGCGCGCACGCTCGTCGAAACGCTGTCGAACGGCAAGAATCCGGTGCCGCCGTATCGCGTCGACGAACTCGAACAGCGTCACGCCAGCGTGAAGGCGCGCGTCGAAGGCCGCCCCGACCCAGCCGCGCAACCCGCGGCGCCGACGAACGGCAGCGGTTCCGTGTACGCGCAGGAAGCCGACCGCATGACGGGCGCCCAGGGCCAGCCGTATCAGCAACAGCCCTACCCGCCGCAGCAACCGTATCCGCAACAGCAGCCGCCCGTCGTGATCCAGCAAGGCGGCGGTTTCGGCGGTGGAATGGGCGGGCTGCTGACCGGCGTGCTGCTCGGCGAAGCGATGTCCGGCGGCCGCGATCGCGTGGTCGAACGCGACGTGATCGTCGACGGCGAGCACCGCCGGCACGAATCCGACCCGGGCTTCGATCTCGGCCGCGGCGACGATTCGAACTGGAGCGACGGCAGCGGCGGCGGGATGGACCTCGGCAGCAACGACGACGGCTGGACCGACGACAACACCTGAGCACCCGCGCACCGGGCGTCGACTCGCGTGTCGACACCCGGCACGCACGCTAGGCCCCGCTGCATGACCGGCCGCGCCGACCCGCGGATTTGTCAATCATTTCAAGATGGACTACCGGCAATGGGGCACGTTCGCTATCATGCGGCCATCGGCGTGCCACCGACCCTCATTCGACGCAAAGCAGTCCAGCGCGTCGCGGCACGCCTCCCTCGCCCCCAACCAGGAGAAAGCCGCTCATGAGCATCATCAAGGAATTCAAGGAGTTCGCCGTCAAGGGCAACGTGATGGATCTCGCCGTCGGCGTGATCATCGGCGGCGCGTTCTCGAAGATCGTCGACTCGGTCGTGAAGGACCTCATCATGCCGGTCATCGGCGTGCTGACCGGCGGCCTGGATTTCTCGAACAAGTTCGTTCTGCTCGGCACCATTCCCCCGTCGTTCAAGGGTAATCCCGATTCGTTCAAGGACCTGCAGGCCGCGGGCGTCGCCGCATTCGGCTACGGCTCGTTCATTACCGTGGCGATCAATTTCGTGATCCTTGCGTTCATCATTTTCCTGATGGTGAAATTCATCAACAAGCTGCGCAAGCCGGAAGAAGCCGCGCCGGCCGAGACGCCGGAAGACACCGTGCTGCTGCGCGAGATCCGCGATTCGCTCAAGCAGCGCTGATCGTCACGCGCTCCGCCCGCCAGGCCCGCCCCGTGCGGGCCTTTTTATTGCGCACGCGATGCACCGCCGCATGCGGCCTATCTCATTTTTTTGTGACGAGCGAATGCACGCGCGGGAAAAGCAGGTCTATGATGGAGACTAAACGACAGTACGGGCGCCAAGACGCTGGCTGTGTCGATCATGGCGAGCAGGTCGACGGGAGACATTGATCGTCGTACTGCACGAATGCAGCATTTTCGTGTGCTATAAAGGATCGACATGCGGCGTACATAGCCGGGAGTGGGTCGCATGAAAGTGCCGCATTTCTTGCAATTGTTTTTGAGGCGAGTGTTTATGTCCTTCCCGAAAAAACGTCGGCGTGCGCCGCAGGATGGCCAGGAGTCGTTCCTCGCGGTCTTGCGCCACTCGAAACCGTTTGCCCAGCTCGACACCAAGATTGCCCGCGCCCGCGCGCAGGACGAGCCCGTCCTCTATGCGCACGTGCTGCCCGGCCTCGACGTGCTCCTGTGCAGCGTACGCGGCGCGCAGCCGCCCTATCCGGCCATCGCCGAACTGCGCAAGCGCTGCATCGAATCGATCGCCAACGCGCTCGAGCAGCCGCTCGACGGCCTCGAGAACGGCGGATACTGGTACGAAGCGAACGGCTTCGGCTTCCTCGTCTTTGCAAGCCGTGCGCGTGCGCGCATCCTGCCCGAGTTTGGTGCAGGCACGAAAGCCAGCCTGCGTGGCGGCCTCGGCCGCCAGAACGCGGGCGACACGACACCCCGCTCGCTCGGCTGAGCCGCCAGTCATTCGATGGGCCGCCTCCGGGCGGCCCATTTGCCATTCACGCGCCCCGCTTGCCGCTCACGACGCCTGCCGGCGACCGTTGTTCGGACGCACGATGTCGATGAACGCGGCGAAATCGGCCCCGGCGAGCCCCTGCGCGGCGCCGAGCCTCAGCACCTGCTGCACGGTGGCCGACACGGGCATCACCGCGCCCGTGTCGCGCGCGGCGTCCGCGATGGCATCGACATCCTTCTGAAACGTACTCAGCGCACCGATCGGTGGATGGCCGCCCGACGTCATGCGCGGCACGAACGTCTGCAGCAGCACCGAATCGGCCCACCCGCCGGCCAGCGCCTCGGCCAGACGCGCGGCGTCGATGCCGCTCGCCTGCGCCAGGCCGACCGCCTCGGCGATCGCGGTGACCGTCGCGGTGACGATCGCCTGGTTGCACAGCTTCGCCGTCTGGCCCGCGCCGGCGTCGCCCATGTGCGTGATGCGCGACGCATACGTATCGATCAGCGGGCGCACCGCATCGAGATCGGCCGCGCGGCCGCCGGCCATCACCGCGAGCGTGCCGGCCTGCGCGCCCGGCACGCCGCCGGACACCGGCGCATCGACCCAGCCGACCCCGAGCGCGGCCGCGCGCGCCGCATAGTCGCGCGTGGCGGCCGGCGGAATGCTCGAATGATCGACGATGCGCTGCAGGCGGCGCGCGCTCGCGTCGCCGGAAAGCAGCCCGTGCTCGCCGAACACGACGTCGCCGACCGCCCGGCCGTCGAGCACGCACACGAATACCGTATCGACGCGTTCGGCCAGCTCGCGCGGCGTGCCGACCACCTGCGCGCCGTCCTTCACCAGCGCGTCGGCCTTGTCGCGCGAGCGATTCCACACGCCGACGCGATGCCCGGCCGCCAGCAGATGCCGAATCATCGGCGCGCCCATCAATCCCGGTCCGCAAAATCCGACTTCCACGATGTTCCTCGTCTCCGATATGGGTTGCACTTGCCGCCCATCATACCTATCACTCAAGAAGCCGGGCACGCATGGGACCGTTGCGGAACCGCCTCGGAACCGTAGCGGAACCGCTTCGGGACCGCGCCTTGCACCGGCCCGCCATACGAACGTCCCAGGGAGCGCATCATGAGCGACCACGTATACAAGATGATCGAGCTGACCGGTTCGTCGCGGCAATCGAGCGACGACGCGATCCGCAACGCGATCTCGAAAGCCGGCAAGACGTTGCACAACCTGCACTGGTTCCAGGTGACCGAAACGCGCGGCCACATCGAAGGCGACCAGGTCGTGCACTGGCAGGTCACGCTGAAGGTCGGCATGCGCCTCGACGACTGACGCACCCGCCGCCTCCCCACGCCGCGCTTCGGATCCGCGCAATCCGGATCCGCGCGGCGCCGCGCGCCCCGCGTTCCACCCCGTTCAGGTCCGTCGTCGCGGCCTGGCCGGCGGGCATCCGCGGGTATCCATCTCTTGACGCTGATTTTCGTTCATATTAAAAACGATATACCCGACCACCCCCTCGATCAGCCCAGCCATATAAACCGGAGATAACATGAGTCAGCAACGCGAGGCGATCGACACGTACCTCTTGCGCGTCTTGCACACCTTGTTGATGGAGCGCAGCGTCACGCGCGCGGCCGTCAAACTGAACCAGTCGCAACCGGCGATCAGCGCCGCGCTGCGGCGCCTGCGCGACATCACCGGCGATCCGCTGCTGGTGCGCGGCAAATCCGGCATGGTGCCGACCGAATACGGGCTGCGCCTGCTCGAGCCCGTGCAGAACGCGCTGCGTGAAATCGAGCGCATCAAGTTCCAGCAGCACAATTTCGACCCGGCCACGTCGATCCGCTGCTACCGGATCGGCTGTCCCGATTACCTGAACGTGCTGTTCGTGCCGACGGTCGTCGAACGCTTCCGTCAGGCCGCGCCGAACGCGACGCTCGAGTTCCACTCGCTCGGCCCCGCGTTCGACTACGAGCTCGCGCTGGAGGACGGCAAGCTCGACATCGTCGTCGGCAACTGGCCCGAGCCGCCCGAGCAGTTGCACCTGTCGAACCTGTTCGTCGACGAAATCGTCTGCCTGATGAGCAACACGCACCCGTTCGCGAAGCGCGGCGGGCTCACGCTCGACCAGTACCTGAACGCGCCGCATCTCGCGCCGACGCCGTACTCGGTCGGCCAGCGCGGCGCGATCGACGTGCATCTCGCGCGCGAACGGCTCAAGCGTCATGTGGTCGTCACGCTGCCGTACTTCAACCTCGCGCCTTACGTGCTCGTGAAGTCGGACCTGATCTTCACGACCACGCGGCTGTTCGCCGATCACTACGCGAAGTTCCTGCCGCTGTCGGTCGTGCCCGCGCCGCTCGACTTCCCGCCGATGCAGTACTACCAGCTGTGGCACGAGCGCTGCCATTACTCCGACGAAGTGCGCTGGCTGCGCAGCCTCGTCGCAGAAGCCACCCGCACGCTGATCGAGGCGTAATCGCATACGGCGCGCAGTGCGCGCCGGTCGCACCGTTACGCGGCGGCCCGGTGCGCGGCGCGGCGGGTCACGGCCGCAACGGCCGCGCGGCCGCTGCGTAGCGTGCGGCGCCACCGCCCCGCCGACGCGTCAACGCGACGCTTCCACCAGCGCCTGTGCAAGCACGTTGTGACGCTCGATCACGGGCGGCAGATCGAGCGTCGCGAGCCGCCCTTCCCGCACCACCACCTTGCCGTTCACCACCGTGTACGCCGCCTGCGACGGCGCACAGAACACGAGCGCCGCGACCGGATCGTGCAGCGCGCCCGCGAACAGCGGCTGACGCAGGTCGAACGCGGCGAAGTCCGCGGCCATGCCGGGTTTCAGTGCGCCGATGTCGTCGCGGTTCAACACCTTCGCGCCACCGAGCGTCGCGATCTCGAGCGCTTCGCGCGCGGTCATCGCATCGGGTCCGAAGCCGACCCGCTGCAGCAGCAGCGCCTGGCGCACTTCCGCCACCATCTGCGCGCCGTCGTTCGATGCGGAACCGTCGACGCCGAGGCCGACCGGCACGCCCGCGAGCCGCATCTTCTTCACCGGCGCGATGCCGGACGCCAGCCGCATGTTCGAACATGGGCAGTGCGCGACGCCCGTGCCGGTACGCGCGAACAGGCCGATGCCCGCCTCGTCGAGCTGCACGCAGTGCGCATGCCACACGTCGTGGCCGACCCAGCCGAGATCTTCCGCATATTCGGCGGGCGTCATCCCGAACTTCTCGCGGCTGTACGCGATGTCGTTGACGTTCTCCGCGAGGTGCGTGTGCAGCGACACGCCGTACTCGCGCGCGAGCACGGCCGCATCGCGCATCAGCTCGCGGCTCACCGAGAACGGCGAGCACGGCGCGACCACCACGCGCAGCATCGCGTAGCGGCCTTCGTCGTGATAGGTCTCGATCAGACGCTGCGCGTCGCGCAGGATGTCGGGTTCGCGCTCGACGACCGAATCGGGCGGCAATCCGCCGTCGCGCTGGCCGACGCTCATCGCACCGCGGCTCGCATGAAAACGCATGCCGATCCGCTGCGCGGCGCCGATGCTGTCGTCGAGCCGGCTGCCGTTCGGGTAGATGTACAGATGGTCGCTCGACGTCGTGCAGCCCGACTGCAGCAGCTCGGCCATCGCGGTGAGCGTCGACACCTCGATCATCTCGGGCGTCAGGTGCGCCCAGATCCGGTACAGGTTCGTGAGCCAGCCGAACAGTTCGGCGTTCTGCGCGGCCGGCACCGCGCGCGTGAGGCTCTGGTACATGTGGTGGTGCGTATTCACGAGCCCCGGGATCACGAGGTGGCCGCGCAGGTCGAGCACTTCGTCGGCCGTGTCGGGCAGCTCGGCGGTCGGGCCGACCGCGACGATCCGGTTGTCTTCGATGTAGAGCCCCGCGTCGCGCAGCTCGCGGCGCGTATCGTCCATGGTCACGAGCACGTCGGCGTGCTTGACCAGCAGGGTCGTCGGGCGGGATGAAAAGGAGTTCGGCGCGCGTGCGCCGGCGTGCTGCTCGAAATTCATGCGTTCTCCGCGTCGGTCTGCCTCCAGGGGCTGCCCTGGAGGCGGTCACACAGCCGTTCGAACGCTGAATCGCGGCACGCCCGGTGCCTGCGTCCGTTCGAACGCCCTGGCCCGGTTACCCGGCGTGCTCGCCGTCTTCGGGGTACGCGCCGGCCACGGGCCGACGCGCACGGCGTGAGGATCGCCCAGGCGCGCGCCGCACACAATACGCGATCCGGAATACCGCCCTTCAGGGATTCGGTATGGTACGCCGCCCGACGCCCCGCCGAGCGCCCCGAGGGGTACCCCGACGGGTGCCCGAAATCCGCGCTCGAAGCCGTTCCGGCGTGCCGTCGACAGCCGCTCATGCGCGGCGCATTATCTTCGATATCGCGCCCGTATTTGCGCGGGGAACCTTTTTACAATGCCTGCACGGCGCTCGCTTCAATCTCGCCGACGGGTATGTAGCCACGTGACGTGGAGCCTCGATCCGCCGCACGGTCAATGGATCGAGTCGCCGCCGAACCTCGCATTCACACAAGGAACAACGAATGGGAAAGCTCACTACCCATGTACTCGATACGGCGCACGGTCGCCCCGGCGCCGCCATCAAGGTGGACCTCTACGCGCTGGACGGCGATTCGCGCCGCGCGATCAAGACCGTGCTGACCAATAGCGACGGCCGCTGCGACGAACCGCTGCTCGAAGGCGCCGCGCTCGCCGCCGGCGAATACGAACTCGTGTTCCATGCCGGCGACTACTTCGCGGCGCTCGGCGTGAAGGTGCCCGAACCCCGCTTCGTCGACCGCGTCGTCCTGCGCTTCGGCATCGCCGACACCGGCTCGCACTACCACGTGCCGCTGCTCGTGTCGCCGTGGTCGTACAGCACCTATCGCGGCAGCTGACAGGCGAATCAGCGCCTGCATCAAGACAAACGATCTGAGTCTGGAGGAGTTTCATGGAAGGCTTCATCACCGACTGGCTGAACCTCGCGCTGCGATGGCTGCACGTCATCGTCGCCATTGCGTGGATCGGCGAGTCGTTCTATTTCGTCGCGCTCGACAACAGCCTGAAACCGCCGACCGACCCGAACCAGCGCAAGCGCGGCGTGTTCGGCGAGCTGTGGCACGTCCACGGCGGCGGTTTCTACAACATGCAGAAGTACACAGTCGCCCCGCCGGAAATGCCCGACGACCTGCACTGGTCGAAGTGGCCGTCGTACACGACGTGGCTGTCGGGCTTCACGCTGTTCTTCGTGCTGTACCTGCTCGCACCGAACACGTACCTGATCGACAAGAACGTGCTCGACATGGGCCCGGTGGTCGCCGTGGCTTCCGCACTCGGCTTCCTCGCCGCCGGCTGGATCGTCTACGACTCGCTGTGCCGCATCCTCGGCACCAACGATCGCGTGCTCGGCATCTGCGTCGGCGTGTACGTGGTGATCGCCGCGTATCTCGCATGCCACATCTTCTCGGGCCGTGCCGCCTACCTGATCGTCGGCGCGATGCTCGCGACGATCATGTCGGCGAACGTGTTCTTCGTGATCATCCCCGGCCAGCGCAAGATGGTCGACAAGATGCTCAAGGGCGAGGAGCCGAACCCGATCTACGGCAAGCGCGGCAAGCAGCGTTCGGTGCACAACACGTACTTCACGCTGCCGGTCGTGTTCGCGATGCTGTCGAACCACTATGCGATGACGTACACGAACAAGTTCAACTGGGTCGTGCTCGTGCTGATCATGCTGGCCGGCGCGCTGATTCGTCAGTTCTTCGTGATGCGTCACCGCGGCAAGCAGCTGTGGTATCTGCCGATCGGCGGTGTCGCGCTGCTGTCGGGCGCGCTGGTGTGGACGATGCCGAAGCCGGTTGCTCCGGAAGCGCAAGCGGCCAACGCACCGAAGGTCGCGATCCACGACATCATGCCGATCCTGCAGCAGCGCTGTGTCGAGTGCCACTCGTCGAAGCCGACGCTGATGGGCAGCGCGCCCGCGGGCGTGATGTTCGACACGCCGGAAGAAGTGTCGAAGAACGCGCAGCGCATCTACGACCAGGCCGTACGCCTGAAGGCGATGCCGATCGGCAACGTCACGCACATGACCGACGACGAGCGGATGAAGCTCGCCGCGTGGTTCGAGGGCGGCGCCGCGAAGTAAGCCCCTGGTTCGACCGCGCCTGAACGACTGGCCCGCTTCGGCGGGCCTGTTTTTTTGTATGCCGCGGGACCGCTCGACGGCGACGTCGAGCCGCACCGGTCAGCCGGCCGAATAGCGCGGCGCGTAGCTCGCCTTGCGCGCGGCAAGCTGCGTCGCCCGCTCCGCCGGCGTGACGTAGCGAGTCGTCGCCGGCAGTACCGAGCGCAGGTCGGCCAGCTTCACGAGCATCGCATGCGCGGCAGGCGCCGCGCCGGCCGACGTCGCGGGTAGCCCTTGCCAGCGCAGATTCAGAAAGCCTTCGTGGATGCCGACCGTATCCACCCAGTTGTAGACGCCCGGATCGCTCGGCGATACGACGAACGTGAGCGTACCGTCCGGATTCGCGACCGCCTGGCTGTTGTTCAGCGACTGCGTGTGATTCACGTAGTCGGTCGTGATCAGCCAGCGGCCATAGGCGGGCGCAATGAAGTATTTCGCGCCGCCAAGGCTGACCGTCACCACCAACGCTTCGTCGTCGGCGATCCGGAACGCGCTGTAGGTGGCCGCCTGCGTCGACAGCCGCCCGGCCGAGCCACCCAGCGATACGGCCGGAATCGTATTGACCGGCTGCGCGTTCGCGAGCGCGTTGTAGCTGGCGAACGTGCTGCCGCCGTTGCCGACCTGCGCGGCCAGCGCGGCGATCATCTCGGCCTTGGTCGGCGCCGCCGCCGACGAAGCGCCGGACACGCGCTCGATCGACAGATCGTCGAATTGCTGCACGCCCCATTCGGCGACGGTATCGCGAATGAAGAACGATGCGGCGACCGCCGGCAACACGACGTGATTGCCGGTACCGTCTCCCGCGCCGGAATCCGCGGTAATCGTGAAGCTGCCGTCCGCACCGACCCGCAACTGATCGCCGGTCAGGTTCGACAGCGTCGCGTGACGGCTGTCCCACAAGCTGACGTTGCTGTCGACCGGGCCGTCGCGATGCACGTTACCGCGAATCACGTAACGCGCCGTCGGGTCGACCGGAAAGCTGCGATAAATCGTATCCGGATTGTCGAACGTCGTGCGCGAGCCCGGCACGTCGATGCCGAACCACGTATGCGGCGCGGCGAGTCCGGAGATGACTTTCGGCGCGTTCGGATCACGGTTCGTGATCGCGAGCGCGCTCGACATCGCCGATTCGTCGACGGCCGTCTGCAGATAGGCGAGCGACTCGTCCGGCACGCCGCCCACCGCCTGGGCCGCGGCCAGCCATTGCGCCTTCAGCGCAGCCTTCGCCTGCACGACCGCGGGCGCGGCCACCAGTTCGAGCGCGAGTTTCTCCGCCGCGATCTGATCGGGCGTGGCCAGCGGGTTCGCGCTACGGGCCGCGCTCGTGCCGGTACTGGCGACGATGTCGCCGTCGCTGCCGTCGCATGCGGCGAGCGCCAGCACGGCCGCCGCCACTGCCGCGGCGATCGGGAGTCTTCCATTCATATCGGGATGTTCGTGGGAGGAGGTTCGAGGATTCGGAACGTACCGGCCCGCCGGGCCGACAAATCGGTCAAGATACCGGGCTCCCGTGCCGCAACGAACCAACGATATGGAATATGCAAAGTCCTCGCGCGACAACCGTGCAGCGAAATGAAAAAAGCCCGCGCATCGTGCGCGGGCTTTCCGGGTAACGCCGCCGTCGGCTCAGGCCGTCACCGCGTCCAGTGCATCCTCGGTGAGCCACAGCGACTCCTGCAGATCCTGCTCGTTCAGGTTCAGCCCATCGCCGCCGCGATCGACGACGATGAAGTCGCTCACGCCGCCCAACGCGATCAGCGGGTGATGCCATACGCCCTTCGCGTAGTTGACGCCCTGCCAGCCGCTCGTCACGAATGCGCGGATCTTCGCGGGATCGAGCTCGCCCGCGGGCGCGACGACGACGAGATACGGCTGGTCGTTCAGCGGCACGAACGCCTGACTGCCGAGCGGATGCCGCTCGAGCATCTTCACCTCGAACGGCAGCGTGCGCGGCTGGCCGCGGAACAGGTTGACGAGCGTGCGGCCGCCTTCATCGGTCACGTCGACTTTCGCGAGATCGTGAAAGCGGATCGTCGTGCCGAGGTTGATCGGGATCTGCTTGGCCCCTTCCGTTTCGATCACGTCGCCGAACGGCGCAAACGCTTCCTTGGTCAGCGGTTCGATGGCAAGCGTCTTCATTTGTCGAGCGTCCCCCACAGACGCAGGCGCGACACGCCGCCGTCCGGAATGATGTTCAGCCGCACGTGCGTGACGGGGCCGAGCGATGCGACGTCGTGTTCGAAGTAGTGCTGCTTGTCCATCTGCAGCTTCTGTTCGCCGAGCAGCACCGGCCAAAACATCGACTGCGTGATCAACGAGCTGTCCGTGCCGCCCGACACATAGGCAGCCTGGATCGAGCAGCGATCCGGGTAATTGCCCTTGAAGAACGCGGTATCGACTTCGATCTTGCGAATCACGCCCGGGTGCGCGAGCGCGATGATCGCCCAATCGTTGCCCGGTTCGCGGCGACGGCGAGTTTCCCAGCCGTCGCCCATGTTCACGCCGCGGCCCGGCAGCAGCAGGTTCGACGCGACGCCGAAGTGCTGGTTGTTCGCCGCCACCACGTAACCGCCGTTTTCCATCGCCGCGAGGTCGAACTGCTCGGTCGCGCTCGCACCGGCCCAGTCGAGCTGCGGCTGGCCGTACACGCGCAGGCGCGCGATGCCGCCGTCCGGGTAGATGTTTATGCGCAGGTGCGTGAACGCGCGCGCGTCGCTCGCTTCGACGTAGTGATGGCTGTTGCCTTGCAGCGTGGTCGACGCGACGATCTCGACCCACTCGGTGGCCTGCGTCGGCGCGCCGTCGGCCACGAACGCGGCCTCGATCGACGCCGCCGGCGGGAAGTTGCCGGTGAAGTGGCTCGTATCGATGTCGAAGCCCTTGATCACGCCCGGGCGCGCGAGCTTGACGATGCACCAGTCGTAGCCGGTCGTGCGCTTGCGGCGCGTCTCCCAGCCGTCCATCCACTTGCCGTGGTCGTCGTACTTGCCGGGGATGAAGACGGCGGGCTCGGGGTTCAGCATCCGGTCCTTCGGCGCGAAGAAATCGTCGCTGGCCTCGAGCGCCTGCGCACCGAGACGCGGGTCGGCAAGATTCACGTAGCGCCGCGTGAAATCGGGTGCGTTCGGATCGAGAAGCGGAACAGCCATGATGTTTCCTTGTTTCAGTGAGGCGATCGAGCCGCTGCGACGCAGCAGGCCGTATCGCGGTGTCAAGCGGCGGTGTCAGGCGGCGATGTCAGGCGTCGATCAGGTCGTCGAGGCGAAAGCGCGCGATCCGGTAAATCTGGTCGAGGCTCGCGCGCAGCTCCTCGGCCCGCGAATGATTCACGCGCGACTCGAAGTTCGCGATGATGCCGTGGCGGTCATAGCCGCGCACCGCGAGGATGAACGGGAAGCCGAACTTCTCGCGATACGTGCGGTTCAGCGTCAGCAGCTTGTCGAATTCTTCTTGCGTGCACTGGTCGAGGCCCGCGCCGCTTTGCTCGCGGGTCGACTCGGCCGTCAATTCGCCGCGCACGGCGGCCTTGCCGGCCAGCTCCGGGTGGGCGTTGATCAGCGCGAGCTGGCGCGCTTCGCCGCTGGTTTCCACCGCATCCGACATCGTCTTGTGCAGCGCGTCGATACTCGCGAACGGCCGCTCGCCCGCGGCGACCTCGGCCACCCACGGCGAATGCTCGAAAATCCCCGACAACGCCGCGACGAATGCGCTCGGCGCCATCGTGTTCAGTTGTTCCAACGTGTAGCGCATCGCCTTCATGCTTTCCCTTCGTTTCGATGATTGGGCTGATACGGATGATGTTCACGCCAGTGACGCGCGATATCGACACGGCGCGTCACCCATACGCGATCGTGCTTCTCGATGTGATCGAGGAAACGCTGCAGCCCGCGGAACCGGCCCGGCCGGCCGAGCAGCCGGCAGTGCATGCCGATCGACAGCATCTTCGGCGCCTCGTCGCCCTCCGCGTACAGCACGTCGAATGCGTCGCGCAGGTAGTGGAAGAAGTGATCGCCGGTGTTGAAGCCCTGCGGCGTCGCGAAACGCATGTCGTTCGTGTCCAGCGTGTACGGCACGATCAGTTGCGGCGACGTGCGGCCGCCCGACACCTCGACGTCCATCCAGAACGGCAGGTCGTCGCCGTAGTTGTCGGAGTCGTATAGGAAGCCGCCGTATTCGGCGACCAGGCGGTGCGTGTTCGGGCTGTCGCGGCCGGTATACCAGCCGAGCGGGCGCTCGCCCGTCACGCGCTCGATCGCTTCCATCCCGAGGCGCATGTGTTCGGCTTCGAGTTCCGGCGTCATGCTCTGGTAGTGAATCCAGCGCCAGCCGTGGCACGCGATTTCATGGCCGAGCTCGACGAATGCGCGCGCAAGCTCCGGATGACGCTCGATCGCCATGCCGACGCCGAATACCGTCAGCGGCAGCCCGCGCTTCTCGAATTCGCGCAGGATGCGCCACACGCCGGCCCGCGACCCGTATTCGTAGATCGACTCCATGCTCATGTGGCGGTCCGGATACGCGGCGGCGCCGACGATTTCGGACAGGAACTGCTCGGAGCCCGGATCGCCGTGCAGCACGCAGTTCTCGCCGCCCTCCTCGTAATTCAGCACGAATTGCACGGCGACGCGGGCGCGCCCCGGCCAGTTCGCCTGAACGGGATGGCGGCCGTAGCCGATCAGGTCGCGAGGATAGTTGGGATCGAGTGACATGGTTCGAAATGCAACGAATGCGGGCTGAGTGAGCGGGCTGAAATAATGGGTTCGCATCGACGGCGCGGCGCCCGGAAGCGGGCCGCACCAGCCGATGCGACGACGGCCCAGTGTAGCGAAAACGTTCATACGCGCCCATACAGCGGCGCAGATAGTGCGTGTCAGACGGTGTGTATGTGCGGGTGCGGCAAATCCGGGACCGGTTCCGCCGTATCCCCGTCCGGCGGGCTGAAGCGGGCGAACGCACCGTCGTAGCGCTTCGGCAGCGGCCGCGCGTAGTCGCCGCGCTTCGCGGTCGCGAGGCGCAACGCGACGAGCGCCTCGGCCCACTTGACGGCCGCCGTGACGCCCTCGACCACCGGCGCACCGATCTGCTGCTCGATCTCGTGCGCGAATTCGGCCATCCCCGCGCAGCCGAGCACGATCGCGTCGGCACCGTCCTCGTCGAGCGCGCGCCGGCATTCGTCGACGATGATCCGGCGCGCGGCCGAGCCGGGCCGGTCGAGTTCGAGCACCGCGACGTCGGTTGCGCGCACGTTGCGGCAGAACCGCTTCATCCCGTAGCGCTCCGCGAGGTGCCACGCCATCCCGCAGGTACGCGCGAGCGTCGTGACGACCGAGAAGCCCGGCGCGAGCACGCTTGCTGCATGCATCGCGGCCTCGGCGATGCCGATCACCGGCCCGCGCGCGAGTTCCCGCGCCGCATACAGGCCCGGATCGCCGAAACACGCGATCACGTATGCGTCGCAGCCGTCGCGCTCGCCCTGCGCGATCTCGGCGAGCAGCCCCGGCGTCGCGAGCGCCTCGTCGTAATACCCTTCGATCGACGGCGGCCCCATCGGCGGGCTCACGGCCACGATCTCCGTGCCGGCGGCCGCGACCTCGCGCGCGCAGCGGCCCATCGCGTCGGTCATCCGCTGCGTCGTATTCGGATTGATCAGTCGGATCTTCATCGCAGGCTCCTTACGCCTTCGCGCCTGCCAGCAGCCGGTAGAACCCGAAGCCGAGCCCTGCGCCGATGAACCACGAGAAATTCGCGACGCCCTGCCAGCCCGGCACCATCACGCACACGACCGCGATCACCGCAGCCGGCAGCAGCGCGGCGAGCGCGCGGCGGTTCACGCCGCCCGTGTACCAGTAGGCGCCGCTTTCCGACATCGTGTACAGGTCGTTGCGCACGAGGCGGCCGCGCTTGACGAGGTAGAAGTCGGCGATCAGCACGCCGTACAGCGGGCCGATGAACGCGCCGAGCACGTCGAGCGTGTAATGGATCACCGCCGGGTTGTTGAACAGGTTCCACGGCGTGATGAAGATCGATGCGACGGCGGCGAGCATCCCGCCCGCACGCCAGCTGATCAGGCGCGGCGCGACGTTCGAGAAATCGAACGCGGGAGACACGAAGTTCGCGACGATGTTGATGCCGATCGTCGCGATCGTGAACGTCAGCGCGCCGAGGATCACCGCGGTCGGATGGTCGATGCGGCCGACCGTCTCGACCGGGTCGGTGATCAGTTCGCCGAACACCGGCAGCGTCGCGGCGGTGGTGATCACCGTGACGAGCGAGAACGCGAGGAAGTTGACGGGCAGCCCCCAGAAATTGCCGCGCTTCACGTCGCCGAACGAGCGGCAGTAGCGCGAGAAGTCGCCGAAGTTGAGCATCGGCCCGGAGAAGTACGACACGACGAGCGACACGGCGGTGATCATCACCGGAATCACTTCGGCGCCGTGATACTTGACGCCGCCGAGGTTGATGCCGATGTTGCGCCAGCCCGCGCGCCACACCATGTAGCCGGCCAGGATGAACATCACGACATAGACGGCCGGGCCCGCGAAGTCGATGAACTTCTTGATCGTCTCCATCCCGTTCCAGAACACGAACGCCTGGAGCACCCACAGCAGCATGAAGCCGGCCCAGCCGACCGCCGACAGCCCGAGGAAGCCGTAGCGATGGACGTCCGCATACGGCAGCCATTGCGGGAAGAATTTCAGCACGACGATCACGAGCGCGCTCGACGCGAGATAAGTCTGGATTCCATACCATGCGATCGCGATCAGCCCACGGATCACGGCCGGCACGTTCGCGCCGAGCACGCCGAAGGTCGCGCGGCACGCGACCGGATACGGCACGCCGATCTGCTGGCTCGGCCGCGCGATCAGGTTGCACAGCCCGTTCACGAGGCCGATGCCGACGATCAGCGCAATCAGCACCTGCCAGCTCGTCAGCCCGAGCGCGAACAGGCTGCCCGCGAACACGTAGCCGCCGACGCTGTGCACGTCCGACATCCAGAACGCGAAGATGTTGTACGCGCCCCACGTCTGATTTTTTAGGGGTGCCAAATCTTCGTTATACAGACGTTCGCTGTAACCGTCCGGCAATGCCGGACCGCCGCCCTCGCCGCCTTCTTCCGCCGGATAGGCGCTGTCGTGCGCCACACTGAATTGAGCCATGACTTCTCCTTGACGCGGCCGGAAGGCCGCTCCACCGTCATCGATATCGCTCCGGATCGTCGCCCGGAGTCGGACCCGCGGCCCTCGGCAAACACCGCAGGCCTGCATTGCTCTCGTCGTGTGGCGCGGCCGGGTTCGCGTCGCCGCTCAGGCGCCGCCGAACACTTCGCGCAAATCGACCTGCCCTTGCGCGGGCCGGTCCAGCATCTTCAGTTCGACATGCTGCAGGTGGCGCGCCATCAGCGTCACCGCCTGCTTCGGATCGCCCGCCTCCAGTGCGGCGAGGATCTCGTCGTGGTCGTCGCACGAACACGGGCTGCGCCCGTGCGATTCGTACAGCGCCGACATCAGCGTCGAGCGTGCGACGAGCCCTTCGAGGCACTCGCTGAGCGTCGCATTGCCCATCAGCGTCGCGAGCGCCGTATGGAATTCGCCCGACAGCCGGATCCACGCCGCGAAGTCGTGCCGCTCGAACGCCTTGCGTTCCTTGTCGATCAGCGCCGCGACGCCCTTCAACCGCCTGGCGCCGGGGCCGGTCGCGAGCCGCTCGACCACGGCCAGCTCGATGATCCGGCGCATCTCGAACACTTCGTGCACGTCCTGCAGCGACGGGCTCGCGACGAACGCGCCGCGGTTCGGCTCGAGGTCGACCAGTTTGTCGGTCGCGAGCTGCGCGAGCGCCTGGCGGATCGTCCCGCGCTTCACGCCGAACACTTCGCAGAGCTGCGCCTCCGTCAGCTTCGCGCCGGGCGCGAGCCGATGCTCGAGGATCGCGGTGCGGATGCGCTCGGCGATCGCTTCGGGACCGGCTGCGCCGGACGGATGGGAATCGGGCTCGTTCATGATCTGCATCGTGTGATGGTCCTCATCCTAGGATGGACATAAAGATTGTCAACAATTCTTTTGCGAGATTTCGCACGACCGGCGTGCGTCGGCGTGTCCCCATTCGGTGCAACGCGCACGAAATCCATGCACCACAAGCTTGGAAAGCAAGACGGAGGCCTTTCTCGTCGTATACCCTCCCGGCTATTTTGTTGACAAAAATGGTGCAAACCCGAGCGAAGATCGTGTGGGCGTCGACGAAAAATATTGACCGTTAGTTGCGTACTTACATAAAGAAAAAGGCGGGGAAACCCGCCTTTCGATCGATCGCGCCGGCGTCAGCCGAGATGCGGATAGTCCGACACCGTCAGCCGGAACCCGTGCGCATTCGCGACCAGTTGCGCCTGGGCGCCGAACGGCAGCGTCAACAGATCGGGTACATGGCCGAACTGGAGCCCCGTGACGACCGGAATCCCGACCACCGCGCGCACCTGGTCGATCATCGCCTGCATGTCGTAGCCGTTGTCGTACTCGAACGGCCGCGCGCCGGTGAACTGGCCGAGCACGAGCGCCTGCTGGCGCGCGAGCAGCCCGGACAGGTGCAGTTGATAGATCATCCGCTCGATCCGGAACGGCTGCTCGTTGACGTCTTCGATGAACAGGATGCCGCCCTCGATGTCGGGCATGTACGGCGTGCCGACCAATGACGTGAGGATCGCGAGGTTGCCGCCCCACAGCGTGCCCGTCACGTTCACCGTCTGCACCTGCGGTGCGTCGGCGACGATCGTCGTGCTCGGCTGCGTCAGCGTCTGCCAGAAATGCTGCATCGTGAAGTCGCTCGGCGTTTCCGCGCCGAAATCGGCCGACAGCATCGGGCCGCCGAACGTCTTGATGCGCGCCTTCGCGTACAGCGCCAGCTGGATCGCCGTGAAATCGCTGTGACCGACGAGTGCGATCGGCTGGTCGCGCAGCCGGCGCTCGAGCCCGCGATAGTCGAGCCCGTGCAGGATGCGCGCGGCGCCGTAGCCGCCGCGCACCGCGAGCGCGATGTCCGGCAGCGGCCGCTCGGGATCGGCGAGGCGGTTCAGGTCGCCCGCCCGCTCGCCGTCGGTGCCGCCGAAACGCTGGAAGCGCCGCTGCGTCGCCTCGATGTTCTCTATGCGCTGCTGCGCGCTGCTGAGGCGCTCGAGCGCGCGGTTGATCGCGTCGGGGTCGTGCGGATAGCCGGACGGCGCCAGCAGGCGGATGGTGTAGGACGCGGCGGGCTGGAAGGACATGGCGAAAGGTGTCGGGATCGTCAAACCTGCTTAGAGGGTCCGAACCGTGTCCGGTTCACGAAAACCGTGCACGCCCGTAACGACGGGCGCGACAGCGGCGCCTATGACGCGCCTGATTCGGCGTCGCGGGCGAGCCGCGCTTCGCGCAGCGCGCGACGGCGCTCGGCGAAGAACGACTTCAGCGCGGCGCCGCACTCGTCGGCGAGCACGCCGCCGGTCACTTCGGTGTGGTGGTTGAGCTGCGGATTCGCGAATGCGTCGATCACGCTGCCGCACGCGCCCGTCTTCGGATCGGCCGCGCCATAGACGACCCGCGCGATGCGCGCATGCATGATCGCGCCTGCGCACATCAGGCACGGCTCGAGCGTCACGTACAGCTCGCAGCCGGGCATCCGGTAATTGCGCAGCTGCTGCGCGGCCATGCGCAGCGCGGCCATTTCGGCATGCGCGGACGGATCGTGCCCGCCGATCGGATGGTTGAAGCCGCGTGCGATCACTTCGTCGCCGCGCACGAGCACCGCGCCGACCGGCACTTCGCCGGCCGCGCGCGCCTCTTCGGCGGCGGCCTGCGCCAGACGCATGAAATGCAGGTCGCGCGCCGATACGGGCGCGGCTTCGTGAACGGGAGAATCGGCGGCGGGGTCAGCGGCCGCGGGTGCCGCGTGGGCTGCGTCGTGCAGCGCGTCGGACGTCACATCGTCCCCGCTTCGGCGGGCGCGTCGTCGAGCCCGCGCTCGCACAGGCGTTCCGCGATGCGCCGGCAGTAGTCGCGCGGCATCACCATCGGGCCGCCGCGCAGCGATTCGAGCGCCATGTCGAGCGCGAGGATCTTCGCCTGCAGCCGGCAGCGCGCGGCGCGGTCGCTGACCGCCTGCACTTCGTCGTGCAGGTTGCGCAGCGCGCGCAGTTGCTCGACGGCCGGCGGCACGAAGCCCGCGTTCTTCAGGATACGGTTGGCCACCCGCACCTCCTCGGGCACGAGGAGGTCGTCATCCAGCGCCTGCGGCGCGCCGGTACCCGGCAAATCGTCGAACTCGCCCCGCGCGGCGGCGGCGGCAATACGTTGTTCGACCAGGGCGTCAAGCAATCTCATCAGTCAATCGGAACAATGCGGCAGGCCGAATTCTAGCAGGGTGACGCCGGTATGACAGGCCCTTCGAATATATGCTCGATATCACGTTTTTAGGGGCCGAATCGCAGCGCATGCGCGCCGATCGCCGTCACTTGCCGCTGTGCTGCGCCGCAGCAGGCCGAGCGCCATCCCGACGCTTCCGGACGGGGGCGATGGCCTACCCCATTTTTTATCCACGACGATCCCGCAGGCCCCCGCCGACCCGGCGAAAATGCCGGCCTCCTGCCTGCCTCCCCGCCTTCGCCGCCCGATTACGCAGCTACCGTTTCCGGCCGCGCTTTCGCGAACGGGCGGAACATCGTCGCGATCAGGAACGCGCCGACCCCGATCGCGAACGATCCGAGGTACAGCCAGCCGTAGCTGCCGAGCGCGTCGACGATCAGCCCGCCCGCGACCGGGCCCGCGGCCATCCCGAGACTGCCGGCCATCGCGCAGCCGCCGATCACGGTGCCCATCATCCGCAGCGGGAAATTCTCGCGCGCGAGCACCGAATAGAGCGGCATCACGCCCGCATAGACGAAACCGAACAGCGTCGCGACCGCGTAGAAGCCGTCGAGCGAGCGCACGAAGTAATAGCCGAGCGCGCCGAACGCCTGCGCGAGCAATCCCGCCACCAGCATGCGCTTCGCGCCGAGGCGATCGCCGAGTATCCCGAACGCGATCCGGCCGCCCATGCCCGCGAGCCCTTCCACGCTGTAGATCGACACCGCGACGATCAGCGGAATCCCGCAGGTCACCGCGTAGCTGACCGTGTGGAAGATCGGGCCCGAATGCGTCGCGCAGCAGAAGAAATTGGTCAGCAGCAATACCGCGAACTGCGGCGAGCGCAGCGCATCCGCGACCGACATCGCGGCGGGCGCGCCGGTGGACGCTGGCGCGGGCGCCGCGTGCGCGGCTGCAGCGGCGAGCGCCGGCGCCCGGCGCACCAGCAGCGACACCGGAATCATCACGACGGCCGCCAGCGCGGCAATCAGCAGCATCGACGTGCGCCAGTCGCGCACCGACACGAGCCATGCGGCCAGCGGCGCCATCGTCATCGGCGCCATTCCCATGCCGGCCGACACGAGCGATACCGCGAGGCTGCGGTGCGTGTCGAACCAGCCGGTCACGCACGCCATCATCGGCGCGAATATCGCGGCCGTCGCGCTGCCGACGGCCAGGCCGAAGGTCAGCTGGAACACGAGCAGCGACGGCGCGCGGCTCGCCAGCGCCAGGCTCGCCGACAGCAGCACGGCGCCCGCGACGACGACCGGCCGCGTGCCGACGCGGTCCGACAGGCTGCCCCACGCCATGCTCGCAAACGCCATCGCGATGAAGCCGAGCGTCATCGCGGCCGAAATGCCGGTCATCGACCAACCCGTATCGCGCGCGATGGACCGCAGGAATACCGGTAACGAAAACATCGCGCCGATCGCGACGCAGCCCATCAGGCCGCCCGCGGCGACGATCACCCAGCGGTATCGGGAATCCGGCATGTGACGTGTCATGTGGCATCTCCTCGTTCGTTGCGCCATTCGCGGCAACCCGGTGCCGGCCGCAGGGCGCGGCGCACTGCCCGGTCGATATCGATACGACGGGCGACGCATCGGGAAATCGACATGCGCGGCGCATGGGCCGCGGATTTTTTATTGTCGGCGATTCGCGCGGCTCGCAAGGGTCGGATCATCCGGTCGCCCCGCCGCCTGCCGCCCCGCTTTTCCGCAACGGGAAATTCGAAAGCAGAAATGGTTGGTTGGGGCGCGCACGTGCGCTGGCTACACTCGCCCCATCTTGTCATAACAAGTTGACCGATGACTCCATCCAACGTCGTGCCGCTGTCCGCGGCCCCGCTCTACGTGCAGATCAAGGACGCGCTGCGCGCGCGCATTCTCGACGGCACCTATGCGCCGCACAGCCGGATGCCGTCCGAGCACGAACTCTGCGCGATGTTCGACGTCAGCCGCATCACGGTGCGCCAGGCACTCGGCGACCTGCAGAAGGAGGGCCTGCTGTTCAAGCTGCACGGCAAGGGTACGTTCGTGTCGAAGCCGAAGGCCTTCCAGAACGTGACGTCGCTGCAGGGGTTCGCCGAGGCGATGTCGTCGATGGGCTACGAGATCGTCAACCAGTTGCGCAGCCTGCGCACCGTGAAGGCCGATCGCCATCTCGCGACGAAGCTGAACGTGCCCGAAGGCGCGCCGCTCGTCGAGATCCATCGCGTGCGGCTGCTGAACCGCGAACCCGTGTCGCTCGAACAGACCTGGGTGCCCGAAGCGCTCGGCAAGCGCCTCGCCGGCGCCGATCTCGCGACCCGCGACATCTTCCTGATCCTGGAGAACGACTGCGGCATTGCGCTCGGCCATGCCGACGTGTCGATCGACGCGATCCTCGCCGACGACGAAATCGTCGACGCGCTGCACGTCGAGGAAAGCAGCCCCGTGCTGCGTATCGAGCGTCTCACGCACGATGCATCCGGTGCTCCGATCGACTACGAAACCCTCTACTTCCGCGGCGACGCCTTCCAGTACCGGCTGCGCATCGATCGGCAGAAGGCGCGCAAACCTGCAAGGAACCCGCGATGAACACCCATGTGCACGAATACGACATCGTCGTGGTCGGCGGCGGCACGGCCGGCCCGATGGCGGCCATCAAGGCGAAGGAGCGCGATCCGTCCCTGCGCGTGCTGCTGCTCGAGAAGGCCAACGTGAAGCGCAGCGGCGCGATCTCGATGGGCATGGACGGCCTGAACAACGCGGTGATCCCCGGTCATGCGACGCCCGAGCAGTACACGCGCGAGATCACGATCGCCAACGACGGGATCGTCGACCAGGAAGCCGTATACGCGTACGCGACGCACAGCTTCGCGACGATCGAGCAGCTCGATCGCTGGGGCGTGAAGTTCGAGAAGGACGGCACCGGCGACTACGCGGTGAAGAAGGTCCATCACATGGGCTCGTACGTGCTGCCGATGCCGGAGGGTCACGACATCAAGAAGGTGCTGTACCGGCAATTGAAGCGCGCGCGCATCGCGATCACGAACCGGATCGTCGCGACGCGCGTGCTGACCGACGCGCAGGGCCGCGCGAGCGGCGTGCTCGGCTTCGACTGCCGCACCGCCGAATTCCACGTGATCCGCGCGAAGGCCGTGATCCTCTGCTGTGGTGCGGCGGGCCGCCTCGGTCTGCCGGCATCGGGCTATCTGATGGGCACGTACGAGAATCCGACCAACGCGGGCGACGGCTACGCGATGGCCTATCACGCGGGCGCGGCGCTCGCGAATCTCGAATGCTTCCAGATCAATCCGTTGATCAAGGATTACAACGGCCCGGCGTGCGCGTACGTGACCGGCCCGCTCGGCGGCTTCACCGCGAACGGCAAGGGCGAACGCTTCATCGAATGCGATTACTGGAGCGGCCAGATGATGTGGGAGTTCTACCAGGAACTGCAGAGCGGCAACGGCCCCGTGTTCCTGAAGCTCGACCATCTCGCGGAAGAAACGATCCGGACCATCGAGCAGATCCTGCATACGAACGAACGGCCGAGCCGTGGCCGTTTCCATGCGGGGCGCGGCACCGACTACCGCAGCCAGATGGTCGAGATGCACATCTCGGAGATCGGCTTCTGCAGCGGTCACAGCGCATCGGGCGTGTATGTGAATGCGCGCGCGGAGACGACCGTGCCGGGGCTGTACGCGGCCGGCGACATGGCGGCCGTTCCGCACAACTACATGCTCGGCGCCTTCACCTACGGTTGGTTCGCCGGGCAAAACGCGGCCGACTACGCGGCCGGCCGCGAACACGCGCCGGTGGACCACCAACAGGTCGACGCCGAGCGCTCGCGCGTGCTCGCGCCGTTGCTGCGCGAGCGCGGCCTGGCGCCGGCGCAGGTCGAGTACAAGCTGCGCCGCATGGTGAACGACTACCTGCAACCGCCGAAGGTGACGCGCAAGATGGAAATCGGGCTGCAACGTTTTGACGCAATTACTGAGGATATCGAAGAAATCAAGGCCGATAACCCGCACGAGCTGATGCGCGCGGCCGAAGTGCGCGCGATCCGCGATTGCGCGGAAATGGCCGCACGCGCGTCGTTGTTCCGCACCGAGAGCCGCTGGGGGTTGTACCACCATCGCGTCGATTTCCCGCACCGCAACGACGCCGAATGGTTCTGCCATACGTGGCTACGCAAGGATGCCGCGGGCGCGATGCGCAGCGAGAAACGGCCGGTCGAACCGTACGTCGTGCCGCTTGCCGACGACGAACGCGGCGCCTACGCGCAGTTGCGCATCCGCGAACCGGCCGCGCTCGCGGCCGCCCTTTGAGGAACCTTGCCATGCCCCATACCCCGCACGACATCTTCCAGCGCAGCAGCGCGCCCGTGACGATCGACGAGACGCTGTGCATCGCCGACAAAGGCTGCACCGTCTGCGTCGACGTGTGCCCGCTCGACCTGCTCGCGATCGACGTCAGCAAGGGCAAGGCGTACATGCAGTTCGACGAATGCTGGTACTGCATGCCGTGCGAACGCGACTGCCCAACCGGCGCAGTCAAGGTCGACATTCCTTACCTGCTGCGCTGACACGGCGCGCCACCCGCACCGACGACAGGACGACCGAGCCCGCGTGCGTCGACATCGAGCGCCGCTGTCTCGCGCTGTTGCGCAACGCGCCTGAGCATGTGTGCCTGCCCATTCACCGCACCGACTTTTTCCATGACCGCCTCTTCCTCCGCTTTCCCGCCGCCCGGCGTGCCGGCCGCCGATCATGCCGCGCTCGTCGCGCGCCTCGCCGCGGCCGATGCCTCGGTGCGCCGCATCGCGTTGCTCGAACTCGCCGATCTCGAGGCTCCTGAACTCGTGCCGTCGTTCGTCGCGGCGCTGCGCGACGACCCGTCGGCCGACGTGCGCAGCGAGGCCGCACGCGTGCTCGACGCGTGGGAGCAGCCCGATGTCGTCGACGCGCTGTGCCATGCGCTGCTCGATGCGGACGACGGCGTGCGCGCAACGGCCGCGCACAGCCTGTCCGAACTGAAGGACGCGGCATCGGGCGCCGTGCTGTGCCGCTGGGCCGACCGGCCCGAGCCGTTCGTGCGCACCGCCGTGCTGCGCGGCTTGCGCGAATTGCGCGACCCCGACGCGTTCGCGCCCGCGCTGCGCGCGCTCGACGCGAGCACCGCCGCCGTACGCACGGAGGCGGTCGTCGTGCTCGGCTGGCTCAAGGACGGCCGCGCGCTGCCGCTGCTCGCCCGAATCGCGACCGCGGACGCCGATGCCGACGTGCGGCGCGCCGCGGTCGGCGCGATCGGGTTTGCAGCGGCCGGCGATACCGCCGTCGTCACCGCGCTGCTCGCGGCGCTGCGTGACGTCGAATGGCAGGTGCGCGAGGAAGCGGCTGCCACGCTCGGCAAGCTGCGCGTCGCCGTTGCGCGCGACCCGCTCGTCGCCGCGCTCGACGACGACTACTGGCAAGTGCGCGTGCGCGCCGTCCGCGCGCTCGGCCAATTGCGCGATGCGGCCGCGGCATCGGCCGTCGTCGCGCTGCTCGCGCATGCGATCAGCAACCTGCGCAAGGAAGCCGCGCTCGCGCTCGGCGAATTGCGTGACCGGGCGACGCTGCCCGCGCTGCACGACGCGCTCGACGATCGCGACCCCGAAGTCCGCAAGGCCGTGCGGATCGCGATCGGACAGATCGACGAGGCGTCGCGATGATTACGCCGATCGGAATCGCACTCGATCACCCGGCACGCGCACTGACGCTGTCCTGGCCTGACGGCTCGGCGCAACGCATCGACTATGCGCGGTTGCGCAGCGATTGCCCGTGTGCGGAATGCCGCAAGATCCGGCTCGACGGCGGCCGCATCGATACGCGGCCGGGCCTGACGCTGGACGGCGTGGAACCGCTCGGCTACGGCGTACGCTTCCTGTTCGGCGACGGCCATGCACGCGGCATTTATCCGTGGCCGTACCTGGCGGAGATCGCGTAGCGGCGACGACGCGGCTGCCGCGCTCGAGCGGACCGGATGGCAGGCATGCGAAAACGCTGCGATACTGACGCCCACGATCGTCGCCACCTCCCGTGGGAGCAGCACCATGCAAACCCCTATCGGATTCATCGGCCTCGGCGTGATGGGCACGCCGATGGCGCTCAATCTCGCGCGGGCCGGCACGCCGCTCGTCGTGTGGAGCCGTTCGCACGGCAACGACGATGCGCTGCGCGACGCCGGCGCGCGCGTGGCCGAGGACATCGACGACGTATTCGTGTCCTGCCGCACCGTGATCCTGATGCTCGCGAACGACGCGGCGATCGATGCCGTCCTCGCGCGCGGCACGCCCGGTTTTGCCGCGCGGGTCGACGGGCACACGATCGTCAACATGGGTACGAATGCGCCCGAATACTCGCGTGCGCTCGCCGACGACATCGCCGCCGCGTCGGGCCGCTACGTCGAGGCGCCGGTATCGGGCTCGCGCAAGCCGGCCGAAGCCGGCCAGCTCGTCGCGATGCTGGCCGGCGCACCCGACGACGTCGAAGCCGTCCGCGCGCTCGTGAAGCCGCTGTGCCGCGACAGCTTCGTGTGCGGCGACGTGCCAGCGGCGCTGACGATGAAGCTCGCCGTCAACCTGTTCCTGATCACGATGGTCACCGGTCTCGCCGAAGCCACGCATTTCGCGCAGCGTCACGGTATCGACCTCGCGCGCTTCGCCGACGTGCTGAACGCCGGCCCGATGGCGAGCGACGTGTCGCGCGTGAAACTCGGCAAGCTCGTCGCGGAAGATTTCTCGGTGCAGGCCGCGATCGCCGACGTGCTGAAGAACGCGCGCCTCGTCGCCGAATCCGCGCGGGGCATCGGCATCGCGTCGCCGCTGCTCGACATCTGCCACGCGCTTTACGGCGAAACCGAGCAGGCCGGGCATGGCGCGGCCGACATGGTCGCCGTGATCCGCGCGATCGAACGGCGTACCGGGAACGCACGATGAGCCGCGTGTACGCTCACGCGTTCGTTCGAACCAACGGATACGCATGACCCTGTCCGCAACCGGCCACGCTGCTTCCTTGCGCCCCGTTCCCGCCGTGATCGGCATCGTGCTGCGCGAACGCGACGTGCTGCTCGTGCGCCGCGCGAATCCGCCCGATGCGGGCTGCTGGGGCTTCCCCGGCGGCAAGATCGAGCCGGGGGAGCCGCTCGCGGATGCGGTCGTGCGCGAGATCGCGGAAGAGACCACGGTCGACGTGGCAGCGCTCGACGCCTTTACCGCGCTGGACGCATTCGATTACGATGCGCACGGCGCCGTGCGCCAGCATTTCATCCTGGTCGCGGTGCTGTGCAGATGGCTGCGCGGCACGCCGGCCGCCGGCGACGATGCGCTCGACGCGCGCTGGTTCGGGATCGACGAACTCGAGCGCGACGATTTGCCGATGAGCGCGGGCGTGCGCGACGTCGCGCGACGAGCAATCGAGCGGGCGGCGGTGCTGGGCAATGCGCGTCCGCCATCCGCCTGACACTTCCACTGTCGCTTGCGTATCGGCGCGATGCGTTCGGTCCGTCACTGAGCCAGCGACCTGCCGAGCGCCGCCGAATCACAACCTATCAAACCATGATCAGAATTCGACGATCCACCGAGGCCGATCGCACACGCGTGCTGGATATCTGGCGCAACGCCGTCGACGCCACCCATCACTTCCTGAGCGGCGACGATCGTCGTGCCATCGAATCCGAAGTCGTCGCGTTTTTGCCGCGCGCACCGCTCGACCTGGCCGTCGACGAGAGCGATCGCGCGATCGCCTTCATGCTGCTCGACGGCAATCACATGGAAGCACTGTTCGTCGATCCTGAACACCATGGCACGGGGGTCGGGCGGCGGCTGGTCGAAGAAGCACTCAAGCGCCATCCCGACCTGTCGACCGACGTCAACGCGCAGAACGAAGCGGCGGCGGGATTCTATGAACGGCTCGGATTCGAACGCTGCGGGTGGTCGGAGGTGGATGCTCAGGGGCGACCTTATCCGCTGATTCATCTTCGTTATCGCGGGAGTGGTCGGGACTGAGCCGGAGTCCGGGCAGGAACGGGACACGGCACCGGCCCGGACCGGACGCGCTGAAACGACACCGCCCTTGCGGTATCGCGATTATCCCGAGGAGTCGCCGGTCGTCAGCGGCCAGCGCCCCAACACGTCGTAGTGCGACTTCCCGAGCCAGCTATCGATCAGGACGAAGTCGAACACGGTCCAGGTAATCGGCTCGATCCGATACTCATCGGGCCTGCGTGCGCCATACAGCAGCGTCACGTGCGGGGTGAAACCCGAAGGAAAAACAGGCACACCGGCCGGTTTCAGCGCCTCTCGCAACTGCCGTCGAAAGTCGATCAAGTCGTCCAGACCGGCCCGCCCCATCAGCACCAGCGGTTGATGACCGGGACGCCCGTTGAAGCTGACGATCTTGTCGAACGTCACGGAGAAAGACGGCACGTCCATGCGGTCCGCCACCGCACGTGCCCGTACAAGGGTAGCGCCCGGCACGTAAGCGAAGTCGCCGAGCGAGCCCAGCGTGATGTGCAGACGCTCGGTACCCACCAGGCTGTCCTTCTTTAGCCGCATGCTTTCGGCAAGGCTGGCAATGCGCACCGCCGCGGCCGGATCCGGCATCACGGCGAAAAAGAAGCGGTGCACGGGAACCGGCGGCGGCGCATCGAATCCGGGTAGCGTCAGTTGAGTCACGGCAGCATATCCGACAGGCCTGGAGCGAGATTTCATTATCGTCAATCGGAGGCCGGCCCGCTTGCTGGTCGATGAATCCGCCGTTCGCGAGCACGGAGATGCTACCCTCTCGGCCACACTCGAGACCCTCTGATGAAGCATCCGAACTCAACCATGCAAACCGTCGCGGTACTGGACTTCGAAACAACCGGGCTGTCGCCGAATCTGGGCGACCGTGCGACCGAAATTGCCGTCATCCTGCTGCGCGACGGGCAAGTCGTCGACCGTTTCCAGAGTTTGATGAATGCAGGCAGACGCATCCCTTCCGATGTCGTTGCGCTCACCGGCATCACGAACGACATGATCGCGACGGCGCCCCCGGCGTCCGAAGTCATGAAGGAAGCGGCGGCGTTCGTTGGCAAGCACGCGGTCGTGGCCCACAACGCCGGTTTCGACAAACGCTTCTGGCAGTCGGAACTCGGGCTGCTCGGCATGTCGGCCGACCATGCGTTTGCATGCACGATGCTGGTGGCGAGACGGATCTACCCGGACGCCAGAAGTCACCGCCTGTCAAGCCTCGCCGAGATGCTGCGGTTGCCGCGATCGGGCCGTGCGCACCGCGCGATGGTCGATGCCGAGATGGCTGGGCATCTGTGGTGCCGGTTGCAGCAGGATATTTCGCGGACTTACGGGCTGGACCGGATCGATCACGCGTTGATGTCGCGGGTCCAGGCGACGACCAAGGCGAAGGTGCCGATGTATTTGCGATCGCTGGTGCGTACGCAGGCGTGACCCATCCGATACCGGAACGGAAAGCATCACACGCGCCGACCGACATCACGCGTTAGCGCAAAACGGCCTGGCAAAACATGGATCAAAGAGATTGTAATGAACCGGTACAAACGACCCGAACCTCGCTCCCCTTTGCCCGAGCTAACGCAGCTTCTCTCGCCCGGTGTGCTAGGGTTCTATACGCATGTTGAATGTACAGAACTGTTCGCTAATCGACGCGATCATGATGGTGCGTTCAATGTCCTTACCCTCTTGGTTGCCGAGGAGCGATCTGATATCGAGGCACCGTGCGCCCGCTTCCTGACTCCGAAACCTATCCGGATCAAATCCCTCAACGACTGGAGTTTCGGCATCCGTCGTTACACATTGCCGATCGACACGCTCATTCCTGCACTCACGGCTGTGGAGGCAGGAGAAGGATGGAGACTTTCCGGCGATGAACTCGAAATCGGCAAGCTTTTCCCAATGCCCGCGCAATTTGTTCCTTCCAACAATGGCACAGCGGTCCCATGGAACAAGCTCCTGAAAAACAACTTTTGGAGCGGTTCACACCTGTTTGAATGGACCGATCATGGCAAGGAAGTGCTGGCACCCTTCTCTGCCGACCCTCGCCGTTTGCAAGAGCTATCAGTGCAGGTCGAGAAGCATATCCCACTCCAATTGGCGGCTATGTCAGACCGGCTCGGCAATCTGTTTGTGCAACTCCCTGTCACGGTGCTGATGGCTGAATTCCAAAAGCTTCACGATGGTAATTTTCAGGTCGAACACGCCTGGCACCCCAAAGCCACTCCGCGTCCTTTGATTGCGGTCTGCGAATTGGAACACGACGACATCCTCACGGGCTTTGCTTCGTCAAGCTTGGAGGACAGGATCACCCCACTCCCGATGCGTGCCGGCCGAGGGCTGTATCGCGGCTTCATCTGGGACGAGCAAAGCAGCACACTTCTCGTCGCCTCCGGCCCGGGCTCTTTTATCTCTACCGTCTCATTGAACATGAGTTCACCCGATCCTGAGCCGCGCATCTTTTCGGTCAAGAATCCGGATGGAAGTTGGAACCCTCGGCGCGTCGGTCTGACTGCGTTTTCCAATCAAAGCCTCGTTGGCGATCCCCAACCGGACGACAACGGGGGGTGGACAGCGAAACGAATGTACACCGAGCAAGCCAATAGGCTGGCTGCCGAGCGTCGCTTTGTTCAATACCGTCCGACTCATGGAAATAGAAATGCCTGCCGTCGAAAAGCGTTGGATGACCTCCGGGCCCTGATCGTCGCTTACGGAGGAAAGGGTGCTTGGCTCTGGGATCCTTACCTGTCAGCCAACGACATACTCGAAACGCTGTTTTACTGCCCATATCAAGGAGTGGACCTCCGTGGTCTGACGACGACCAAAGGTGCTCCTGGCGACGAAATCCGCGACGCACTTGACGGGTGTCAGAGCAACTGGCGGGGCTTAAAACTTGAGCTTCGAGTGCAGAAGGGCTCGACGGGATGGGACTTCCACGATAGGTTTCTGATCTTCCCGTCCGGCCCGGACGGAGCCATGGCCTGGTCGCTCGGCACCTCGGTGAACTCCGTGGGCATGGCGCATCACATTCTTCAGAAGGTCGACAATGCTCAGCTTGTCGTGGATGCCTTTACCGATCTCTGGGAGCTACTCAGCGAGTCGGACCATCTCGTATGGAAGAAGCCGTGATGAGCGCCGCGAATATGTTCCTCTCGGCGATCGAGAAAGCTACGCAAGCTGGCCCGATCGAAGCTCCGACTGCTCTTATTGCGGCTATCGAAGCGCAGTCCGATCCATTGCAGGCCCTTTCCGATTGGGACGCCGGCAACAAGATATTTGAATCGATCAGATCCCAATTTACCTTCGTCGATTTCGTCCAAACGAGCGGCAAGCCGCCGAGCGATGAGGATTTGGACCGACTCTGCGGGCTGCTTCGGTGGGCCCTCCAAGAATGTTCCAGTTGGGACAGCGGTGTCGATCCGCGGCGTATCCGGCTGGTCGCCCTCCTCGTCGTCGGAAAATTCACAACGAAGGATACGAATTTCTGGGTCGCCATACCAAATAACTTCAAGCCCAACGATGATCTGCTTGCTGCGCTTAAGAGAGTGATCGCGGGCCTAACGACAAGCTTTACGATTCGTGGTCTATCCCCTCCCATCTGGGAGTCGGAAGCCATAGAAAGATTTGAAAAGGCTGACACCGAGGGCGATTGGATCGGCATCGCACAAGGCTGGCGTTTGATCGAAGACGTTTTTTTCCCGAGCATCGCCATCGCGCAGGCTGCCCAGTGCCTCGACAGATTTGCGCCCGAGCACCTCGTACAGGCTGTCTCGGGTCTACGGCAGATGGCGTCGATCATGAGTGTGGCGCTATCGCTTCCTCCCAATGCAGCGCTACGCCTCGGGGCTGAATCGACCAACCCTCATGTTCAATTCGCGACAACTTATAGAGCTGCGTCATCAAGGGCTAACCGGGAGCCGCTTGGGGACACTTGTAAAGAATTTTTGACCCAAATCTTGCAAGACGTGTCGAAAGATACGCAGCGCTGGGCTGGTTGGATGCGCGTGTTCAACTGCTTTCCTTCGCAATTTCCAGAGTTGCAGGCGCCGCTTGGCTCCGCTCTTGCCAATGCGGACACCGCAGCACTTCAACTCTACGTTGATACGATCAGCTTACACTGGTCTGGCCAGCAAACCCGATTTGCAGTTGCGAATTGCCTTCGAACCTTCCGCAACACGGCCGGAGTCGAGAAGCGCCAGACGTTGTGGCATTTGGCTTATCAGCGTTGGACGTCGTGGGAATTTGGTCTGAACGAGACTGGTGAAAGCCTTACCAAGATCGCTCGATGCGAATTGGATTACGCTTTGGTGGGTTATATCATCGAATGTCTCGACGATGCCAATAGACAACACATGCTGGCTTCACTCACCAAGGAACTTCAGGCAGTGGAAGACACTTGGCACCCAGGGATCGTAGACTGCCTCTCTAAGTGGTACGCAGTGTTGTCGGAAATGCAGCCCGTTTACTTGGCAATGAGTATCGTGGGCACAAAAGCTGATTGGATCGATCAAGAACGGATGATGCGGCTGCCGTTCGATCCGGACAAGGAGGCCTATACGGTCCTCAAATACGGCAGACCTCAACTCGCATAGGTGTGTGGTCAAGCCAAATACGCAATTTCAACTGAATTGCCCTAGCCGCAAGTTTGGCTGAACGTCCGATACCATGCCGGGATTACAAATTCCAGGCATGGTATCCGCAGTTTTTCGATGGTATACCTCTCGCACACCACGAAAAATACAGTTTATGACGCGAGAGATAACGTTATTTTAATTTTTAAAAATCAATAACGTACAACGCGCTCACTCCCACTCGATTGTCGCCGGCGGCTTCCCCGAGATGTCGTACACGACCCGATTGATCCCGCGCACTTCGTTGATGATCCGGTTCGACGCGCGGCCGAGCAGTGCATACGGCAGGTGCGCCCAGTGTGCGGTCATGAAGTCGGTGGTCTGCACCGCGCGCAGCGACGTCACGTAGTCGTACGTCCGCCCATCGCCCATCACGCCAACCGACTTCACCGGCAGGAACACCGCGAACGCCTGGCTCGTCAGGTCGTACCAGGTCTTGCCGACGTCGGCCTCGCCGCACAGGCCGGCTGCCGCGTCCTGCGCGGTGGCCGTCGTGCCGCGCAATTCCTCGATGAAGATCGCGTCCGCACGGCGCAGCAGGTCCGCGTACTCGCGCTTCACTTCGCCGAGAATCCGCACGCCGAGGCCCGGGCCCGGGAACGGATGGCGGTACACCATCTCCGGCGGCAGGCCGAGCGCGACGCCCAGCTCGCGCACTTCGTCCTTGAACAGGTCGCGCAGCGGCTCGAGCAGCTTCAGGCCGAGCGTCTCCGGCAGGCCGCCGACGTTGTGGTGGCTCTTGATCGTCGTCGCCTTCTTCGTCTTCGTGCCGCCCGATTCGACCACGTCCGGGTAGATCGTGCCCTGCGCGAGCCACTTCGCCTTCGACAGCTTCTTCGCCTCGGCCTGGAACACCTCGACGAACTCGCGGCCGATGATCTTGCGCTTCGCTTCCGGATCGGTCACGCCGGCCAGGTGGCCGAGGAACTGGTCGGACGCATCGACGTGCACGACCTTCGCATGCAGGCGGCCCTCGAACATGTCGAGCACCATCTTGCCTTCGTTCAGGCGCAGCAGGCCGTGGTCGACGAACACGCACGTCAATTGATCGCCGATCGCACGATGGATCAGCGCGGCCGCGACGCTCGAATCGACGCCGCCCGACAGGCCGAGAATCACTTCCTCGTCGCCGACCTGCTCGCGGATCTTCGCGACGGCTTCCTCGATGTGGTTCTTCATGATCCAGTCGGGCTTCGCGCCGGCGATCTGCAGCACGAAGCGTTCGAGGATCTGGCGGCCCTTCACCGTGTGCGTGACTTCCGGATGGAACTGCACCGCGTAGTAGCCGCGCGCCTCGTCGGCCATGCCGGCGATCGGGCAGCTCGGCGTCGACGCCATCAGCGCGAAGCCCGGCGGCAGCTCGGCAACCTTGTCGCCGTGGCTCATCCAGACCTTCAGCATCCCGTGGCCTTCGGCCGTCGTGAAATCCTCGATACCGTCGAGCAGGCGCGTATGGCCATGCGCACGCATTTCCGCGTAGCCGAATTCGCGATGGTCGCTCCACTCGACCTTGCCGCCGAGCTGCACGGCCATCGTCTGCATCCCGTAGCAGATGCCGAGCACCGGCACGCCGAGCTCCCACACGGCCTGCGGCGCGCGCAGCTGATGGTCTTCGTACGTGCTCGCGTGGCTGCCCGACAGGATCACCGCCTTCGGCGCGAACTCGCGGACGAAGTCGTCGGACACATCGTTCGGATGGATTTCGCAGTAGACGTGCGCTTCACGCACGCGCCGTGCAATCAGTTGGGTGACTTGCGAACCGAAGTCGAGAATCAGGATTTTGTCGTGCATGGCTGCGGACGGGATGAAGAGAATAAGAAAAGCAGCGCATCGAGCGCTGCGTCAAAAGCATGGTCGGCGGCGTCGGGCGGCAGGCGGCACGCGCGACGCATCGCCGGTCAATCCTGCGACGGCGGGCGCGCGTCGAACGCGACGCTGCCGGACGCGCGGTCGGACGCGGCCGACGAGGTCGCCGCGGCCGGCGCCGAAGGCGCCACCGGACGGCCGACGACCGGCTCGACCCGCGGCTGCGCTGCCCAGGCCGGCGCCGGTTCGACCGGACGCTGCGCGCTCCGGCCTTCGAGCGCCTGCGCTTTCTCGCGCCGGCGCACGGCCGATGCGAGCCGCACGCCGCCGAGGCCGAGCACGATCAGCGCGACCCCGGCCACGGCCGACAGCACCCGGCCGGCGGCCGCCAGTGCCGGCCCGCTGCCGGTGCCGATCGACCACACGATCGTCAGCACGCCGGTCAACCAGTACACGTGGCCGACCGACCGCGCGACGGGCGCCGTGAGATCGCCGTTGAACGCCGCATGAAACGCGAGCCACGCGAGCCCGAGCAGCGCGATACCGAACGCTTGGCCGAGCATCGCCGGCTGGATGTTAGCCAGTTGCAGCGCGTTGAACAGCGCCTGCCAGGGCGTCAGCACGAACAGCACGCCGAACGCCAGCAGCAGCACGGCATCGACGATCAGCACGGCTCGCAGCAGCGGTTTCATCGGCGATCAGTCCACGTGATAGTTGGGCGCTTCCTTCGTGATCTGCACGTCGTGCACGTGCGACTCGCGCATGCCCGCCGCGGTGATCTGGACGAACTCGGCCTTCTCGTGCAGTTCGTCGATCGTACGGCACCCGCAGTAGCCCATGCTGGCGCGCACGCCGCCGACCAGCTGGAACAGGATCGCGTTGACCGAACCCTTGTACGCGACGCGGCCTTCGATGCCTTCCGGCACGAGCTTGTCGATGTTCGCCGAGTTGTCCTGGAAGTAGCGGTCCGCCGCACCGTCCTTCATCGCGCCGACCGAACCCATGCCGCGATACGACTTGTACTGGCGGCCCTGGTACAGGAACACGTCGCCCGGCGCCTCTTCGGTGCCCGCGAACATGCTGCCCATCATCACCGCGTTCGCGCCGGCCGCGAGGGCCTTCGACACGTCGCCCGAGAAACGCACGCCGCCGTCGGCGATGCACGGCACGCCGGTGCCCTTCAGCGCTTCCGCGACGTTCGCGATCGCGCTGATCTGCGGCACGCCGACACCCGCGACGATCCGCGTGGTGCAGATCGAGCCCGGGCCGATACCGACCTTGACCGCGTCCGCGCCGTATTCGACCAGCGCCTTCGCGGCGGCGGCCGTCGCGATGTTGCCGCCAATCACCTCGACGTGCGGGAAGTTCTGCTTGACCCAGCGAACGCGCTCGAGCACGCCCTTGCTGTGACCGTGCGCGGTATCGACGACGATCACGTCGACGCCGGCCTGCACCAGCAGCTCGACGCGCTCCTCGTTGTCCGGACCGACGCCGACCGCCGCGCCTGCGCGCAGCTTGCCGTGTTCGTCCTTGCACGCGTCCGGGTGCTCGGTCTGCTTCGTGATGTCCTTGACGGTCATCAGGCCGCGCAGCTCGAACGCATCGTTGACGACCAGCACGCGCTCGAGGCGGTGGCTGTGCATCAGCGCCTTCGCTTCGGCGAGCGGCGTGCCTTCCTTGACCGTGACGAGGCGCTCGCGCGGCGTCATGATCGACTTGACCGGCTCGTCGAGGCGCGTTTCGAAACGCAGGTCGCGGTTCGTGACGATGCCGACGAGCTGCGGGCCTTCGACGACCGGGAAGCCCGAAATGCCATGCTGGCGCGACAGCGCGATCACGTCGCGCACCTTCATTTGCGGCGGGACCGTGATCGGGTCGCGGACGACGCCCGACTCGAAACGCTTGACCTTCGCGACTTCACGGGCCTGTTCGGCCGGCGTGAGGTTCTTGTGGACGATACCGACGCCACCCTGCTGCGCCATCGCGATCGCGAGGCGACCTTCGGTGACCGTGTCCATCGCGGCGGACACGAGCGGCATGTTCAGGGAGATGTTGCGGGTCAGCTTGGTCTTGAGGCTGGTGTCGCGCGGGAGAACGTCGGAGAAGGCGGGAACGAGGAGCACGTCATCGAAAGTGAGTGCTTTTTGGATCAGACGCATGGCAAATCCTATGGGCGCAAAAGCGAATTATACGCGAAGCGCTGCGAATTTTCACAACACGAACAACGGCTTAGCCGGTTTCGGCCGTTCGGGGGCCGAATCGTTCGGATCGCCGTTCGGTTCGTTTTCGATCGCTTTTCGTTTCATCGCCGCATCGAGCCATTCGCGCAACCGGCAGTTTGGGCGGCAAGCACCCGTGTCGCGGCGGGGCCACACGGCCGCTTCGGCAGCGGCCGCGCACGGCCCGGCGCCCCGCCGAAGCGGCTGGCCTGCCGCGCGTCACGCCAGCCCGGCCGCGCGAACGATCATCGCCACGCCGCCCGCTACCGTCCCGCAACCGACGATCCGCGCGACGCGGCCGCCGGCCGGCGCAACGCGTTCGGCGGCGATGGCCACCGTCACGGCGGCCATCACGCGCAGATCCATCATGCCGGCCGCCAGTGCGACCGCCATCAGGTTTCCGCAACACGCCCCGCATCGAATGGCTGCGCGCACGCCGGCCCGCCATGCCGCGACGATCGCCACCTGCGGCCAATGCGCGGGCGCCGCCGCGTGCCGGCAGCATGCCAGCCGGCGCGCCTTCCACCCGGAGAATTGCAACGCGCCCGCGGCCACCACGACGGCGCCGGCCGCAAGGGGCATCGCACGGGCGAGCGCCGGTAGCCGGGCGCCGGCCGCCGTCAGTGCGGCGCCGGCCGGAAACACGAGCGCCCCGAGCGCCATCCAGACCGAGAAATATCCCGCCCCCATGACGACGAGCCAGGCCGACCGCGCCGTCCGCGGGCCGATGCGCTGCCAGTCATGCCAGAGCTGCGGCGCAAGCACGGGCAGCATCATCGTCACCGTCATCGCGCCCCACATTCCGACGAACGTCGCGAATGCGCGCCCGGCGCCCCGGCCGCACGGCCGCAGCCAGACGGCCGAGGCCATCCAGCCGCCGGACATCGGTTCGCCGCCCATCGCGGCCATCGACGCGTGCTGCGCCAGCGTCGCCATCGCGGCGAGCACGAACACGGCCACGGCCGCCGCGCCGAATGCCCGCGGATCGGCTGCCGCCTCGCCGGTTGTCGGCCGTGTCATCGCGCGCTCCCGCTCGTCACCGGCCGCTCAGCCGCGCGCGTACTCGTCGTGACGGCGCCACCACGGGCCGGCCTCGTTGCGGCCGCGCGGCGCGCGATCGAGCCACTGGTACATCCCCCCACAATCCGTCGAGGCCGCGCGCGTAGGTCGAATACGTGTGATAGACGGCGCCGTCCTCGCGCACGAACGCGCTCATCCCCGGCCGGTCGAGCGAATACGTGGCCGCGTCGGTGCCGCACGTGGCCGCGAACTGCACGACGGGCGCCGGCGGCGGATCCATGTCCATCGCGTGAGCGGCCCGCGCATAGTTGTATTCGACGTCGCCCGCGCGCCGCTGCGTTTCGGTGAACGACACGTTGAAGTCGAAGTTGAAATCGCTGCCGACCGACGACGCCCACGGGAACGTCCACCCCATCCGCTGCCGGTACGCGAGCAGTTTCGCGAGCGGCGCGCGCGACACGGCCGCGAGCGTCACGTCGTGGTGCGCCAGATGCACGGCGAAGCCGTCGAAGCCGTCGGCGAGCGCCGAGCACGACGGGCAGCCCGCCTTGTAGTCGGGACCGAACATGAAGTGATAGACGAGCAATTGCGAACGGCCGCCGAACAGGTCGTCGAGCGTCGCCTGCCCTGCTTCGGTATCGAACCGGTAGGTCTTGTCGACGCGCACCCACGGCAGCGCCTGGCGCCGCCGCGCGAGTTCGTCGCTTTGCCGCGTCAGCGCCTTTTCCGCGTCGAGCAGCGCGCGGCGTTCGGCCAGCCATTCGTCGCGTGTTCCGGTGAGATGGGTCGTCATTGCGGGTTCCTCCTTCCGATGGGTATCCGGGCACGGCGTACGAGGCCGTGTGCGTGGTGCTAGATTAGTGCCGGGCATCGGACCGGAGGGAGTGACAAGTGTGTCGGGATTCGAATGGATTCGCTGATCACGGCGGCCGCGCGCGCGCTCGCGGCCGGTGACGCGCTCGGTGCGCTGAACCGCGTCGCGCTGCGCGACGATGCGCCGGCGCTCGCGCTGCGCGGCATCGCGCTCGCGCAGCTCGGCGATTTCGAACGTGCACGGGCGCTCGTGCGCGGCGCCGCACGTGCATTCGGCGCAAAGGAAGCGATCGCCCGGGCGCGCTGCGTCGTCGCGGAAGCCGAGATCGCGCTCGCGTCGCGCGACCTGCACTGGCCGACGCGCGCGCTCGATGCGGCCTGCGCGACGCTCGACGCGCACGGCGACCGCGCGAACGCCGCGCATGCCCGCTATCTCGGCGTGCGCCGGTTGCTGCTGATCGGCCATCTCGACGAGGCCGAGCGGCTGCTCGCGCATCTCGATCCCGCGCCGCTGCCGCCCGCATCGCGCGCCGCCCATGAATTGATCGCGGCCGGCATCGCGATGCGCCGCATTCGCACGCACGCGGCCCGCGCGGCGCTTGCCCGGGCGCGGACGGCCGCCCGCGCCGCCGGCATCGCCGCGCTGACGGCCGAGGTCGACACCGCGGCGCGCGTGCTCGACGCACCGGCCGCGCGGCTCATCGCGCGCGGCACGTCGCGGCTCGTGCCGCTCGACGAAGTCGAGACGCTGTTCGAATCGAATGCGCTCGTCGTCGACGCGTGCCGCCACACGGTGCGCGATGCGCGCACGACCGTGTCGCTCGCGCGGCGTCCGGTGCTGTTCGTGCTCGCCCGCGCGCTCGGCGAGGCGTGGCCGGCCGACGTGTCGAGAAACGCGCTCGTCGCCGCCGCGTTCCGCGCGAAACAGGCCGACGAATCGCATCGCGCACGGCTGCGTGTCGAGATGGGCCGGCTGCGCGCGGTGCTGCGCCCGCTCGCGAACGTCGTCGCGACGCCGCGCGGCTTCGCGCTCGAACCGCTCGGCGTGCGCGAGACCGTCGTTCTCGCGCGCCCGGTCGACGATCGCCATGCGGCCGTGCTCGCGCTCCTCGCCGACGGCGAAGCATGGTCGAGCTCCGCGCTGGCGCTCGCACTTGGCGCCAGCCAGCGCACCGTGCAGCGCGCGCTCGATGCGCTCGTGGAAACCGGCAAGGTGCAGGCACTCGGCCGCGGACGTGCGCGCCGCTGGCTGACGCCGCCGCTGCCCGGATTCGCGACGACCTTGTTACTCCCGGTTGCGTTGCCGGGCGATTAGGATGGCCTCATCGAACGACGAGGTGACGAACATGAAACGCTCCACTACAGACATCCTTCGCGAGTACGGCCCGTTTCCGGGCGTCGACGGCGTGCACGGCGTCACGTTCGACGGGCAGCACGTGTGGTATGCGTCCGGCGACAAGCTGAATGCGCTCGACCCCGAGGCCGGCACGACCGTCCGTTCGCTCGACGTCGCCGCGCACGCGGGCACCGCGTTCGACGGCCGCCACCTGTTCCAGATCGTCGAGGACCGCATCGCGAAGATCGACCCCGAATCGGGGCGCGTGCTCGCGACGATTCCGGCGCCCGGCGGCGGCGCCGATTCGGGGCTCGCATGGGCGGAAGGCACGCTGTGGGTCGGCCAGTACCGCGAACGCAAGATTCATCAGGTGGATCCGCAATCGGGCGCCGTGCTGCGCACGATCGAATCGAACCGCTTCGTCACCGGCGTGACGTGGGTCGACGGCGAGCTGTGGCACGGCACGTGGGAAGCCGACCGGAGCGACTTGCGGCGCATCGATCCGGGCACGGGCCAGGTGCTCGAGCAGATCGACATGCCGGCCGGCGTCGGCGTCTCGGGGCTCGAATCCGATGGTCACGACCGCTTCTACTGCGGCGGCGGCAACAGCGGCAAGCTGCGCGCCGTGCGTCGCCCGGCACACACGCGTGCCGCGACCGACGGCACGCAGGCACCGCCCGATCCGGCAGAAGACTGATGCGCCGCCCGTCGACACCGCTCGACGCGCCCCGCCCCGAGTGCAGGAATGAACAAGACGCCGCCGCGACGGCATCGCTAAGATGCGCGCACCTCGGTCATTTGTTCGGAGCGGTCGATGCGGCGCGGCGTGGTGTACGGTGTCCTGGCAGGCGCCCTGTGGGGCATGGTGTTTCTCGTTCCGCGGCTGCTGACCGATTTCTCGCCGCTGCTGCTGAGCGCCGGCCGCTACGCGATGTACGGCCTCGTGTCGCTCGCGGCCGCGTTGCCCGCCACCCGCTCGCTGCTCGCGCGGCTGACCCGCGAGGATCTCGCCGCCCTGGTGAAGCTCGCCATCGTCGGCAACGTCGCGTATTACATGCTGCTGTCCGGCGCCGTGCACCTGATCGGCATCGCGCCGAGTTCGCTGATCGTCGGCGTGCTGCCCGTGACCGTCACGCTCGCGGGCCTCGGCGACCATGGCGCCGTGCCGCTGCGGCGGCTCGCCGCCCCGCTCGCGCTGGTGATCGCGGGCATCGTCTGCATCAACGTCGACCTGTTCACGTCCGAAGCCGCACACGCCACGACGCTCGCCCGGAAACTCGCGGGCATCGCGTGTGCGGCGGGCGCGCTCGCGAGCTGGACCTGGTATGCGGTGGCGAATGCACGCTACCTGCAACGTCATCACCGCTTCGGCGGCAACGAATGGTCGGTGCTGTGGGGTGTCGTGACGGGCCTGCTCGGCGGGCTCTGCTGGCTGGCGATCCTCGCGCTGCCGGCCGGCATGGTGCAGGCGACCGTTCCGGCGTCGCGCTGGCAGTTGTTCTGGCTGCTGAACCTCGGGCTCGCGATCGGCGCGTCGTGGCTCGGCAACGGGCTGTGGAATGCCGCGTCGAAGCGGCTGCCGCTCACGCTGTCGGGTCAGCTGATCGTGTTCGAAACCGTGTTCGCGATGCTGTACGCGTTCGTGTACGACCGGCGAATGCCGCACGCGCTCGAGATCGCCGCGCTCGTGCTGCTGCTCGCCGGCGTATACGGCTCGGTACGACGGCACGGCGACACGCCGGGCAGCGCGCCGGCAAATGCAAACGCCGCGGCCCACTGAGCGCCGCGGCGTTCGATCCGACCAATCGGGGCGAACGACGCGTCAGCGCGCGTCCTTGTGCATCCACTTGCGGCCCTCGATCGAGCCGTCGCGGCGGGATTTGTCGACGCGCCGCTGGCGCGCGAGCTTCGGATCGACGATCAGCGGACGGTAGATCTCGACGCGGTCGTGATCGACGAGCGGCGCATCGAGCGGCGCGAGCTTGCCGTAGACGCCCGTCTTCGCGTGCGCGAGATCGATCTCCGGATGCAGCGCGAGCACGCCGCTCGCGTCGATTGCCGAGCGCACGGTCGCCCCTTCGGGCAGCGACAGCGGAATCAGCGTCTGGCGGTCCGGCAGTGCGTAGCAGACTTCGATCGACAGCATCGCGTCACCCCTTTCCGTAGCGCTGGTCCGCGCGCTTCACGAACGAATCGACGAACGTGTTCGCGATGTGGCTGAACACCGGCCCGATGATCTTCTCGAGCAGGATGCTCGAAAACTCGTAATGCAGCGCGAATTCGATCTTGCACGCATCGGCGCGCAGCGCCGTGAAACGCCACGAGCCCGTGAACTTCTTGAACGGGCCGTCCGTGAACTCCATGTCGATCCGCGTCGGGCGCTGCTGCGTGTTGCGCGTCGCGAAATGCTGCTTGATGCCCTTGAAGTTGATGTCGATGCGCGCTTCCATTCCGCTCTCGTCCTGACGGCGAATCTCGACACCGCCGCACCAGGGCAGGAAATTGGGGTAGTCGGCCACGTCGGTGACGAGGTCGAACATCTGTTCCGCCGAATGACGGATCAATACGGTTTTCTGGACATCTGCCATAAATCGCGCGGCATCGCTCAAAGTGGGAACGCCAAGCCGGGCGATTCTCGCCCCGCTTTGCTAAAATCGTGATTTTAAACGACTTGGCCCGATCCTTTCATGAGCATCATCGACAACAGGAAAGCGCACTTCGATTACCACATCGAGGAACGCTACGAGGCGGGGCTCGTGCTCGAAGGCTGGGAAGTCAAGGCGCTGCGCGCCGGGCGCGGCCAGATCAAGGAAGGCTACGTCGTGGTGAAGAACGCCGAGATCTTCCTGATCGGCACCCATATCAGCCCGCTGCCCGAAGCCTCGACGCACATCAAGCCCGACCCGGTTCGCACGCGCAAGCTGCTGCTGCACCGCGAGGAAATCAAGAAGCTGATCGGCAAGGTCGAGCAGCGCGGCTACACGCTCGTGCCGCTGAACTTCCACTACAAGGGCGGTCGCGTGAAGTGCGACATCGCGCTCGCGAAGGGCAAGAAGCTGCACGACAAGCGCGAAACCGAAAAGAAGCGCGACTGGGAACGCGAGAAGGCGCGCATCATGCGCGCCGGCGCCTGACGCTCGCGGCGCTCATCGCCAACGACACGGCCCGCTCGAAGCGGGCCGTGTTGCTTTGGTATTCCTGAATCGCGCCGGCTGGCCACCGGCTGCGCGACGATTCGCCGCACGACGACGCGCACGCGGCCACCGCGTGCGCATCGATCACCGGGCTCAGCCCTTCGCGCCGGACGCCGCCCCCGCGCTCTTGACGATCGTGAGCGCCGACGAGATCGCGGTGCCGAGATCCGCTAGGTTCGACGGCACGATCAACGTGTTGCCCTGCTTCGCGAGATTCGAGAACGCGCCGACATACTGCTCGGCGACCTTCAGGTTCACCGCGTCCATCCCGCCTTGCGACTGAATCGCGCTCGCGATTTTCTGGATCGCCTGCGCGTTCGCCTCGGCCACCGCCAGAATCGCGGCGGCTTCGCCCTGCGCCTGGTTGATCGCGGCCTGCCGCTCGCCTTCGGACTTCTGGATCGCGGCTTCGCGCGCCCCCGACGCGAGGTTGATCTGTTCCTGCTTGCGTCCTTCCGATGCGGCAATCAGCGCACGCTTTTCGCGCTCCGCGGTGATCTGCGCCTGCATGGCGTGCAGGATCTCCTTCGGCGGCGTCAGGTCCTTGATCTCGTAGCGCAGCACTTTCACGCCCCAGTTCGCCGCGGCGTCGTCGAGCGCCGACACGATGCTGTGGTTGATGAAATCGCGCTCCTCGAAGGTCTTGTCGAGTTCGAGCTTGCCGATCACCGAGCGCAGCATCGTCTGCGACAACTGCGTGATCGCGAGCACGAAGTTGCTCGACCCGTACGACGCCTTCATCGGATCCATCACCTGGAAATACAGCACGCCGTCGACCTGCAACTGCGTGTTGTCGCGCGTGATGCAGACCTGGCTCGGCACGTCGAGCGGAATTTCCTTCAGCACGTGCCGGTACGCGATGCGATCGACGAACGGCAGCACGATGTTGAGACCGGGCGACAGCGTCGCGTGGTAGCGCCCGAAGCGCTCGAGCACCCACGCATGCTGCTGCGGCACGATCTTCACCGTCTTCGACACGATCACGATCGCGATGACGAGCAGGACAACCCAGATGATCAGCGAATCCATGAATATTTCCTCCTTGTTGTATCAGCGGACGATCAGCCCGCGGGTTTCGCCACGACCACGAGGCAGTTGCCGCGCACGGCGCTCACCTGGTACACGTGCGCATCGTCGCGCTCGCCGTGCGCGAGCTCGACGTCCCAGTCGGCACCGCGATACCGTACGCGCGCGCGGCCGTCACGCCACGCGTCGACCGTGACGGTCGAGCCGATATCGAGATTGACGTCGGGATTCGTCGACGTGTCGCGCTTCTGCTTGCGGCCGAGCCCCGAGCGACGCAGCACGATCATCGCGACGATCGCGACCGCGGCCGCCGCGCCGAACTGCACGTGCGGCGCGAAACCGGCCAGTTGCAACAACCCGCCCGCGAGAAAGCCGAGTGCGATCATCAACAGATAGAACGTGCCCGTCAGCAATTCGGCGACGACCAGCACACCCACCCCGACCCACCAGAACAGATGCCCCGACATCATTGTGGTCTCCAGAAAAACGCCCCCGCGCTCACCCTGTTCGCGGCCCCGCGGGGTAGTCGGCACGCTTGGGGCGGCCCGACACGTACCGACAAACAAAAACACCCCGGTGCTTACCGGGGTGTTTATAGCATGAACCTTGCATTTTGCCTTCATCGAAAGAGCGGCGATGCCGCTCCTTCGCCGAAAAGGCATGACCGACCGTTACTTCCGGTTGGCGAGCGCCTGCCACGTATCGATGATCGTGTCGGGGTTCAGCGAGATCGACACGATGCCTTCGTCGGTCAGCCATTGCGCGAAGTCCGGGTGATCGGACGGGCCTTGGCCGCAGATACCGACGTACTTGCCCATCTTGCGGCAAGTATCGATCGCACGCTTGAGCAGGAACTTGACGGCAGGGTCGCGCTCGTCGAAGTCGACTGCCAGCAGTTCCATGCCCGAATCGCGGTCGAGGCCGAGCGTGAGCTGCGTGAGGTCGTTCGAGCCGATCGAGAAGCCGTCGAAGTGTTCCAGGAACTCTTCGGCGAGGATCGCGTTGGTCGGGACTTCGCACATCATCACGAGGCGCAGACCGTTTTCGCCGCGCTTCAGGCCGAACTTCTCGAGCAGGCCGACGACGCGCTCCGCCTGCTTCACGGTCCGCACGAACGGCACCATGATCTCGACGTTCGTCAGGCCCATCTCGTCGCGCACGCGCTTCAGTGCACGGCATTCCATCTCGAACGCCTGCGCGAAATCGTCGGCGATGTAGCGCGACGCGCCGCGGAAGCCCAGCATCGGGTTTTCCTCGTCCGGCTCGTAACGCGAACCGCCGATCAGCTTCTTGTACTCGTTCGACTTGAAGTCGGACAGACGCACGATCACGGGCTTCGGATAGAACGCCGCCGCGATCGTCGCAACGCCTTCCGTCAGCTTGTCGACGTAGAACTGACGCGGCGACGCGTGACCGCGCGCAACGCTCTCGACCGCCTTCTTCAGGTCCTGGTCGATGTTCGGGTACTCGAGAATCGCCTTCGGGTGAACGCCGATGTTGTTGTTGATGATGAACTCGAGACGCGCGAGGCCCACGCCGGCGTTCGGCAGTTGCGAGAAATCGAACGCGAGCTGCGGGTTGCCGACGTTCATCATGATCTTGACCGGAATTTCCGGCAGTTCGCCGCGCTGCACTTCCGTGACTTCGGTCTCGAGCAGCCCGTCGTAGATCTTGCCTTCGTCGCCTTCCGCGCACGACACGGTAACGAGCGCGCCGTCCTTCAGGATGTCGGTCGCATCGCCGCAGCCGACGACGGCCGGCACGCCGAGTTCGCGCGCGATGATCGCCGCGTGGCAGGTGCGGCCGCCGCGGTTCGTGACGATCGCCGCGGCACGCTTCATCACCGGCTCCCAGTTCGGGTCGGTCATGTCGGCCACCAGCACGTCGCCCGGCTGCACGCGTTCCATTTCCGACGGATCCTGGATCACGCGCACGGGGCCCGCGCCGATCTTCTGGCCGATCGCACGCCCCGTCGCCAGCACCTGCGACTGGCCCTTCAGCTTGAAGCGCTGCTCGGCCTTGCCGGTTGCCTGGCTCTTCACCGTTTCCGGACGCGCCTGCAGGATGAAGATCTTGCCGTCGCGGCCGTCCTTGCCCCACTCGATGTCCATCGGACGCTGGTAGTGCTTCTCGATGATCACCGCGTACTTCGCGAGCTCGATCACGTCGTCGTCGGTGATCGAGTAGCGGTTGCGCTGCTCGTGCGGCACGTCGACCGTCTTCACGCGGCCCGGCTCGCCCGGCTGCGTGAATTCCATCTTGATCAGCTTCGAGCCGATCGAGCGGCGGATGATCGGGTACTTGTCCTGCGCGAGCGTCGTCTTGAACACGTAGAACTCGTCCGGGTTCACCGCGCCCTGCACGACGGTTTCGCCCAGGCCGTAGCTCGACGTGATGAACACGGCGTCCTTGAAGCCCGATTCGGTATCGATCGTGAACATCACGCCGGCGGCGCCGACGTCCGAGCGGACCATGCGCTGCACACCGGCCGACAGCGCGACTTCGGCGTGCGTGAAGCCCTTGTGCACGCGGTACGAGATCGCGCGGTCGTTGTACAGCGACGCGAACACGTGCTTCATGCGGTCCAGCACGTCGTCGATGCCGACGACGTTGAGATACGACTCCTGCTGGCCGGCAAACGATGCATCGGGCAGGTCTTCCGCGGTCGCGGACGAGCGCACGGCGAACGACAATTCGCTCGGCGAGCCGTTCTTCAGCACTTCGAACTGCGCGCGAATTTCCTGCTCGAGGCGCGGCTGCAGCGGCGCGTCGACGATCCACTTGCGGATTTCGGCGCCGGCTTCGGCGAGCGCCTTCACGTCGTCGATGTCGAGCGACTCGAGACGCTTGGCGATGCGATCGGTGAGGTCGTTGTGCTTGAGGAAATCGCGGAACGCGAGCGCGGTCGTGGCGAAACCGGTGGGTACGCGAACGCCTGCTTCGGAAAGCTGGCTGATCATCTCGCCGAGCGACGCATTCTTGCCGCCCACGATCTCCACATCGGTCATCCGCAACTGCTCGAACGGAATTACATACGCCTGGTCCTTTGCGACGTTTGCTGCGTTAGTCATACAAGCCCCTAAGTGTGAAAAAAATACTCGATCGCGCAAGTGGGCTCGAACGCGGGCGCTTGCAAAAAGGCGCGGCGCGTCTTGCGCAACCTGTTAGATAAACACTCGCAGCGGCGGAAATCTTCCGACCCGATTTGCAAAAATCCCGGCAGAAGGGCGATATTTTCAGACAAATCGCCAGACTTGCCGGGAATTCGGGAATCGCGCGGCCCAGCCACCGGGCGCCGTTCGCGCCCTGCCCCCGCAATTGCTTATCCAACAGGTTGCCGCTATTCTACCGTGCCGGCTGCCGGATGTGGCGCGACCTTGTCACTGGGTCTGGAGGCTCGCCTCCAGCCGCCCGCGCAACTGCCCTTCACGCTCGACGTCCAGATTCATGCTGCCTACCGTATTCATCGTCTCCGACGGCACCGGGATTACTGCCGAAACCTTCGCGCATTCGATCCTTTCCCAGTTCGACCAGAAATTCCGCCTCGTGCGCGTGCCGTTCGTCGACTCGCTCGACAAGGCCTATGCGACCGTCGAGAAGATCAACGAGGCCGCCGTGCACGACGGCCGTCGCGCGATCGTGTTCACGACGCTCGTCGACAGCGAGTCGAACGACATCGTCAAGCGCTCGAACGCGCTCGTGCTCGACATGTTCCAGCGCTTCGTCGAACCGCTCGAGCAGGAACTGGAACTCAAGTCGAGTCACGCGATGGGCCGTGGCCACCAGAATGCGGACACCGAGGAATACAAGACGCGGATCGAGGCGATCAACTTCTCGCTCGCGCACGACGACGGCCAGTCGAACCGCAACCTGTCGGAAGCCGACGTGATCCTCGTCGGCGTGTCGCGCAGCGGCAAGACGCCGACGAGCCTGTACCTCGCGATGCAGTACGGCGTGAAGGCCGCCAACTATCCGCTGATTCCGGAGGATTTCGAACGCGGCAAGCTGCCGTCGGCGCTGTCGCCGTACAGCGACAAGCTGTTCGGGCTTTCGATCGACCCGCAGCGCCTGTCGGAGATCCGCAACGAGCGCCGGCCGGGCAGCAAGTATGCGGCGCCCGAGAACTGCCGCTACGAGATCAACGAGGCCGAGGCGATGATGCGCCGCGAAGGGATCAAGTGGCTGTCGTCGACGCACAAGTCGATCGAGGAAATCGCGACGACGATCCTGCAGGAAATCCGCCTCGACCGGCAGTCCTACTGAGCGCGAAAGCACTGGCGGCGGTCCGGCCGCCGCCGAAAGCAACAAGGCCGCGTCGAACGCGGCCTTGTTTCGTTTTACGGCGAATACGCGCGTGCGACGTCACGCAGGCCGCTGCTGCCGCACCTGCTCGAACAGGCATACTGCCGCCGCCGCCGCAACGTTCAGCGACTCCATCCCGCCCGGCTGCGGAATCGTCACGCGATGCGTGGCCGCGTCGCGCCAGAATGCCGACACGCCGGCGCCTTCGTTGCCGAACACCCACGCGACGGGCCCCGACAGATCGCAGTCGTAGACCGCCTGCGCGCCATGCGAGTCGGTCAGCGCGACCGGTACGTCGAGGCGTTCTGCAAGCGCCGCCGCGTCGACATCCTCATGGATCGACAGCAGGAAATGCGCGCCCATGCCCGAACGCAGCACCTTCGACGACCACGCATGGGCCGTCCCCGGCGCGCAGAACACGTGACGCACGCCGGCCGCCGCCGCGCTGCGCAGGATCGAACCGACGTTGCCGGCATCCTGCACGCCGTCGAGCACGACCGACGTATGCGTCACGCGTTCGGGCAGCGGTTGCGCCGGCCGGTCGACCAGCAGCAGGAAACCGACGCCGTTGACGACGTTCGACAGCTGCCCGAACAACGCGTCCGGCAGCGTGACGATCCGCTGCGCGTCGATACGCGCGACGATCGCTTGCGCGTCGGCGTGGCCGAGCGCACCTTCGGTCGTGACGCACAGCTCGGGTGTCGCACCCGTGTCGAGGTACGCGCTCGCCAGATGGAAACCTTCGAGCAGCGCCTGGCCGCTGCGGCGCTGATGGGGCGTCGAACCCGCGAGCACCTTCAGGCGCTTGTACAGCGGGTTGTCGCGGGAAGTAATGCTTTTCATCGAATCAGATCAAGCGCCGCACGCACGGGCGCGAACGAGCGCCGATGCGCTTCGCACGGGCCGTGCTCGCGTAATGCGGCAAGATGTTTCGCGGTGCCGTAGCCCGCATGTACGTCGAAGCCGTACACCGGGAAGCGTTCGTGCAGATCGACCAACATCCGGTCGCGCGTGACCTTCGCGAGGATCGATGCGGCCGAGATGCTCGGCACGAGCGCGTCGCCGCTGACGATCGCCTCGGCGCGCACGCTCAGCGTCGGGCAACGGTTGCCGTCGATCTGCGCGAGCGTCGGCAGCACCGGCAGCCCTTCGACGGCCCGCTTCATCGCGAGCATCGTCGCGTGCAGGATGTTCAGCGTATCGATTTCGTCGACGCTCGCCGACGCGACGCAGTATGCGTGCGAACGCTCGACGATCAGGTCGTACAGCATGTCGCGCTTCTTCGCGGACAGCACTTTCGAATCGTCGAGCCCGTCGATCGGCCGCGCCGGATCGAGGATCACCGCGGCGGCCACCACCGGCCCCGCGAGCGGGCCGCGGCCGGCTTCGTCGACGCCGCAGACGATCTCGTCCGGGCGGCTGAAATCGAAACCGCCCTGCACGTCGCTCGACGCGCGGCGGCGCGGTGCACGGACTGCGGTCATGCGCGCCCCTTGCGTTGCTCGAGCACGCGCACGACGGCCTCGGCCGCCTTCGCGGCCGTGTTCTGCCGCAGCGAAAGATGCATTTCGGTAAACACTTCGGTCAGCGTGCGGCGGTTCGCATCGTCGCGCAGCTGCGTGAGCGTCGCATCGGCAAGCGCCTCTGGCGTCGCGAAATGCTGCAGCAGCTCGGGCACGACGAAGCGCCCCGCCAGGATGTTCGGCAAGCCGACATACGGCAGGTAGCCCTGCCGGCGCATGATCTGCCCGGTCAGCCAGGGCACCTTGTACGAGATCACCATCGGCTTCTTCAGCAGCGCGGCTTCCAGCGTGACGGTGCCGCTCTTCACGAGGATCGCGTCGGCGGCCGTCATCGCGACCTGCGAGCGGCCGTCGGTGATCGTCAGCGCGAGCTGCGGGTGCGCGTCGACGAGCGGCTGCAGCAGCTCGCGCAGCGCGGGCGTCGCCGCCGGCATCACGAACCGCACGCCGGGCTCGCGCTGCTGCATCAGCGCCATCGCCGCGAAGAACGTCGGGCCGATCAGCGCGATCTCCGAGCGCCGGCTACCCGGCAGCACCGCGATCACCGGGCCGTCGGCCGGCAGACCCAGCGCGATGCGCGCGCCGTGCGTATCGGGTTCGAGCGGAATTTCGTCGGCGAGCGGATGGCCGACGTAGGTCGATGCGACGCCGGCCTTGTCGAGAATCGCCGGTTCGAACGGGAACAGGCACAGCATGTGGTCGACGGACTTCGCGATCTTCTTGATCCGGCCGCCGCGCCACGCCCAGATCGACGGGCACACGAAGTGGATCGACGGGATGCCCGCGTCGCGCGCGGCCTGCTCGACGTTGAAGTTGAAATCGGGCGCGTCGACGCCGATGAACGCATCCGGCCGCTCGGCGAGCAACTGGCGCTTCAGTTCGCCGCGAATCCGCAGGATCTCGGGAATCTGGCCCAGCGCCTCGACATAGCCGCGCACGGTCAGCTTGTCCATCTGCCAGTGCGAGTCGAAGCCATGCGCGATCATGCGCTGCCCGCCGATCCCGTAATACTGGGCCGATTCGGGCAGCCGCTCGCGCAGCCCGCCGAGCAGCGATGCCGCGAGCAGGTCGCCCGACGGCTCGCCGGCCACCATCGCGAGCCGCAGCTGATTGGTCGGGAGCGGCATCGCTTAGCGGATGATGCCGCGTTGCGACGCGTCGATGAACTCGACGAGCGCCTTCACCGGTGCATCGCCGTCGCCGCCGGCTTGCGCGAGCTCGCGCAGTTGCACTTTCGCTTCCTCCAGCGACAGGCTGTTCTTGTACAGCACGCGGTACGCGCTGCGCAGCGCCGAGATCGCGTCGGCCGAGAAACCGCGCCGGCGCAGCCCTTCGACATTGATCCCGTGCGGCTCGGCCTTGTTGCCCGCCGCGATCACGAACGGCGGAATGTCCTGCACGAGCGCCGACGCGCCGCCCAGCATCGAATGCGCGCCGATACGCACGAACTGGTGCACGCCCGACATGCCGCCGACGATCGCGAAGTCGCCGATCTCGACGTGGCCGGCCATCTGCGCGTTGCTCGACAGGATCACGTTGTTGCCGACGCGGCAGTCGTGGCCGATGTGCACATAGGCCATGATCCAGTTGTCGTCGCCGAGCGTCGTCACGCCGACGTCCTGCACGGTGCCCGTGTGGATCGTCGTGAATTCGCGGATCGTGTTGCGGTTGCCGATCACGAGCTTCGTCGGCTCGTCCTTGTATTTCATGTCCTGCGGACGGCCACCGACCGACGCGTAATGGCCGATGCGGTTGTCCTCGCCGAGCGTCGTATGGCCTTCGATCACGCTGTGCGAGCCGATCGTCGTGCGCGCGCCGATCGTGACGTGCGGGCCGACGATCGCGTACGGGCCGATCTCGACCGACTCGTCGATCTGCGCGCCCGGCTCGACGATCGCGGTAGGATGAATCCTGGTCATGCGCCGTTGCCTCTCGATATGATGTGTCGCGTTGCTCGCGTTACGTTATCCATGCGTGCCGCGTCGCTCAGGGCGCCGCGTCGGCCGTCTTGACCGTGCACATCAGTTCGGCTTCCGCCGCCACCTTGCCGTCCACTTCCGCCACCGCCTTGAATTTCCAGATGCCGCGGATGTAGCGCTCGAACGTCACGTTCAGGATCAGTTGGTCGCCCGGTTCGACCACGCGCTTGAAGCGGGCACCGTCGATCCCGACGAAGTAGTACAGCGTGTTCTCCGGATCCTTCGGCTGCTCTTCCGCGAACGTCAGCAGCGCCGCGGCCTGGGCGAGCGCCTCGAGGATCAGCACGCCCGGCATCACCGGCCGCTTCGGGAAGTGCCCCTGGAAGAACGGCTCGTTGATCGACACGTTCTTCAGCGCTTTGATCCCTTTGTGCGGTTCGAGTTCGAGCACGCGGTCGACGAGCAGAATCGGGTAGCGATGCGGCAGCAGCGTGAGGATCTTGTGGATGTCGAGATTGATTTTTTCAGTGCTCATGATGGTTCGTCTCACGCAGAGGCTGCGCGGTGGTGATGCAAAGGCTGAAGCGGGCCGCCGTGCGACCCAGTCTGACGAACCGGGCCGGTTGCGCTGGCCGTGCCCGGTTCGTGGTCTCGCATGATGGGCTCAGGCGTGGGCGCCGCCCTGGGCGGCGAGCGCGGCTTCGAGCGCCTTGACGCGCTCGCGCAGCTTGTCGAGGTTGCGCACGAGCGCGGCGCTCTTGTTCCATTCGCCGTGGTCGACGGCCGGGAACGCGCTGGTATAGATGCCGGCCTTCGGCAGCGATTTCGATACGCCCGACTTCGCGGTGATGATGACATAGTCGCCGAGCGTCACGTGGCCGGCGATCCCCGCCGCGCCGCCGATCATGCAGTGGCGGCCGATCGTCGTGCTGCCCGCGATGCCGGCGCTGCCGGCGATCACCGTGTACGCGCCGATCCGGCAGTTGTGGCCGATCTGCACCTGGTTGTCGATCTTCACGCATTCCTCGATGACGGTATCCGCCATCGCACCGCGGTCGATCGTCGTGTTCGCGCCGATTTCGACGTCCGGGCCGATCGTCACGCCGCCAACCTGCGGGATCTTGACCCAGCTGCCGGTGCGCGCATCGCCGTCGCCGACGAAATCCGGCGCGAAGCCGAAGCCGTCCGAGCCGATCACGGCGCCCGCATGGATGATCGCGCGCGGGCCGATCTTGCAGCCGTGGTACACCGATGCGTTCGGATAGACATGCGAGCCGGCGCCGATCGTCGTGCCGCGGCCGATGAACACGTTCGCGTCGAGTTGCACGCCGTCTTCGATCACCGCGCCGGCCTCGACCGTCACGTGCGGGCCGATCACCGCGGTCGCGGCGACCTGCGCGGCCGGATCGATCGTCGCGCTCGGATGCACGCCGGCCGCACGCGGCGGCGTGGCGAGATCGATGAACATCTGCGCGACGCGCGCGAAGTACGCGTACGGATTCGGCGTCACGATGAAGTTGCGGGGGCCGGTGGCGGCCGCGCCCAGCTTCTCCAGATCCTTCGGCGCGATCAGCACCGCGCCGGCGCGGGTCGTCTCGACCTGCGACAGGTACTTCGGGTTCGCGAGAAACGCGAGTTGCTGAGGGCCTGCCTGATCGAGCGGCGCGAGGCCGCCGACCGTGCACTGTGCGTCGCCGGCGATCTCGCCGCCGAACCGCTTTACGAGTTCCTCGAGCGTCAATGCCATTCGTCGTCTGCTCCGTTCAGTTCGCCGAGCCGGACGCGAGCGCCTTGAGCACCTTGTCGGTGATGTCGATGCGCGGGCTGACGTACACGGCTTCCTGCACGATCAGGTCGTAATTCTGCTGCTCGGCGATCTGCTTGATGACCTTGTTCGCCTTTTCCAGCACGGCAGCCAGCTCTTCGTTGCGACGCTGGTTCAGGTCTTCGCGGAACTCGCGCTGCTTGCGCTGGAAGTCGGTGTCGAGTTGCGCGAGATCGCGCTGCTTCTGCGCGCGATCGGCCGCCGACAGCGACGTGCCGTTCTTGTCGAGCGAATCGGACATCGACTTCAGACGTGCCGCCAGATCCTGCAGATCCTTGTCACGCTTCGCGAACTCGGCTTCGAGCTTCGTCTGCGCCGCCTTTGCGGGCGCCGACTCGCGCAGGATCCGATCCGAATTGACCGCCGCGATGCGGGCGACGTCCTGTGCGTGCACCGTTGCCGCGCCCAGGGCCAGCGCAACGGTCAGCGCGCACATCACTCGTTTCGAAAACTTACCGGTTAGCAAAATTACCCTCTCGTTGCTGTTGTCATGCGTTCGATCAGAACGCCGTCCCGATCTGGAACTGGAATTTCTGGTACTGGTCGCCTTCATGCTTCTGCAGCGGGAAGCCGAGGCTCAGCTTCAGCGGGCCGATCGGCGAGATCCACGCGAGACCCACACCGTAGCCGTAGCGCAGGCCGTTCGCGCCCGTACTCGTGCCGCCCGGCGCATTGCCCCACACGTTACCGCCGTCGAGGAACGTGAACACGCGCAGCGTGCGGTCGTAACCCGTACCCGGCAGCGGGAACGTCAGCTCGATGTTGCCGACCAGCATCTTCGAACCGCCGATCGGGTCGTTCGTCTTCGTGTCGCGCGGGCCCAGCGAGCTCGGCTCGTAGCCGCGCACGGAGCCGATACCGCCCGCGTAGTAGTTCTTGAAGATCGGGTACGGGTTGCCGATACCGTTACCGTAACCGCCCTGCAGGTTCAGGCCCAGGATGAAGCCGCGCGAGAACGAATAGTAGTATTGCGCCTGCAGGTCGGCCTTGTAGTACTGGATCTTGCCGACCGGCACGCCGTACTCCATGTTCGCCTGCGTGAAGTAGCCGCGGCTCGGAATCAGCGCGCTGTCGCGCGCATCGCGCGACCATGCCACCGTCAGCGGCACCGTGTTCGACACGCGGCCGAACTCGTTCACGTAATCCTGGTAGCTCTGCGGCGTGTTCGAATCGACGTCGAGGCGGTTCTGCTCGAAGCCCGCGCCGAAGTACACGGTGTCGACTTCCGAGAACGGAATGCCGAACTTCAGGTTGCCGCCCGCGCTGATGATCCGGAAGCTCGAGCTCGTCGAATAGTAGAGCGGCTGGTACGTGCGGTAGAAGACGTCCGTGATCCGCTTGATGCCGTCGACCGTGAAGTACGGGTCGACCTGCGTGACGGTCAGCGTACGGTAGCTCTTCGCGGTGTTGACGTTTACCGACAGGCTCGTGCCCGAACCGAACACGTTGTCCTGCGACACGCCGGCCGACAGCACGACCTTGTCCGTCGACGAGAAGCCGGCGCCCAGCGTGATCGCGCCGGTCGGCTTTTCGTCGACCTTCACGTTCACGTCGACCTGGTCGTTCGTGCCTTCCACCGGCACCGTCGTCACGTCGACGTTGGTGAAGTAGCCGAGACGGTTCACGCGGTCCTTCGACAGCGCGAGGCGGTTCGAGTCGAACCACGAGCTTTCGAGCTGGCGCATTTCGCGGCGCACCACTTCGTCACGCGTGCGCGTGTTGCCGACCACGTTGATGCGGCGCACGTACACGCGGCGGCTCGGGTCGACGACGAGGTTCAGGTTCACCTTGTGGTTCGCCTGGTCGATGTCCGGCTGCGCATTGACGGTCGCGAACGCGTAGCCGTATTCGCCGAGCTTGTCGACGATCGACTTGGTGGTCTGCTGCAGCTTTTCGGCGGAGAAGCGGTCGCCCGGCTTGATCTTGATCAGCTTGTTGAGTTCGGCTTCGCGATCGAGCAGGTTGCCCGACAGCTTGATGCCCGACACCGTGTACGGCTCGCCTTCGTGCAGCGTGACCGTCAGGTACATGTCCTTCTTGTCCGGCGAGATCGACACCTGGGTCGACTCGATGTTGAACTCGAGGTAGCCGCGGTTCAGGTAGTACGAGCGCACGGCCTCGAGGTCGCCCGTGAGCTTTTCCTTCGAGTACAGGTCGTTCTTCGTGTACCAGGAGAACCAGTTCGGCGTGGACAGCTGCATCTCGTCGCGCAGCGTGCTGGTGCTGAACGCCTTGTTGCCGATGAAGTTGATCTGGCGGATCTTGGCGCTCGGGCCTTCGGCGACCGCGAACAGGATCGACACGCGGTTCGCGTCGACCGGCGTGATCGTCGTCTTGACCTCGGCCGCATAGAAGCCGCGCGTCAGGTACTGGCGCTTGAGCTCCTGCTCCGCCTTGTCGACGAGCGCCTTGTCGTAGTAGCGGCCATCGGCGAGGCCGACCGCGCGCAGCGCCTTCGTCAGGTTGTCCTTGTCGAATTCCTTCGTGCCGGTGAAGTCGATCGACGCGATGGCCGGACGCTCCTGCACCTGCACGATCACGACGTTGCCCTGCGTGGCGATGCGAACGTCGTTGAAAAAGCCCGTCGCGTACAACGCGCGGATTGCTTCGGATGCCTTGTCGTCCGTGAAGGTATCGCCCTGCTTGATCGGCAGATAGGCGAACACCGAACCCGCTTCGACGCGCTGCAGCCCCTCGATCTTGATGTCTTGCACCACGAACGGTGCCGCTGCATGCGCCGCGAGGCCGTGCGCGGCGAGCGCGGCCGCTGCAACTGTCTTAGGTACAAAGCGATGAGGTTTGAACAACATGCATCCCCAATATTTAGCTGCATCAAATCGGGCGGCTGACCAGCGGCCACCGCCTGACGCTTCAGAAATGGATTAACCGAGCCAAATCGTTGAACAGCGCGATCGCCGACAATGCGACGATGCAGATCAACCCGGCTCTTTGCAGAATCAGCTGCCAACGCTCCGAGACGGCTTTCCCGGTCGCGGCTTCAACCGCATAATATAACAGATGCCCCCCGTCCAAAACGGGAATCGGCAACAAGTTCAGGACGCCAAGGCTAATGCTGACAAGGGCGAGGAACGACAGGAACGCCGACGGGCCGAGCCGCGCACTCTTGCCTGCGTAGTCGGCGATCGTCACCGGGCCGGACAGGTTCTTCAGCGACGCGTTGCCCGTGATCATCCGCCCGAACATCTTCAGCGAATACACGGAAATGTCCCACGTGCGATGCGCGCCGAGCCGCAGGCTCTCGATCGGCCCGTAGCGCACGTCCACCGACGGCGCGTGCATCGACAGCGCCGCGCCGATCCGGCCGACCTGCTGCCCGGATTCGTCGTCGCGCTGCATCTGCGGCACGATCGACACCGTCTGCGCGGCGCCGTTGCGTTCGATCTGCAGGTCGAGCGGCTGGCCCGCGTGGTGCTTCACCGTATCGATGAAGCGCGCCGCGCCCCCGAGCGGCTTGCCGTCGAGCGCGACCAGCTTGTCGCCGACCTTCAGGCCGGCCTGCTCCGCCGCGCTGCCCGGCTGCACCGACGCGACCGACAACGTGCCGCCGCCGGCCTCGAAGCCCAGATGAGCCATGAAGTCGTCGTCGAGCTGGCTGTCGGGCACGTTGCGCAGGTCGACGCGGAAATCGAACGTCGCATTGCCGTCGCGCGCGCCGAGCACGACCTCGCGATGGTCGAACGCGGCCGACAGCAGCTTCCAGCGCAGGTCCGACCACGATCGCACCGGTTCGGACTCGCCGCCCTGCGCGTTGCGGATCGACACGACCGTCTCGCTGCCGTCGAAGCCCGCGCGGGCCGCCGCCGTACCGGCGGCCGGCGGCGCGACGATCGCGGCCGGCTCGGTCACGCCGGTGGCGAATACGGCGGAGAACAGCACGATTGCCAGCAGGAAGTTCGCAATCGGCCCGGCCGCGACGATCGCGATGCGCTTGTAGACCGACTGGCGATTGAATGCCTGCCCGAGCTCCTCGGGCGGAATGCCGGGGCCCGGATCGCGCTCGTCGAGCATCTTCACGTAGCCGCCGAGCGGCAGCGCGGACAGCGTCCACTCGGTGCCCGTCCTGCGGCTGACCCAGCGCGCGACGGGCTGGCCGAAGCCGATCGAGAAACGCAGCACCTTCACGCCGCACCAGCGCGCGACGCGATAATGTCCGTACTCATGCACGACGACCAGCACCCCGATCGCCACCGCAAACGCGACCAGTTCAACCAGCACGTTCATGAGCACCCCATTCAGACCGTACGCTCCACGCGTGGCGCAGGCGCTTTTGCAATGATCGCGGCCGCGAGGCGGCGAGCCTCGGCATCCGCCGCGAGGACGTCGTCGAGCCCGTCGGGCGCGCGGTTCGGCAGCGTGTTGAGCACCGCGTCGACCGTCGCCGCGATCGCCATGAAGCCGATCCGGCGCTCGAGAAATGCTTCGACCGCCACTTCGTTCGCCGCGTTCAATGCGGCGCTCGCGATACCGCCTTCCTCGAGTGCCTTCAGCGCGAGCGCGAGACACGGGAAGCGCGCGTAATCGGGCTTCTCGAACGACAGCTGGGCGATCTGCGCGAGGTCGAGCTGGTCGACGCCCGCGTCGACGCGCTCGGGGAATGCGAGTGCGTGTGCGATCGGCGTGCGCATGTCGGGGTTGCCGAGCTGCGCGAGCACCGAGCCGTCGCGGTACGACACGAGCGAATGGATCACGCTCTGCGGATGGATCAGCACGTCGATCCGGTCGCCCGGCAGCCCGAAGATCCAGTGCGCCTCGATCACCTCGAGGCCCTTGTTCATCATCGTCGCGGAATCGACCGAGATCTTGCGGCCCATCACCCAGTTCGGGTGCTTGCACGCCTCGTCCGGCGTCACGTCGACGAGCGTGGCCGGCTCGCGCGTGCGGAACGGGCCGCCCGACGCGGTCAGGATGATCTTCGAGATCCCGCCGTGTTCGGCCGCGTCGCGCGGCATGCACTGGAAGATCGCGTTGTGTTCGCTGTCGACCGGCAGCAGGATCGCGCCATGGTCGCGCACGGCGTCCATGAAGATCGCGCCCGACATCACGAGCGCTTCCTTGTTCGCGAGCAGGATCCGCTTGCCGGCGCGTGCGGCCGCCAGGCTCGGCGCGAGGCCGGCCGCGCCGACGATCGCCGCGACCACCGTGTCGCAGCCGTCGCTCTTCGACACGTCGACGAGCGCCTGCGGCCCGTGCAGCACGATCGTCTTGCTGCCCGCCGCGCGCAGTTTCGCGTCGACGTGCGCGGCCGTCGCGGCATCGCCGACCACCGCCACTTCAGGCGCGAAGCGCAGACACTGCTCGACGAGCTTGTCGCCGTTGCGGTGCGCGGTCAGCGCGTAGACCGAGAAGCGCTCGGGATGGCGCGCGACCACATCGAGCGTGCTGTCTCCGATCGAGCCCGTGGAACCGAGCAATGTCAGACGTTTTTGCATAACAGAAATAATGGTTTAACCAAGCAGCAGCATCGCGAGCGGCAGCACCGGCAGCAGCGCGTCGACACGATCGAGCACGCCGCCGTGGCCCGGCAGCAGTCCGCTCGAATCCTTCACGCCCGCCTGCCGCTTCAGCAGCGACTCGAACAGGTCGCCGATCACGCTGTACGCGACCAGCAGCGTCAGCGCGGCCCACGCGCCGGGCATTCCGTAGCGCGCGGCGAATGCAGAAAACAGGGTCGGCTCGAATGCGTGCACGGCCATCGCGACACCGGCGATGGCCATGACCGCGAACCAGCCGCCGATCGCACCTTCCCAGCTCTTGCCGGGGCTGATCGTGACGGCCAGTTTACGCTTTCCGAAGGCCTTGCCTGCGAAGTATGCGCCGATATCGGCCAGCCAGACGACCAGAAGCAGCGACAGCACGAACGGCACGCCCTGCGCGCGAGCTGCAACGAGCGCGTGCCAGCAGGCGGCGAATACGACGAGGCCGGCGGCGAGCAGGAACGGCCGCCAGACGCCGCCCGCGAGTTCGGGCTTGCGTCGCAGCGCGAACGGGCCGACCAGCAGCCAGAACACGCCGGCCGCCATGAAAAGGGGACGGGACGAAGCCGCATCGACGCCGAGCGGCGCGGTGGCCGCGAGCGCGAGCGCCGCGACGACGGCGTAGACGACGGGGCCGGCGCCGCCGAGTTTCAGCAGGCGCGCCCACTCCCACGCGGCGAACACGAGCACGACGCCGATCAGCGCGCCGAACCCGTCGAGCGGCGCGAACAGCGTCACCGGCAGCAGCACCGCCAGCATCACGATCGCCGTGATCACACGGGTTTTCAGCATGAAAGGGAGTCGGCGTTCTGCGATTGCGGTTCGAGCTGCGCACTCGTGCGCCCGAAACGGCGCTCGCGCTCGGTATACGACGCCATCGCGTCGGCCAGTGCCGCGCCGTCGAAATCCGGCCAGTACTTGTCGGTGAAATAGAATTCGGCGTACGCGAGCTGCCACAGCAGGAAGTTGCTGACGCGCTGCTCGCCGCCGGTGCGGATGAAGAGATCGGGCTCCGGCGCGTAAGCCATTGCCAGGTGCGGCGCGAATGCGTCCTCGGTCACTTCGACCTCGCGACCTTCGCGCACGGCCTGCTCGACGAGTTTCTTCGTCGCCTGCAGGATGTCCCACCGGCCGCCGTAGTTGGCCGCGATGGTGAGCGTCAGACGGGTATTGCGCGCCGTCTTGGTTTCGGCGCGGCGAATCAGTTCGCGGATGCGCGGCTCGAAACGCTCGAGATCGCCGACGACCCGCAGGCGGATCCCGTTCGCATGCAGCTTGCCCACTTCGCGCTCGAGCGCGGTGATGAACAGCCGCATCAGGAACGACACTTCGTCGTTCGGCCGGCGCCAGTTTTCCGAACTGAACGCGAACAGCGTCAGGTATTCGACGCCGGCGCGCGCGCAGCCTTCGACCACCGCCCGCACGGCATCGACGCCGCGGGTATGCCCCGCGACGCGCGGCAAGCGGCGTTCGGTCGCCCAACGGCCGTTGCCGTCCATGATGATCGCGATGTGACGCGGCACGACACCGACGTCAGGCACGCGAACGGTAGAGCTGGTATAGGTCATGGCCGTTGAGACAGTAAGGCGGGAAGAAGGCGGCGCGCGAGGACGGTCGTCAGACCGTCATGATCTCGGCTTCCTTGGTCTGCACGAGCTTGTCGACTTCGGCAACGTGCTTGTCGGTCAGCTTCTGCACGTCGTCGCTCGCGCGGCGCTCGTCGTCTTCCGAGATTTCCTTGTCCTTCACGAGCTTCTTCAGCGCTTCGTTCGCGTCGCGGCGCAGGTTGCGGATCGCGACCTTGGCCGTTTCGCCTTCGCTCTTCACGACCTTGGTCAGCTCGCGGCGGCGCTCTTCCGTCAGCGCGGGCATCGGCACGCGGATCAGGTCGCCGGCCGTCGCCGGATTCAGGCCCAGATCGGCTTCGCGGATGGCCTTCTCGACCTTCGCGACCATGTTCTTTTCCCACGGCTGCACGCCGATCGTGCGTGCATCGACGAGCGTCAGGTTCGCGACCTGCGAGATCGGCACCATCGAGCCGTAGTAGTCGACCTGCACGTGATCGAGCAGGCCGGTGTGTGCACGACCCGTACGGATCTTGGCCAGATCGTTCTTGAACGCTTCGATCGAGCGCTGCATCTTTTGCTCGACGCCCTTCTTGACATCAGCGACACTCATTTCAACCTCCGAACCTTCAAACCTTCAAAAGAACGCGAGCCCCGCCCGGCGCGTGTCGCGCCGCGGCCGGCAACCCGCGCCGATCGCCCGCATCCGCGGGAGTTTACACGTGGACGAGCGTACCTTCGTCCTCGCCCAGCACGATGCGCTTGAGTGCACCCGGCTTGTTGATCGAAAACACGCGAATCGGCAGCTTCTGGTCGCGGCACAGCGCAAACGCCGTCGCGTCCATCACCTGCAGGTTGCGGCTGATCGCCTCGTCGAAGCTGATCGTCGTATAGCGCGTGGCCGACGGGTCCTTCTTCGGATCGGCAGAATATACGCCATCGACCTTGGTCGCCTTCAGCACGACTTCGGCACCCACTTCCGAGCCGCGCAGCGCGGCGGCGGTATCGGTCGTGAAGAACGGGTTGCCGGTGCCGGCCGCGAAGATCACGACGCGGCCTTCCTCGAGCTGACGGATCGCGCGGGGCCGGATGTACGGCTCGACGACCTGGTCCATGCGCAGCGCGGACTGTACGCGCGCCTCGATGCCGGCGTGGCGCATCGCGTCCTGCAGCGCCAGCGCATTCATCATCGTCGCGAGCATCCCCATGTAGTCGGCCGTCGCGCGGTCCATGCCGGCCGCGCCGCCCGCGACGCCGCGGAAAATATTACCGCCACCGATCACGACCGCGAGCTGCGTACCGAGACGCACGACTTCCGCGATATCGGCCACCATCCGTTCGATCGTCGCGCGATTGATGCCGAAGGCATCGTCGCCCATCAGCGCTTCGCCGGAGAGTTTGAGGAGGACGCGTTTATAGGCATTGGACATAGGGGCTTCCGAGCGACGAGAGGATGACAACCACGAACTGTAGGGGCGAAATACTGATTCGGGCAAGCGCCGACGACCGGACCGGGGTTCCCGGCCGGCCGGCGGCGCCGCCGGCCGCGGCGGAGCGGACGCCCGCCGCGGATACTGCCTGACTGCTTACTGCTGCTTTGCTGCTGCGACTTGCGCGGCCACTTCGGCGGCGAAGTCGTCCTGGCGCTTCTCGATGCCTTCGCCGACGACGAACAGCGCGAACTTCTGCACTGCGGCATTCGCGGCCTTCAGCATCTGCTCGATCGTCTGCTTGTCGTTCTTCACGAACGTCTGGTTCAGCAGCGACACTTCCTTCAGGTACTTCTGGACGCTGCCATCGACCATCTTCGCGACGATTTCGGCCGGCTTGCCCGATTCGGCAGCCTTCTGCTCGGCCACGCGGCGCTCCGTCTCGATCAGTTCCGCCGGCACGTCGGCCGACGACAGCGCGACCGGCTTCATCGCGGCGATGTGCATCGCGACGTCCTTGCCGACCTGCTCTTCCGCGCCCGTGTACTCGACGATCACGCCGATACGCGCGCCGTGCAGGTACGTGGCGATCTTGTTCGCGGTTTCGAAACGGACGAAACGGCGGATCGAGATGTTCTCGCCGATCTTGCCGACCAGCGCCAGACGCACTTCGTCGACCGTCTTGCCGTCGAGCGGCAGCGCCGACAGTGCTGCCACGTCGGCCGGGTTCTTCGTCGCGACGAGTTCCGCGACCGTCTTCGAGAATGCGAGGAAGTCGTCGTTCTTCGCGACGAAGTCGGTTTCGCAGTTCAGTTCGACCAGCGCGCCCGCGTTGCCGCCGACGAACGATGCGACGACGCCTTCGGCCGTCACGCGCGATGCGGCCTTGCTCGCCTTGTTGCCGAGCTTGACGCGCAGCAGCTCTTCAGCCTTGGCCAGATCGCCGTCGGCTTCCGTCAGCGCCTTCTTGCACTCCATCATCGGTGCGTCGGTCTTTGCGCGCAGTTCTGCCACCATGCTTGCGGTAATTGCCGCCATCATTCGCTCCTTGAGTCTGTATTCACAACGCCGCCCGCTTGGATGCGAACGGCCGGGATTCGTTTCCGGACCCGCGCCGATTCGGCGCGATCAGGTCCGGCGCACAAGCTTAAAAAAAGGGGGCCTGTTGAGAGCCCCCTTTTTGCGCCGGCTCGGGGCCAGTTACGCGTTTTCCTCGACGTACTCGTCGTCGCCGCGCGCTGCCTGGACCACTTCGTTGACCGCATTCGCACGGCCTTCCAGGATCGCATCGGCCACGCCTTGAGCGTACAGCGCGACTGCCTTGCTCGAGTCGTCGTTACCCGGGATCACGTAGTCCACACCTTCCGGCGAGTGGTTCGTGTCGACCACGGCGATGACCGGCACGCCCAGCTTGTTCGCTTCCGTGACGGCGATCTTGTGGTAGCCGACGTCGATGACGAAGATCGCGTCCGGAATGCCGCCCATGTCCTTCACGCCGCCAATCGACTTCTGCAGCTTGGCGATTTCACGCTCGAACAGCAGCGCTTCCTTCTTGCTCATCTTCTCGGTTTCGCCCGCTTCGACGGCCGCTTCCATGTCCTTCAGGCGCTTGATCGACACCTTCAGCGTCTTGAAGTTGGTCATCATGCCGCCGAGCCAGCGTGCGTTGACGTACGGCATGCCCGCACGTTGCGCTTCCTGGGCGATCGTGTCACGCGACTGGCGCTTCGTGCCGACGAACAGGATCGTGCCGCGGTTCGCTGCCAGTTGGCGCACGTACTTCTGTGCGTCCGTGAACATCGGCAGCGTCTTTTCGAGGTTGATGATGTGAATCTTGTTGCGGTGACCGAAAATGAACGGAGCCATCTTCGGGTTCCAGAAGCGCGTCTGGTGACCGAAGTGGACACCCGCTTCCAGCATTTGGCGCATCGTAACTGCCATGTAAATTCTCCACGAGGGTTGGGTCTTAAGCCGGCTGCCGTACCGCCGCGCGAACCCGCCCGAAGGGCGCGGACTTCGCGCGGCCGGCACCCTGGTTGCGCCGGCTTGCGATTCGGCACGTGCAAAATGCCCGTGCCGCAAGTCTTTCACCGCGATACCGCCCCAAAATGGGGAAAGCTCGGCATTTGGATATCGACTTAGCCAAAGAGTATAGCACGCGGATTTGTCGGCTCTCAAGTCGCGCGGCACTTTCGCTTGCCGCGCGGCAGTGGGCCGGACAATCCGCGAAAACCCGCATCCGCGCGGCCGGCAGGGGCTGCGAGGCCCGCCATAAGGTGCGATAATCCGTCAATTCACCGCATTCCAGGCATACCTCGATGGCTATTACGCTCAAAAACGAACACGATATCGCGGAGATGCGCGTTGCCTGCCGTCTCGCGAGCGAAGTGCTCGACTTCATCACGCCGCACGTCGTCGCGGGCATCACGACCGCCGAGCTCGACCGGCTCTGTCACGAATTCATGCTCAATGAACAGGGCACGATCCCCGCACCGCTGAATTACCAGCCGCCCGGCTACCCGCCGTACCCGAAAGCTACCTGCATCTCGGTCAACGACGTGATCTGCCACGGCATTCCGGGCGAGAAGGTACTGAAGAACGGCGACGCGCTGAACATCGACATCACCGTGATCAAGAACGGCTATTTCGGCGACACCAGCCGGATGTTCATCGTCGGCGAGGGTTCGATCCTCGCGAAGCGCCTCGTGCAGACCACCTACGAATGCATGTGGCTGGGCATCGACCAGGTCAAGCCCGGCGCGCACCTCGGCGACATCGGCTACGCGATCCAGAAGCACGCGGAAGCGCAGGGCTACAGCGTCGTGCGCGAATACTGCGGCCACGGCATCGGCACGGTGTTCCACGAGGATCCGCAGGTCGTCCACTACGGCCGCCCGGGCACCGGCATCGAGCTGAAGGCCGGGATGATCTTCACGATCGAGCCGATGATCAACGCCGGCAAGCGCGACATCCGCACGATGCCCGACCAGTGGACGGTCAAGACGCGCGACCGCAGCCTGTCCGCGCAGTGGGAGCACACGGTGCTCGTCACCGACACCGGCTACGAAGTGCTGACCGTGTCGGCCGGCACGCCGGCACGCCCCGTGTTCGCGCAACCGGCCGCCGCCGTCTGAGCGCCGTCGCACCCGCCCCACTCCCGCACCCGAACGGCCGCCCATGAGCGCTCACGCTGCCCCCTCGCCCGAAGCGCTGTCGCGGCGCGCCGAATTCAAGGCCGCCAAGACGGAGATGCTCGAGCGCTTTCGCCGCGCGGCGAACGTCGCGTCACTGATGCACGCGCTGTCGAAACTCACCGACGACGCATTGAAGCGCGTGTGGGACGAATGCGCGCTGCCCGCGACGCTCGCGCTCGTCGCCGTCGGCGGCTACGGGCGCGGCGAGCTCGCACCCTATTCCGACGTCGACATCCTCGTGCTGCTGCCCGATGCGCACGACCCGGCGCTCGACGCGCGCATCGAGCGCTTCATCGGGATGGCGTGGGATCTCGGCCTCGAGATCGGCAGCAGCGTACGGACGGTCGCGCAGTGCATCGAGGAGGCGTCGCAGGACGTCACGGTGCAGACCTCGCTGCTGGAAGCGCGCCGCATCGTCGGCAGCACCGCGCTGTTCGAGCGCTTCACCGTGCGCTATCACGAAGCGCTCGACGCTCGCGCGTTCTTCACCGCGAAGGTGCTCGAGATGCGTCAGCGCCACGCGAAGTTCCAGGACACGCCGTACAGCCTCGAACCGAACGTGAAGGAAAGCCCCGGCGGGCTGCGCGACCTGCAGACCATCCTGTGGATCGCGCGCGCGGCCGGCTTCGGCAGCAGCTGGCGCGAGCTCGACACGCGCGGCCTCATCACCGACCGCGAAGCGCGCGAGCTGCGCCGCAACGAAGGCTTCCTGAAGACGCTGCGCGCGCGGCTGCACGTGATCGCCGGGCGCCGTCAGGACATGCTCGTGTTCGACCTGCAGACGCAAGCCGCCGAAAGCTTCGGCTACCAGCCGACGCAGGCCAAGCGCGCGAGCGAGCAGCTGATGCGCCGCTATTACTGGTCCGCGAAAGCGGTCACGCAGCTCGCGACGATCCTGATCCAGAACATCGAGGCGCAGCTCTTTCCCGCGACGAGCGGCATCACGCGCGTGCTGTCGGCCGATCGCTTCGTCGAGAAACAGGGGATGCTCGAGATCGTCGACGACGGCGTGTTCGAACGCCATCCCGATGCGATCCTCGAAGCGTTCCTGCTGTACGAAACGACGCGCGGCGTGAAGGGCCTGTCCGCCCGCACGCTGCGTGCGCTGTACAACTCGCGCGAAATCATGAACAACGCGTGGCGTCGCGATCCGCGGAACCGCGACACGTTCATGCGGATCCTGCAGCAACCCGAAGGGATCACGCACGCGTTCCGGCTGATGAACCAGACGAGCGTGCTCGGCCGCTACCTGCTGAATTTCCGCCGCATCGTCGGGCAGATGCAGCACGACCTGTACCACGTGTACACGGTCGACCAGCACATCCTGATGGTGCTGCGCAACATCCGCCGCTTCGCGGTGGCCGAGCATGCGCACGAATATCCGTTCTGCAGCCAGTTGATCGGCAACTTCGAGCGCCCGTGGGTGCTGTATGTCGCGGCGCTGTTCCACGACATCGCGAAGGGCCGCGGCGGCGATCACTCGACGCTCGGCATGGCCGACGCGCGGCGCTTCTGCCGCGAGCACGGCATCGCCGGCGACGATGCCGCGCTGATCGTGTGGCTCGTCCAGCATCACCTGACGATGAGCCAGGTCGCGCAAAAGCAGGACACGAGCGACCCCGACGTCATCAAGCGCTTCGCCGAGGTCGTCGGCAACGAACGGTATCTCACCGCGCTCTACCTGCTGACCGTCGCCGATATCCGCGGCACGAGCCCGAAGGTGTGGAACACGTGGAAGGGCAAGCTGCTCGAGGATCTCTACCGCATCACGCTCGCGGTACTCGGCGGCGCGAACCCCGACGCGCATTCGGAGCTGAAGTCGCGGCAGGAGCAGGCGCTCGCGCTGCTGCGCCTGGAAACCGTGCCCGACGATGCGCACCGCGCATTGTGGGATCAGCTCGACGTCGGCTTCTTCCTGCGTCACGACGCGGCCGACATCGCATGGCAGACGCGCGTGCTGTACCGGCATGTGAACGCCGAAACCGCGATCGTCCGCGCGCGGCCGTCGCCGATCGGCGACGCGCTGCAGGTGCTCGTGTACGTGAAGGACCGCCCCGACCTGTTCGCGGGCATTTGCGCGTATTTCGACCGCAACGGGCTGTCGGTGCTCGATGCGCGCGTCAGCACGACGCGGCACGGCTATGCGCTCGACAACTTCATCGTCACGCAGACCGAACGCGACGTGCGCTACCGCGACATCGCCAATCTCGTCGAACAGCAGCTCGCGACGAGGCTCGCCGAAACCGCACCGCTGCCGGAGCCGTCGAAGGGCCGCCTGTCGAGGCTGTCCCGGACGTTTCCGATCACGCCGCGCGTCGACCTGCGGGCCGACGAGCGCGGTCAGTACTACATCCTGTCCGTGTCGGCCAACGACCGGCCGGGCCTTCTCTATTCGATCGCGCGCGTACTCGCCGAACATCGGATCGGCGTCCATGCGGCGCGGATCAATACGCTCGGCGAGCGCGTCGAAGACATCTTCCTGCTCGCGGGCGCCGGCCTGTCCGACAATCGCCTGCAGATCCAGCTCGAAACCGAATTGCTGCGCGCGATCGCAGTCTGAATGAATCCCAGCGTTTATGCGCACCAAATTAACCGTCAAGAATCCGAAGCCGGCGTCGCCGACTCGCGCCCCTGTCCGCTCCGGCAGCCTCGTCGCCCGCAAGGCGGTGCGCCCCGCTGCGCCGCCCGCCGCAGACAAGCCGGCCCGCCCGAAGAAGGCGTCTGCGGCAGCCGCCGGCGAACGCCCGTTCAAGCCGCGCGGCGCCGCAGGCGTCGAGCGCGCGGGTGCGGATCGCGCACCGGCCCAGCGTGCGCCGCGTGACGGCGGTGCCGAACGCGGCCCGCGCGCCCCGTATCGCGACAACGCGACCGGCGAAGGCGCGAAGCGCAGCTTCGGCGACCGTCGCACATCGTCGGATCGCCCACCGCGCCGCAGCGACGACGATGCGCGCCCGCGTCGTGCTGCCGACGAAGGCAAGCGTCCGTCCTACCGCGACAACGCAGCCGGCGAAGGCGCGAAGCGCGGCTTCGGCGACCGTCGCACGTCGTCCGATCGCCCGCCGCGCCGCAGCGACGACGCTGCACGGCCGCGTCGTGCGGGTGCCGACGAAGGCAAGCGCCCGTCCTATCGCGACAACGCAGCCGGCGAAGGCGCGAAGCGCAGCTTCGGTGATCGCCGCACGTCGTCCGATCGCCCGCCGCGCCGCAGCGACGACGATGCACGGCCGCGTCGTGCGGGTGCCGACGAAGGCAAGCGCCCGTCCTATCGCGACAAGACAGCCGGCGAAGGCACGAAGCGCAGCTATGGCGATCGCCGCACGTCGTCCGATCGCCCGCCGCGCCGCAGCGACGACGATGCGCGTCCCCGTCGCACAGCAGGTACTGACGACAGCAAGCGTCCGTCCTATCGCGACAAGACAGCCGGCGAAGGCGCGAAGCGCAGCTTCGGCGACCGCCCGACCCGCCCCGCGCGCGACGGCGAGCGCCGTTCGTTCGGCGCGGTGAAGACCGCGCAACCCGTCAAGCGCGCGGCGGCCGACGTCGGCTACGGCGACGAAACGGGCTTGATGCGCCTGTCGAAGCGGATGTCCGAACTCGGCATGTGCTCGCGCCGCGAAGCCGACGAATGGATCGAAAAGGGCTGGGTGCTCGTCGACGGCGAACGCATCGACACGCTCGGCACCAAGGTGCGCGCCGACCAGAAGATCGAGATCGACGAGCGCGCGAGCGCGGCACAGGCCGCGCAAGTGACGATCCTGCTGCACAAGCCGGTCGGCTACGTGTCGGGCCAGGCGGAAGACGGCTACGAGCCGGCCGCCGTGCTGATCACGCGCGCGAACCGCTGGAGCGGCGATCATTCGCCGGTGCGGTTCTCGCCGCAGCACCTGCATGCGCTCGCACCGGCCGGCCGTCTCGACATCGACTCCACCGGCCTGCTCGTGCTGACGCAGAACGGCGTGATCGCGAAGCAGCTGATCGGCGAGCAGTCGGACATCGACAAGGAATACCTGGTGCGCGTGCGCTTCGGCGAACGACTGATCGACATCGACCAGCACTTCCCCGCGGAATCGCTCGCGAAGCTGCGCCACGGCCTCGAGCTCGACGGCGTGGCGCTGAAGCCCGCGCTGGTGAGCTGGCAGAACGGCGAGCAGTTGCGGTTCGTGCTGCGCGAAGGCAAGAAGCGCCAGATTCGCCGCATGTGCGAACTGGTCGGCCTCGACGTGATCGGCCTGAAGCGTGTGCGGATGGGCCGCGTGATGCTCGGCGCACTGCCGCAAGGCCAATGGCGCTACCTGTCCGCCGACGAGACGTTCTAAGCTCGCGCACGTAACGTGCGCCCGCCATGAAAAAAACCCGCGCAAGCGGGTTTTTTCTTTTCCGCGGGAGCACGGCCGATCAGTCGTCGTCGGCCGGATCGAGCCCCGGGAACAACACCTCGGTAAAGCCGAAGCGCGTGAAGTCGGTAATCCGCATCGGATACAGCTTGCCGATCAGGTGATCGTATTCGTGCTGGACCACGCGCGCGTGGAACCCCTCGGCGACACGATCGATCTTCTCGCCGAACTGGTCGAAGCCGCTGTAGCGCACCTTCGCGTAGCGACTGACGACGCCGCGCATGCCCGGCACCGACAGGCAGCCTTCCCAGCCCTCTTCCATGTCCGGCGGCATGTACTCGATCTTCGGGTTGATCAGCACGGTCTCGGGCACCGGCGGCGCATCCGGGTAGCGGTTGTTGTTGCCGAAGCCGAAGATGATGATCTGCAGCCCGATGCCGATCTGCGGCGCGGCCAGCCCGGCGCCGTTCGCATGGTGCATCGTCTCGAACATGTCCGCGACGATCTCGTGCAGCTCGGCCGTATCGAACCGCTCGACCGGCTGGGCGATTTCGAGCAGGCGCGGATCGCCCATCTTCAGGATCTCGCGAATCATGGCGTATTGCCCTCCAGGAGTTGGTGCAGACCGTCTTCGTCCAGCACGGGGATGCCGAGTTCCTCGGCTTTCGCGAGCTTGCTGCCGGCTTCGGCGCCCGCGACCACGTAGTCCGTCTTCTTCGATACCGAACCGGCCACCTTGGCGCCCGCCGCTTCGAGCATCTCCTTCGCCGCATCGCGCGTGAGATTCGGCAGCGTGCCCGTCAGCACGACGGTCTTGCCGGCGAGCACGCCCTGCGGCGCCTTCGGCGCGGGCGGCCCTTCCGGCCACGTGACCTTGCCCGGTGCGCGCAACTGCTCGATCACGGTCCGGTTGTGCTCCTCCGCGAAGAACTGGTGGAGCGACTCGGCGACGATCGGCCCGACGTCGTTGACTTCGAGCAGTTCCTCGATCGAGGCGTCCATGATCGGCGTCAGCGAGCCGAAATGCTTCGCGAGATCCTTCGCGGTCGATTCGCCGACATGGCGGATGCCGAGCCCGTAGATGAAGCGCGCGAGCGTCGTATGCTTCGCCTTCTCGAGCGAGTCGAGCAGATTCTGCGCGGACTTCTCCGCGAACCGGTCGAGTTCGGCCAGCGTCGCGAAGCCGAGATTGAACAGGTCTGCCGGCGTACGTACCAGATTCAGCTCGACGAGCTGGTCGATGATCTTCTCGCCGAGGCCGTCGATATCGAGCGCGCGGCGCTGCGCGAAATGCCACAGCGCCTGCTTGCGCTGCGCCGGGCAGAACAGCCCGCCCGTGCAGCGCGCGATCGCCTCGTCCGGCAGGCGCTCGATCTTCGAGCCGCACACCGGGCATTCGGTCGGCATCACGAATTCGGCCGCATCCGCCGGGCGCCGGTCGAGCAGCGCGCCGACGACTTCCGGAATCACGTCGCCCGCGCGGCGCACGATCACAGTGTCGCCGATCCGGATGTCCTTGCGGCGCACTTCGTCCTCGTTGTGCAGCGTCGCGTTGGTCACGGTCGCGCCGCCGACGAACACCGGCTCGAGACGCGCGACCGGCGTGATCGCGCCGGTACGGCCGACCTGCACGTCGATCGCGACGAGCTTCGTCAGCGCTTCCTGCGCAGGAAACTTGTGTGCGAGCGCGAAGCGCGGCGCACGCGACACGAAGCCGAGCCGCTCCTGCTCGTCGCGCCGGTTGACCTTGTAGACGACGCCGTCGATGTCGTACGGCAGCGCATCGCGCTTCTCGCCGACCTTGCGGAAGAACCCGAGCAGGCCGTCGGCGCCGTGCACGACCGCGCGCTCGCGGTTCACCGGCAGGCCGAACGCCTCGTACCAGTCGAGCAGCGCGCTGTGCGTGTCGGGCATCGGCATGCCGTCGAGCACGCCGATCCCATATGCGAAGAACGACAGCGGACGCTGCGCGGTGATCTTCGGGTCGAGCTGGCGCAGGCTGCCCGCCGCCGCGTTGCGCGGGTTCGCGAATTCGCGCTGCCCGGCCGCGCGTTGACGTTCGTTCAGGCGTGCGAAATCGCGCTTGAACATCAGCACCTCGCCGCGCACGTCGAGCACGGCCGGCACGTGCTTGCCCTTCAGTTTCAGCGGAATCGAGCGGATCGTGCGCACGTTCTCGGTCACGTCCTCGCCCGTCGTCCCGTCGCCGCGCGTCGATGCCTGCACGAACACGCCGCGCTCGTAGCGCAGCGAAATCGCGAGGCCGTCGAACTTCAGTTCGCACGCGTATTCGACGGGGTCCGTCACCGAGCCGGCGAGATCGGTCGTCTTGGCCAGCGCGTCGGCGACGCGCTTGTCGAACGCGACGATGTCCTCGTCGGCGAAGCCGTTGTTCAGCGACAGCATCGGCGCATCGTGGACGACCGGCGTGAAGCCGCCGGCCGCTTCGCCGCCGACGCGCTGCGTCGGCGAATCGGGCGTCACGAGTTCGGGATGGTCGGTTTCGAGCTGCTGCAGCTCACGGAACAGCCGGTCGTATTCGGCGTCCGGCAGATCCGGCTGGTCGAGCACGTAATAGGCGTAGTTCGCCCGCTCGAGTTGGTCGCGCAGCCACGCGGCGCGCGCGTCGGGCTGGCTGGCTGGCGGTTCGGCTTGGGTTCGGGCCATGCTGGCGGCAGATTCGTTCTGAAAAAATCGGATACCCGATTATCTCAGTTTGACGCCGCGGCGGGGCGCGCAATGCGGGCCTGATGACGTGCTGCGGCGCACACGAAACGGTGTGCGCCGCAGCGGCGAACGACGGCGCCGCCGACCGCCGTCCGCGCCGTCGCGTTACTGGCTGAAGAGGCGCCGCGTGACCGGCGAACCGGCCGGGATGCCGGCTTCCTCGAGCTTCGCGTACAGCTTCATCAGTTGCTGCTCGATCGCGAGCAGCGTCGACTCCGGCAGCGGCCGGCGCGAATCGTCGACGACGCGTGCGCCGATCCGCTCGGACAGCGATTTCGCGTAATCGCACATCAGCCGGAACGGCAGGATGTCCTCTTCGGCCACCGGCACGTCGAGCACCAGCGTGATCATGTTGCCGCCCTTGTACGTCAGGTCGTCGCGCAGGAAGTTCGTATCGCCGAACTGCAGCATGAACACCGGGTTCTGCTTCGCGTCGAGCTTCACGAAGCGCGTGCCGTCGCGCGACAGCAGCAGCCCGTCCTGGGAAGCGACCGCCTGCACGTAGTTCGCGGACCACGGCGCGCCGTCCGACATCACGTTGATCGACAGCTGTGCATCGCATTGCGCGGCAAACGCGTCGAGCTCGCGCGCCATCGCGACCGTTTCCATCATGTCCGGGAATTCCGGCGCGCCGTCGATCGCGTCGGCGAACTGCTGGACGCCCGTCACGAATTCGGAGAATTCGAGCTCGTTCAGCGCGCCGCTGCGGTTCGCGAGCTGCGCGGCCGCGCGCAGCTCTTCATAGCGCACGCCGTTCTGCAACAGCTCCCACTGGCCGCCTTCCGGCTTGCCTTCGATATGCACGGGCTTGCTGCCCGCACGGCGCAGCCGCTGCGCGGCCGGCAGGATCTTATCGCCCGGCAGCGGACCGGTGAGGCGGATCGGTACGATGCAGTCGATCCGGCGGTCGACGATCGCGGGCGGCGCCGACGAGACCGTCGTCGCGGCCGGCATCACCGGTTCGGTCGGCTCGGCCGATTCGGCCGCCGCTTCGCGTGCGGCGGCGGGCACGGCTTCTTCACCGGCAGCCGGTTCGGTCGATTCGGACGACGTGTCGACGCCCGTCGCCTCGGCCTGCAGGTCGGCCGGCATATCGGCCGGCGCCGCACCGCCGGCGGCCCCGCCGAACGTCGGCTCGACGCGCGCGGCGTCGGCCGCAGTCGCCGTCGCGGTCGGTGCCGCGGGCTCGCGGCGCACCGGCTGACGCACCGGCTCGATGAACGGCAACTCTTCGTCGCGCTCCGGGCGGTTCATCGCCTCGGTCGCTTCCTCCGGCATCGGACGCGGCATCCTGCGCCGCACCTTCGCGCCCTGCCATGCGTTGTAGACCACGACGCCGCCCACCACGACGGCGCCCGCGCCGATCAAACCGAGTGTCAACTCGTCCATGCACGCTCCATCAGCAATTCTTTTTCGTCGGGACCGCGAACGGGCGCCCATGCGCCGCGCGAACGCGGTCCGGTTTCGTCAAACGTCAATTCTGGGCAAAACCCGCGGCGGTTTCCATGTCCACCGCAACGATCCGCGACACGCCCTGCTCCTGCATCGTCACGCCGATCAGTTGCTGCGCCATTTCCATCGCGATCTTGTTGTGCGAGATGAACAGGAACTGCGTCTTGTCGGACATCGCGCGCACGAGATTCGCGAAACGCTCGGTGTTCGCGTCGTCCAGCGGCGCGTCGACCTCGTCGAGCAGACAGAACGGTGCCGGGTTCAACTGGAACATCGCGAACACCAGCGCGGTCGCGGTCAGCGCCTTCTCGCCGCCCGACAGCAGGTGAATCGTCGCGTTCTTCTTGCCGGGCGGCTGCGCCATCACCTGCACGCCGGCATCGAGAATTTCGTCGCCCGTCATGATCAGCTTCGCCTGGCCGCCACCGAACAGGCGCGGGAACAGGTCGCTGAAATGACGGTTGACCTCGTCGAAGGTGCCCTGCAGCAGCGTGCGGGTTTCCTGGTCGATCTTGTGGATCGCATCCTCGAGCGTCGTGATCGCGTCGATCAGGTCGGCCGATTGCGCATCGAGGAACACCTTGCGCTCGCTCGCGGCCTTCAGCTCGTCGAGCGCGGCCATGTTGACCGGGCCGAGCGCATTGATCGCGTTGTTCAGGCGCGTGACTTCGCCCTGCAGGTACGACGGCTTCAGATCCGGCGTCAGCTTCGCGGCCAGCGCGGCCTCGTCGACCTCGGCGGCCGCGAGCTGCTCGGCGAATTGCTCGACGGACAGGCGCGCGGCCTGCTCCTTCAGCTGCAGCTCGGTGATGCGGTCGCGCAGCGGCTGCAGCGAACGCTCGGCGACGAGCCGCTGCTCGTCCGACGCGCGCAGCTTCGCGGTCAGGTCGTCGAGCTCGATCCGCGCGGCCTGCAGCGCCTCTTCCTTCACCGCGCGAATCTCGAGCGCGTCCTGCAGGCCGGTGTGCGCGGTCTGCTCGTTGATCGTCTCGAGTTCGGCGCGCGCGTCTTCCAGCGACGCGGCGACGCGCTCGCTCTGCTCATGCGCCACCTGGATCGTGCGCTTGAGTTCGTCGATCCGCGTCACCGCGTTGCGTGCGGCGAAGCGCGCGTCGTTGGCGCCGCGCTCCAGGTCGCGCGCTTCCTGACGCGCCTGCGTCAGCGATTCGTCGAGCGACTCGAACGCGAGCTGATTGTCCTCGAAGCGGGCCTGCAGTTCCGCGAGCTCGCCGTCGAAGCGCTCGAAATTCGCTTCCGACTCCGCGCGCAGCGCACGCTGCTCCTCGATCTGCGCGCCGATTTCCTCGAGTTCCTCGCGGATCTGCGTGCTGCGCTGCGTATAGCGTTCGTGCGCCTGTGCGAGCTTCAGCACGTCCATCTGCAGCGCATGCACGCGCTGCGTCGCGCGTTCGGCCTGCGCGCGCACGTCGCCGAGCGCCTGCGTGGCCTGGGTGTGCGCGGCTTCCGCACGCACGGCAGCCGTGCGCGCCTCGTCGGCGAGCAGCGCCTGCGCACGCACCTGGCGCGCCAGGTTTTCGATTTCCTGCTGGCGGGCCAGCATCCCGGCCTGCTCCGAATCGGCGGCGTACAACTGCACGCCGACGCGCGTGACGATATGGCCGGCCTTGACGACGAACGCGCCGCCTGCCGGCAGCTGCGTGCGCGTCGCGAGCGCCTGCGCGACGTCGTCGGCGACATAGACGTTGCCGAGCCAGTCGTTCAGCACCGCGCGGATGCCCGCGTCGTCGATGCGCACGAGCGACAGCACCGGCCGCAGCCCGGCCATGGCGGCGGGCGGCTCGCCGGCCGCGGGCGGCGCGTAGAACGCGAGCTTCGCGGGCGGCGCATCGGTCGCGAATGCCTTCACCCAGTCGAGATTCGATACTTCGAGCGCGGCGAGACGCTCGCGCAGCACGGCCTCGAGCGCCGCTTCCCAGCCGGCCTCGACGTGCAGCTTCTTCCACAGACGCGGCAGCGCGCCGAGCTCGTGCTTGTCGAGCCACGGCTGGATCTTGCCTTCGGTCTGCACGTTCTCCTGCAGTTGCTTGAGTGCGGCGAGCCGCGCCTCGAGCTGGTGGATCTGCGCGCTTTCGGCCTGCACGCGCTCCTGCGCGGCACGGCGCTCGCCGTCGAGGCGCGGCAGCGCCTCCTGCGCATCGCTCAGACGTGCCTGCGCTTGCGCGAGGATCTCTTCCTGCTCGGCGAGCTGCATGCGCAACTCCTCGAGCTGCGCTTCATCGGGCGCATCCAGCCCGCCCGCCTCCGCCTTCAGGCGCTCGTGGCGCTGCTGAAGCTGCTGGAGCTGCTGGTCGGCGTTGCGCTGGTGCGCGGCTTCGAGCTTCAGCGACTGCTCGGTCTGCGCGATCCGCGCGCGCTCGTCGTTGAGCTGCGCCTGCGCGTCGCGCCACTTCGCTTCGAGCGCCGGCAGCGCATCGTGCTTCGCGGCCGCGTTGTCTTCGGCGAGCGCGGCCTTCTCGTCAGCCATCGCGCGCGCCTCTTCGGCCTCCTCGAGCTCGTCCTGCGACTTCTCGGCCTGCGCGCGCCACTGCTCGCGCTGTGCGTTCAGCGCGGCGATCTGCGCCTGCACGCGATTGCGCGATTCGACGATGAACTTGATCTCGGCTTCGAGGCGGCTCACCTCGGCGTTCGCCTCGTAGAGCGCGCCCTGCGCGCCCTGCATCGCGTCGCTCGCCGAGTAGTGCGCGACGCGCAGCGTCTCGAGCTGCGCCTCGACTTCGCGCAGCTTCGCCGTCTGCGCTTCGAGGTCGATCTGCGCCTGCTCGATCGCACGCTGCTGCTTCTGCTGCTCGCCGGCGGCCTCATTCTTGCGCAGCAGCCACAGCAGGCGCTGCTTCTCCTCGCCGTCGGCGACGAGTTCCTTGTACTTGGTCGCGACCACAGCCTGCGCCTCGAGCTTCTCGAGGTTCGCGCCGAGTTCGCGCACGATGTCCTCGACGCGCGTCAGGTTCTCGCGCGTGTCGTGCAGACGGTTCTCGGTTTCGCGGCGGCGTTCCTTGTACTTCGACACGCCCGCGGCTTCCTCGAGGAACACGCGCAGCTCTTCCGGCTTCGCCTCGATGATCCGCGCGATCATGCCCTGCCCGATGATCGCGTACGCACGCGGCCCGAGGCCGGTGCCGAGGAAGATGTCCTGGATGTCGCGGCGGCGCGCCGGCAGGTTGTTGATGTAGTAGCTCGACGTGCCGTCGCGCGTCAGCACGCGCTTGACGGCGATCTCGCCGTACTGGCCCCACTGCCCGGCCGCGCGGCCGTCGGAGTTGTCGAAGATCAGTTCGACGCTGGCCCGGCTGCCGGGCTTGCGGGCGGTCGAACCGTTGAAGATCACGTCCTGCATCGATTCGCCGCGCAGCTCGGACGCGCGCGACTCACCGAGCACCCAGCGCACGGCATCGATGATGTTGGATTTGCCGCATCCGTTCGGGCCGACCACGCCGACGAGCTGGCCCGGAACCTGGAAATGCGTGGGATCGACGAAGGATTTGAAGCCAGCGAGTTTGATCGAGCTCAGACGCACGGCGGTATCGGATGTGAAGAAGGTGTGAAACGGACGGGGCCGCACGGCGCGGGGCCGGAGAGCCCCTGCGCGCCACGCGCCCCGGAATTCAAAAACGGGGCCGCGCGCATCCAGCGTTGGGCCCCGCAAACGGCTTCCATCATACCATCGCGCGTGCGCCGTCCCGACCGTCGCCGGGTTTGTCCGGTGCCGGCGCGGCACGATGGACCCGGCTCGACAGCAGCGTCGCCAGCACGACGCACATGCCGCCCGCCCACTCGCGCGCGCTCGGCAGCTCGTTCGCGAACACCCACGCCGACAGCGCGGTGATCACGATCTCGAACAGCATGATGATCGACGCACGGTTCGCCGGCACGCGCGCGAGGCCGTACTGGACGAGCAGGTTGTTCGACGCCATCGTCACGCCGATCGCCGCGACGATCAGCGCGGCGACGCCCAACTGACCGCTCGCCGGCGCGGCCGGCAACCCTTCGAACAGCGACGCGATCGCGCCGAACACGGCCGCGCCGCCGAACAGCGTCGCGGTGCGCATTTCGGCGCGCATGTCGGGCAGCTCGCGGCTCGCCTTGATCACCAGCACGTTGCTCATCGCGAAGCTCAGCCCGGCCGCGAGGCCCGCCCATTCGGCCGGGTTGGCCGGCAGCGGCAAGCCGAGCGCCGGCGACCACAGCATCAGCATCGCACCGCCGATCGACAGCGCGGCCAGCCCTGCGCCCGCCCAGGTCAGCCGCTCGCGCAGCAGGAAGTGCGCGTAGATCGCGGTCCAGGCCGGCGTCAGGTAGAACAGCAGCATCACGCGCAGCACCTCGCCGTGGATCGTGCCCCATACGAACCCGAGGTTCGTCACGCCGGCCGTCACCGCGATGCCCGGCAGCACCCAGTGCCAGCGCAGCGTCGCGATCGTGCGGTGCCGCGCGACGATCACGAACAGGAACGCGACGAGGCTCGTCAGCGCGCTCGCGAGCGTGCCCGTCACGCCGAGCGATGCGAGGATCCGCAGCGGATACCAGATCAGGCCCCATACCGACGCGCCGATCAGGATGGCCAGCGTCGGCAGGCTGCCGCGTACCGCGTTGTTCATTTGGTTCGATACCCTTTATTCGACCGGCACGGCCGCCGCGCCGGCAGGCCGTGACCGCATTTCGTCACGTTATAATCGTCCGCTGCGACCCGCGCGCCCGCCGCGCCCGTTCGCAGCCGCGCGGCGCGCCCGCCGCTTCTTTCGCTCCAACCGGCCGCGATGGCCGCTTCGCCCGTGAACCCTCGACTCGACTCGCTTCAGCCCTATCCCTTCGAAAAGCTGCGCGCCCTGTTCAAGGACGTGACGCCTTCCGGCGACCTCAAACCGATCAGCTTCGGCATCGGCGAGCCCAAACACGCGACGCCGGCACTGATCCACGACGCCGTGGTGGCCGCGCTCGACGGCCTCGCGTCGTACCCGGCCACGGCCGGCTCGGATGCGCTGCGCACGTCGATCGCGCACTGGCTCGAGCGCCGCTACGGGCTGCCGGCGATCGATCCGGCCACGCAGGTGCTGCCGGTGTCGGGCTCGCGCGAGGCGCTGTTCTCGCTCGCGCAGACCGTGATCGACGCACGGCCGTCCGCGCACGGCGAGAAGGCGATCGTACTCTGTCCGAATCCCTTCTATCAAATTTACGAAGGCGCGGCCCTCCTGGCCGGTGCCGAACCCTATTTCGCGAACAGCGACCCGGCGCGCAACTTCGCGTGCGACTATGCGGCCGTGCCCGACGAAGTGTGGGCGCGTACGCAGCTCCTGTATGTGTGCTCGCCCGGCAACCCGACGGGCGCCGTGCTGACGCTCGACGACTGGCGCGAGCTGTTCGCGCTGTCGGACCGCCACGGTTTCGTGATCGCGTCCGACGAGTGCTATTCGGAAATCTATTTCGACGAAGCGGCGCCGCCGCTCGGCGGCCTCGAGGCCGCGCACCGACTCGGCCGCGGCTTCGAGCGGCTCGTGATGCTGTCGAGCCTGTCGAAGCGCTCGAACGTGCCGGGCATGCGCTCGGGCTTCGTCGCAGGCGACGCCGCGCTGCTGAAGAAATTCCTGCTGTACCGCACGTACCACGGCGCCGCGCTGTCGCCGGTCTGGCAGCACGCGAGCATCGCCGCGTGGAACGACGAGGCGCACGTGCGCGAGAATCGCGCGATGTACGTGCAGAAGTTCGATACGGTCACGCCGATGCTCGCCGACGTGATCGACGTGAAACTGCCCGACGCCGCGTTCTACCTGTGGGCCGACGTGTCGCGCACCGGCCTGTCGGACACCGAGTTCGCCCGCCGCCTGTACGCCGACTATAATGTGACGGTTCTGCCCGGCTCGTACCTGGCGCGCGATGCGCACGGCACCAACCCGGGCCGCGATTTCATCCGGATCGCGCTCGTCGCGGGCACCCCCGAATGTGTCGAGGGCGCGCAACGCATCGTCGATTTCTGCCGCGCTCTCGCGCGGTAATCGTCCATCCCGATCAATTCCATCCATCTCCTGCGAAAACGAACATGTCGCAACAACTTCAGCAAATCATCGATACCGCCTGGGAAAACCGCGCCGAGCTGTCGCCGAAGGCCGCGCCCGCCGACGTCCGCGAAGCCGTCGCTCACGCGATCGAGCAGCTCGACCGCGGCGCACTGCGCGTCGCCGAGAAAATCGACGGCAACTGGACCGTGCACCAGTGGCTGAAGAAGGCCGTGCTGCTGTCGTTCCGCCTGGAGGACAACGCGCCGATGCCGGCCGGCGGTTACTCGCAGTTCTACGACAAGGTGCCGTCGAAGTTCGCGAACTACACGGCCGAAGACTTCGCCGCGGGCGGCTTCCGCGTCGTCCCGCCGGCCATCGCGCGCCGCGGCTCGTTCATCGCGAAGAACGTCGTGCTGATGCCGTCGTACACCAACATCGGCGCCTACGTCGACGAAGGCACGATGGTCGACACGTGGGCGACGGTCGGTTCGTGCGCGCAGATCGGCAAGAACGTGCACCTGTCGGGCGGCGTCGGCATCGGCGGCGTGCTCGAACCGCTGCAGGCGAACCCGGTCATCATCGAAGACAACTGCTTCATCGGCGCGCGCTCGGAAGTCGTCGAAGGCGTGATCGTCGAGGAAAACTCGGTGATCTCGATGGGCGTGTATCTCGGCCAGAGCACGAAGATCTACGACCGCGAGACGGGCGAAGTGAGCTACGGCCGCATCCCGGCCGGCTCGGTCGTCGTCGCAGGCAACCTGCCGTCGAAAGACGGCTCGCACAGCCTGTACTGCGCGGTGATCGTGAAGAAGGTCGACGCGAAGACGCGTGCGAAGGTCGGCCTGAACGAGCTGCTGCGAGGCGACTGATGGCGAAGCCGCACACCGTGGTCGTCTACGGCATCCCGAACTGCGACACCGTGAAGAAGGCCCGTGTGTGGCTCGACGATCACGGCGTCGAATTCGAGTTCCACGATTTCAAGAAGCTCGGCGTCAGCGCGCCGCTGATCGAAGACTGGCTGAAGGACGTGTCGCTCGACGCGCTCGTGAACAAGCGCGGCACCACGTGGCGCGGCCTGGACGACGCGATGAAGGCCGCCGCCGAAACGAAGACCGGCGCGGTCGCGCTGATGATCCACAAGCCGTCGGTCATCAAACGCCCCGTGCTCGTCGTCAACGGTCGCGTGAAATCGCTCGGCTTCGTGGCCGATCAATACGCGGCGCTGTTTGCCGCATAAGGCCGCCCGCGCGGCGCCTGCAGGCGCCGCCCGACGCCCTGTCGCTGCCGGCCACCGCGCCGGCATTTTTTATCGAAAGTGGTCCGAACCATGTCCGCCACCCTAGCCCTTACCGAACAACTGATCGCCCGCGCGTCCGTGACGCCCGACGACCAGCATTGCCAGCAGATCATGACCGAGCGCCTCGCCGCGCTCGGCTTCGAATGCGAGACCATCGCGTCGCACGGCGTGACCAACCTGTGGGCCGTCAAGCGCGGCACCGACGGCCGCGACGGCAAGCTGCTCGCATTCGCGGGCCACACCGACGTCGTGCCGACCGGCCCGCTCGAACAGTGGACCTCGCCGCCGTTCATCCCCGCCCATCGCGACGGCAAGCTGTACGGCCGCGGCGCGGCCGACATGAAGACGTCGCTCGCGGCGTTCGTCGTCGCATCCGAGGAATTCGTCGCGGCCCATCCCGGCCACCGCGGCGCGATCGCGTTCCTGATCACGAGCGACGAGGAAGGCCCGGCCACCGACGGCACCGTGAAGGTCGTCGAACTGCTGCAGGCACGCGGCGAGCGGCTCGACTACTGCATCGTCGGCGAGCCGACGTCGAGCGCCGAGCTCGGCGACGTCGTCAAGAACGGCCGCCGCGGATCGATGTCCGGCGAACTCGTCGTCAAGGGCGTGCAAGGCCACATCGCATATCCGCACCTCGCGAAGAACCCGATCCACCTGCTCGCGCCGGCACTCGCCGAGCTCGCGGCCGAACAGTGGGACGAAGGCAACGAATACTTCCCGCCGACCACCTGGCAGGTGTCGAACCTGCATGCCGGCACCGGCGCGACCAACGTGATCCCCGGCCACGCCGACCTGCTGTTCAACTTCCGCTTCTCGACCGCGAGCACGGTCGAGGGCCTGCAGGCCCGCGTGCACGCGATCCTCGACAAGCACGGCCTCGAATACACGCTGAAGTGGTCGGTGAGCGGCCTGCCGTTCCTCACGCCGCGCGGCGAACTGTCGGGCGCGCTGGAAAACGCGATCCGCGCCGAGACCGGCATCACGACCGAGCTGTCGACGACGGGCGGCACGTCGGACGGCCGCTTCATCGCGCGCATCTGCCCGCAGGTGATCGAGTTCGGCCCGCCGAACGGCAGCATCCACAAGATCGACGAGCATATCGAGGTGCGCTTCGTCGACCCGCTGAAGAACGTGTACCGACGCGTGCTCGAACAACTGATCGCCTGACGGAGCCTCGCATGACGACACCTTTCGCCACAATCCGCGACCTGCTGCGCTACGCGGTCACGCGCTTCTCGAAAGCGAAGCTCGCGTTCGGCCACGGCTCCGACAACGCGTACGACGAAGCGGCCTACCTCGTGCTGCATACGCTCGACCTGCCGCTCGACACGCTCGAGCCGTTCCTCGACGCGCGCCTGCTGCCCGACGAAATCGCGGCCGTGCTCGCGGTGATCGAACGACGCGCGACCGACCGCGTGCCGGCCGCCTATCTCACGCATGAAGCGTGGATGCACGGCCACCGTTTCTACGTCGACGAACGCGTGATCGTGCCGCGCTCGTTCATCGGCGAGCTGCTCGACGACGGACTGCAGCCGTACGTCGCCGATCCCGAGCAGGTCGGCGCGGTGCTCGAACTGTGCACCGGCTCCGGCTGCCTCGCGATCCTCGCGGCGAGCGCGTTCCCGAACGCCGAGATCGACGCGGTCGACCTGTCGGACAAGGCGCTCGAAGTCGCGGAGATCAACGTGCGCGACTACGGTCTGGAAGACCGCATCGGGCTGCACCGCGGCGACCTCTACGCCCCGCTGCCCGCGTTCCGCACCGATCCCGACTCGCGCTACGACGTGATCCTGACGAATCCGCCGTACGTGAACGCCGCGTCGATGGCCGCGCTACCGCCCGAATACCGGCACGAGCCGGAGATGGCGCTCGCCGGCGGCGACGACGGGATGGACATCGTGCGGCGCATCGTCGCCGAAGCGCACCGCTGGCTGCATGACGACGGCGTGCTCGTCGTCGAGATCGGCAACGAGCGCGAGCACGTCGAAGCGGCGTTCGGCGGCCTCGAGCTCACGTGGCTGCCCACCAGCGCGGGCGACGACGCCGTGTTCCTGATCCAGGCGTCGGACCTGCCGCGCAAGGCCTGAGCGTTTCCGGACCGCCCGCCGTGCGGCGCACCGTTGCGCCGCACGGTTGGGTAAGATGCGCGGAGGCGGCCACCCGGCCGCACGACCTCCGGAATCTCCTCCGGAGTCCCCTTCGGGAGTCCTTGACGCGCCCATGACCCTCGACTGGCTACATCTCGGCACCCTGATCCTGACCATCCACGTGCTCGGGATCGTCGCGGCGTGCCACGCAATCATGAACACGCGCACGTCGCAAGGCGCGATCGCATGGGCCGTCTCGCTCACGGCCATGCCGTACCTGACGCTCGTTCCGTACCTGTTCCTCGGCCGCAGCAAATTCTCCGGCTACGTCGACGCCCGGCGCCACGAGCTGGACATGTTGCGCACGCACACACCGCGCGCGCCGTGGCGCACCGCCGACGCGACCGACGGGCCGGCCGCCGACGCGCTGGGCCAGGCCGCCGTGCTCGCGCTCACGCGGCTCGGCGGCATGCCGTTCCTCGGCGGCAATTCGGTGCGCACGCTCGTGAACGGCGACGCGACGTTCTCGGCCATCCTGTCGGCGATCGACGCCGCGCGCGACTACGTGCTCGTCCAGTTCTTCATCGTGCGCGACGATGCGCTCGGCCGGATGCTGCGCGACTCGCTGCTCGCGCGCGCGGCCGCCGGCGTACGCTGCTGCCTGCTGTACGACAGCATCGGCAGCTTCGACCTGCCGCACGGCTACGTCGACGCATTGCGCCGGGGCGGCGTCGAGGTCCATCCGTTCGCGACCAACCGGAAATTCGTCAACCGCTTCCAGCTGAACTTCCGCAACCATCGCAAGATCGTCGTCGTCGACGGCAATCGCGCGTTCGTCGGCGGCCACAACGTCGGCGTCGAATATCTCGGCGCGAAGCCACGCCTGTCGCCATGGCGCGACACCCACATCGAGATACGCGGCCCCGTGGTGGCGAGCATCCAGTACGTGTTCGCCGAAGACTGGCACTGGGCGACGCAGAAGCTGCCGCCCATCGCGTTGCCGCCGCCCGCGCAGCCCGGCGACGCCATGCATTGCCTCGCGGTGCCGATGGGGCCGGCCGACAAGCAGGAAACCGGCTCGCTGTTCTTCGTCGAATCGATCAATGCCGCGCGCGAGCGGGTCTGGATCACCACGCCGTACCTGGTTCCTGACGAAGCCGTGCTGTGCGCGCTGAAGCTCGCCGTGATGCGCGGCGTCGACGTACGCATCCTGATCCCGAGCCGGCGCGACCACTACGTCGTGTTCGAAGCGTCGAAGCTTTACGCGCGCGACCTCGTCGATGCGGGCGTGAAGGTGTTCCGCTACCGGCCCGGCTTCCTGCACCAGAAGGTCGTGCTGATCGACCGCATCGCGGCGGCGATCGGCAGCGCGAATCTCGACAACCGCTCGTTCCGCCTCAATTTCGAGGTCATGGTGCTGACCGTCGACCCGGCGTTCGCCGACGAGGTCGAGACGATGCTCGATGCCGACTTCGCGCTGGCGTACCAGGTCGATGCGGACGAATACCGGCAGTCGCCCGCTTGGCGGCGCATCGCGATGCACGTCGCGCGGCTGTTCGCGCCGATCCTGTAGCGGCCCTGACGAGCGCCGCGCCCGCGCCAGCCGCACCGGCGCGGCGCACGCCGCGCTGCGCCGTCACAGCAGCTTGTCGATGTCCGCGGCGATTTCGTCGGGCTTGGTGGACGGCGCGTAGCGCTTGACGATGCGCCCTTCGCGGTCGATCAGGAATTTCGTGAAATTCCACTTGATCGCCTTGAGGCCGAGAATGCCGGGCGCCTCGTCGGTCAGGTAGCGATACAGCGGATGCGCATGGTCGCCCTTCACGTCGATTTTCGCGAACATCGGGAACGTGACGCCGTAGTTGCGCTCGCAGAACGCACCGATCTGCGCGGCGTCGCCCGGCTCCTGCTTGCCGAACTGGTTGCACGGGAAGCCGAGCACGAAGAAGCCGCGCGCCGCGTACTGGTCGTACAGCTTCTGCAGACCCGCGTACTGCGGCGTGAAACCGCACTCGCTCGCGGTATTGACGATCAACAGCACCTTGCCGCGATACGCATCGAGCGATACCGGCGCACCGGCGAGCGTCTCTGCGCTGAACGAATACAGGGTGGACATCGGGTACTCCTTATACGAAACCGGATCGACGTGGAGTCTAGGCGAAATTGCGCCGTTGCGGCATCGGCCGAGCGGCCGATGCCCGGCACGACCGGTGCGCGGTCTAGAATAGCGGTTTTGGCCAGTCATTTCCGCCGTGATCCGTTTCAATCAGTTCAGCCTTGCGCGCGGCACCAAGCCGCTGTTCGAGTCGACCTCGTTCGTGCTCAATCCCGGCGAGAAAGCCGGCCTGATCGGCGCGAACGGCGCCGGCAAGTCGACGCTGTTTTCCGTCCTGCGCGGCGAGCTGCATTCCGACGGAGGCGATTTCTCGATGCCGCCGTCGTGGCGGATCGCCCACGTGTCGCAGGAAACGCCCGCAGTCGACCGCTCGGCACTCGACTACACGCTCGACGGCGATGCCGCGCTGCGCGAGATCGAGGCCCGCATCGCCGCCGCTTCGGCCGCGCATGACGGCGCCGCCGAAGCCGACGCGCACGCGGCGTTCGCCGATGCCGACGGGTACACCGCGCCGGCCCGCGCCGAAGCGCTGCTGCTCGGCCTCGGCTTCACGCTCGCGCAAACCCGCGAATCCGTCGCGAGCTTCTCCGGCGGCTGGCGCATGCGGCTGAACCTCGCGCAGGCGCTGATGTGCCGCTCCGACCTGCTGCTGCTCGACGAACCGACGAACCACCTCGACCTCGATGCGATCGTGTGGCTCGAAGACTGGTTGCACCGCTACCCCGGCACGCTCGTCGTGATCTCGCACGACCGCGAATTCCTCGATTCGATCTGCAACGTCACGCTGCATCTGGAAAACCGCCAGGTGAAGCGCTACGGCGGCAACTACTCGCAGTTCGAAGTGCTGCGCGCGCAGCAACTGGCGCTGCAGCAAAGCGCATACGAAAAGCAGCAGAAGACGATCGAGCACCTGCAGAGCTTCGTCGACCGCTTCAAGGCCAAGGCGACGAAGGCCAAGCAGGCGCAAAGCCGAATGAAGGCGCTCGAGAAGATGGAACTGATCGCGCCCGCGCACATCGCGTCGCCGTTCACGTTCGAATTCCGCACGCCCGATGCCGCACCGAACCCGATGATGGTGATGGAGGACGTCCGTTGCGGCTACCACGCCGACGACGGAGCGGACATCCCGATCGTCGAGCGCGTCGCACTGTCGATCCAGAACGGCCAGCGCATCGGCCTGTTGGGCGCTAACGGTCAGGGCAAGTCGACGCTGATCAAGACACTGGCCGGCACGCTCGCGCCGCTGTCGGGGCACGTGCGCGACGGCAAGGGGCTGACGATCGGCTATTTCGCGCAGCACCAGCTCGAAACGCTGCGCGAAGACGATTCGCCGCTCGCGCACCTGGCGCGGCTCGCGCCCGACACGCGCGAGCAGGAATTGCGCGACTTCCTCGGCGGCTTCAATTTCTCGGGCGACATGGCGACCAGCCCGGTCGGGCCGTTCTCGGGCGGCGAAAAAGCGCGCCTCGCACTGGCCCTGATCATCTGGCAGAAGCCGAACCTGCTGCTGCTCGACGAACCGACGAACCACCTCGACCTCGAGACGCGCCACGCGCTGACGATGGCGCTCGCGCAGTTCGAAGGCACGCTGATCCTCGTGTCGCACGACCGTCACCTGCTGCGCGCGACGACCGACCAGTTCATGCTGGTCGCGAAGCACCGGCTGCAGCCGTTCGACGGCGACCTCGACGACTACCGCGACTGGCTGCTGCAGCATGCGGCCGAGCAGCGCGCGGCCGCAAAGGCCGACAGCGCGGCCGCCGCGGGCGCCGATCCGGGCGTCAACCGCAAGGATCAGAAGCGCCAGGCGGCCGAGGAACGCCAGCGGCTGTCGCAGTTGAAGAAGCCGCTGCAGAACCGCATCACGAAGCTCGAAAAGGAAATGGAAGCGCTGCACGCGGAGAAGGCTCGCCTCGATGCGTTCGTCGCCGATCCGGCGAGCTACGAGGCCGCGCGCAAGACGGAACTGACCGACGCGATCCGCAAGCTAGGCGAGGTCAACACGCGGCTCGAGACGATCGAGGCCGACTGGCTCGCCGCGCAGGAAGAACTCGAGCAGATCGGCTGACCGCAGCCGCCGGGCCGTCAGCCGACGATCGCGTCATCGGCGGCGCGGTGCGTCGGAGCGTCCATGCCCGACGAAACGGCCCGGCCGCGAAAACGACGAAGCCGGGCACCTGGCCCGGCCTCGTCGGTCACTGCCGCGTCGGCCCGCCGCGCGATCCGCTCAGCGGCGCGGCAGCGTGTCGCGCGGCATCTGCTCGTCGTCGCCCATCAGGTATCGGCGCCCTTTGGTCGGCCGGCGAATCGCCGCGACGACTTCCGCTTCCGTCACATCCTCGGACACGACCTTGCGCGCCAGGCGCCCTTCTTCGTCGATCCATTCGACGATCCGGCATCCGCCGCCCCACGGCTGGCGAATCGGCTCCGACACGCGGCAGCCGCGCAGGTTGTAAAGGCGTCCGCCAGGCGCTTCCCCATACGATTTCAACATAGGTTCCCTTCGCATTGCGCGGTTCGACAATCCGGCAAAGGATAGGGAAAAGCGATGTCCGGCGGGTTACAGCAGCCTACATATTCTTTACAGTGAATTACGCGACAGATCGTCCGGCGACGCCCGGCCCGCACGCGCCGGCTCGCTCATTCGAGATCGCGCACGCGGTCGATCGCCTGCTCGAGCCGCTCGACGGCCATCACGTTCAGCCCTTCGATCGCCTGTTTCGGCGCATTCGCCTTCGGAATCAGCGCGGACGTGAAGCCGAGCTTCGCCGCTTCGCGCAGTCGTTCCTGCCCGCGCGGAGACGGCCGGATCTCGCCTGCCAACCCCACCTCGCCGAACACGATCAGCCCTTTCGGCAGCGCCTTGTTGCGCATCGACGAGTGAATCGCGAGCAGCACCGCGAGGTCGGCGGCCGGTTCGGTGATCTTCACGCCGCCCACCGCATTCAGGAACACGTCCTGGTCGAAGCACGCGATGCCCGCGTGCCGGTGCAGCACCGCGAGCAGCATCGCGAGCCGGTTTTGCTCGAGGCCGACCGCGAGCCGGCGCGGGTTCGGCACGTGCGCCGTATCGACGAGCGCCTGGATTTCGACGAGCAGCGGCCGCGTGCCTTCCTGCGTGACGAGCACGCACGAACCGGGCACGACCTGTTCGTGCTGCGACAGGAACAGCGCGGACGGGTTGGCTACGCCGCGCAGCCCGCGCTCGGTCATCGCGAACACACCGAGCTCGTTGACTGCGCCGAAGCGGTTCTTGAACGCACGCACGAGCCGGAACGACGAATGCGTGTCGCCCTCGAAATACAGCACCGTGTCGACGATGTGCTCGAGCACGCGCGGCCCGGCCAGGTTGCCTTCTTTCGTCACGTGCCCGACCATGATGATCGCGGTGCCCGACTGTTTCGCGATGCGCGTGAGCTGCGCCGCGCATTCGCGCACCTGCGCGACCGAGCCGGGCGCCGACGTGAGCGCGTCCGAATAGACGGTCTGGATCGAGTCGATGACGGCCACGTCCGGCCGCTCCGCATCGATCGCGGCCTGGATCTTCTCGAGCTGGATCTCGGCGAGCAGCTTCAGTTCGGCCGCCGGCGCGCCGCCGTCCAGCAGCGCGAGCCGTTGCGCACGCAACGCGATCTGCGCGGCCGATTCCTCGCCGCTGATATAGAGCGCGCGCCGCTCGCTCGCGATATCCGCGAGCGACTGCAGCAGCAGCGTCGACTTGCCGATGCCCGGATCGCCGCCGATCAGCACGACGCCGCCGGGGACCAGCCCGCCGCCCAGCACGCGGTCGAATTCGCCGATGCCGGTCGAGAAGCGCGGTACGTCGGCGGCCTCGATGTCGACGAGACGCTGCACCGGCGCCCGCTTCGCGAGCGACTGGAAACGATGGGCCGCCGGCGATTCGGCGACCGATTCGACGAGAGTGTTCCAGGCCTGGCACGACGGGCACTGGCCCTGCCACTTGGGGGTCTGTCCGCCGCACTCGCTGCAGACGTAAACGGTTTTCTGTTTGGCCACGCGCGACGCCCTTATTCCGCTCGCACCGGCACGCGCGCGGCGACCGCGCACATCAGCTCGTAGCCGATCGTGCCGCAATGGCGCGCGACGTCGTCGATCGGCAGCGCGTTGCCCCACAGCTCGACGCGCGCGCCGACGCCGGCCTGCGGGCACGGCGTCAGGTCGACGGTGATCATGTCCATCGACACGCGACCGACGATCCGCGTGCGGATGCCGTCGACGATCACCGGCGTGCCTTCCGGCGCGACGCGCGGATAGCCGTCCGCGTAGCCGCACGCGACGACGCCGATCCGCATCCGCGCCTGCGCGGAGAACGTCGAGCCATAGCCGATCGCCTGGCCCTTCTCGATCGTCTGCACCGCGATCAGCTCGGACGCGAGCGTCATCGCGGGCTTCAACCCCGTGTCGGCGATATCGGACGACAGCCCGGACGGCGACGCCCCGTACAGCACGATCCCCGGCCGCACCCAGTCGAAGTGCGTGTCCGGATGCCACAGCACGGCCGCCGAATTCGCGAGACTGCGCGCGCCGGCGATGTTTTCCGCACCGCGCTCGAACGTCGCGAGCTGCTCGGCGACGCCGCGCTCGTTGTCCGCGTCCGAAAAATGGGTCATCAACGTGATCTGGCCGATGCCCGGGCACGCGCGGGCGCGCTCCCACGCGGCACGGTACTTCTCCGGCACGTAACCGAGCCGGTTCATCCCGCTGTTCATCTTGAGCTGCACGTTGACGGGCTTCGACAGCCGCGCCGTCTCCAGCATCCGCATCTGCTCGTCGTTGTGGACGGTCGTCGTCAGGCTGTAGCGGTCGATCACGTCGATGTCGGTCGAGCGGAAGAAGCCTTCGAGCAGCAGGATCGGGCCGGCCCAGCCGAGCTCGCGCAGCTTGACGGCTTCGTCGAGGTCGAGCAGCCCGAACCCGTCGGTGCCGCGCAGGCCGGGGAACACGCGCGCGAGCCCGTGGCCGTATGCGTTCGCCTTGACGACCGCCCAGACCTTGGACGGGCCGGCATAGCGGCGGACGACGGAGAGATTGTTCGCCAGAGCGGCGGTGTGGATGGTGGCGGAGATCGGGCGCGGCATGGGAAATTTACGTAAAGACGCTTGCGAATCATCAGCTTACCGCGCCTTTTGAGCACCGAAGCCGACAATTGGCGGAACGATCGGGGAATCTTGCTAGTCCGAATTGCCGTATTTTCGTGTTATAAAGCCGTGCGCACAACCCATTTCGAACGGAATAAGCCGATCGCATACCAGGCGGCCTACGCGGCCCTGCCGCAGCGACGAAAGCATCGCATCAGATGAAAAAAGGTTTTTACACCATCATGGCCGCGCAGTTTTTCTCGTCGCTGGCCGACAATGCGCTTCTCATCGCCGCCATCGCCCTGCTGAAAGACCTCCACGCCCCCAACTGGATGACACCGCTGCTGAAGCTGTTCTTCGTGTTGTCGTATGTGGTGTTGGCGGCGTATGTCGGTGCGTTCGCGGATTCGCGCCCGAAGGGCCGCGTGATGTTCATCACCAACTCGATCAAGGTGGTCGGCTGCATGATCATGCTGTTCGGCGCCCACCCGCTGATTGCGTACGGGATCGTCGGTTTCGGCGCGGCGGCCTACTCGCCCGCCAAGTACGGGATTCTCACCGAACTGCTGCCGGCCGACCGGCTGGTCGCCGCGAACGGCTGGATCGAAGGCACGACCGTCAGCTCGATCATCCTCGGCACCGTGCTCGGCGGCGCGCTGATCAGCCCGCACATCGCGTCGCACGTGATCGCGCACACGCCCGCCTGGATCGGCACGCCCGCCGAAGCCGCGATGGCGATCATCATGGCGATCTACGTGGTCGCCGCGCTGTTCAACCTGCGCATTCCCGACACGGGCGCCCGCTATCCGAAGCAGGAACGCGGCCCGGTCAAGCTGCTCACCGATTTCGCCGACTGCTTCATGGTGCTCTGGCGCGACAAGCTCGGCCAGATTTCGCTCGCGGTCACCACGCTGTTCTGGGGGGCCGGCGCGACGCTGCAGTTCATCGTGCTGAAATGGGCCGAGGTATCGCTCAACATGTCGCTGTCCGAAGGCGCGATCCTGCAGGCTGTGGTCGCGGTCGGCGTCGCAGCCGGCGCGATCGCCGCCGCCGCCCGGATTCCGCTGAAGAAGTCGCTGACCGTGCTGCCCGTCGGCATCGTCATGGGCATCGCGGTGATGCTGATGGCGTTCTACACGCGCGACCTGTTCCCGTCGCACTGGGCCGTGCACTTCGGCCATCTGCGCCTGCCGTTCTACCTGATCGTCGCCTACATCTTCCTGATCGGCGTCGGCGCGCTGTCCGGCTACTTCGTCGTGCCGATGAACGCGCTGCTGCAGCATCGCGGCCACGTGCTGCTGTCGGCCGGCCATTCGATCGCGGTGCAGAACTTCAACGAGAACCTGTCGGTGCTCGTGATGCTGTGCCTGTATGCGGTGCTCGTGTGGCTCGACGTGCCGGTCGGCGTCGTGATCGTGCTGTTCGGCACGTTCGTCTGCCTGACGATGTGGCTCGTGATGCGCCGCCACCAGGCGAACCAGCGTCAGTTCGACTCGGTTGCGCTGATCGGCGAATCGCGGCACTGACGCTACACTTTCCGTTTTCGTCCGCCGGCGCCGGTCGTCGAACCGGCACGTTGCCCTCATGACGCACCCGATACCCAACATCCTGACGATCGCCGGCTCCGATTCGGGCGGCGGCGCAGGTATCCAGGCCGACCTGAAGACGTTTTCCGCGCTCGGCGCGTATGGCGCGAGTGTGATCACCGCGCTGACCGCGCAGAACACGCGCGGCGTGACGGGCGTGCATGCGCCGGACGCCGCATTCGTCACCGCGCAACTCGACGCGGTGTTCGACGACATCCGCATCGATGCGGTCAAGATCGGGATGCTCGCCAACGCGGCGATCGTGCACGCGGTCGCCGACGCGCTGCGCCGTCACGCGCCGCGCTTCGTCGTGCTCGACACGGTGATGATCTCGAAGAGCGCCCACGCGCTGCTCGCGCCCGATGCCGTCGACGCGCTGCGCGACACGCTGCTGCCGCTCGCGACGGTCGTCACGCCGAACCTGCCCGAAGCGGCCGCCCTGCTGAACGATGCGCCCGCGTCCACCGAAGACGACATGGTCCGGCAAGGCCAGACCTTGCTGCAGACGGGTGCGCGCGCCGTGTTGATGAAGGGCGGCCACCTGCCCGACGCGTCCGCGAGCCCCGACTGGCTCGTCGACGCGACACGCACCGTGCGGCTCGACGGCGCGCGCCTGCCGGTCGGCAACACGCACGGCACCGGCTGCACGCTGTCGTCGGCGATCGCCGCGCTGCTGCCGCAGCGGCCCGACCTGGAAAGCGCGGTACGCGACGCCAAGACCTACCTGACCGGCGCGATCGCCGCGAGCGGCCAGCTCGACGTCGGCCACGGCGTCGGCCCGGTCCATCACTTTCATCGCTGGTGGTGAGCGCCGGCTGACGCAGCGTCAGCGATCCTGCGCCGCGAACGCCTGCGCGCGCGCCGGCCAGTCGTCGGGCACGACGAAACCGCGCGCCGTCTCGTGCCACGTGCCGTCGCGGCCCTTTTCATGGATGCCGATCAGGTCGGGCGCCTGGCGCATCGCCAGCACGGGCGGCAGTTCCGGTGCGCTCGCCAGCGGCTCGGGCTCGACACCTGCGCCGGCGGCGGCTCGCCGCGGCGCCAGCCACGCCAGCCTCGGCAACACGCTCCATGCCGCGCCGTCACGCTGCGCGGCCGCCCACGCCGGCCACTGCGCGTGCGTCAACCAGAAACCGCGCGGGTGGTCCGGCGCGATTTCGGCGGACACCGGCGATACCGGTGTGCCGTACGGATGGAACAGCCAGCCCTTGATGAACATCTGCGCGTCGGACGGCGCGCCGTAGCCGAGCCGGGCAAAGCCGTCGTGTTCGCCCAGCCGCAACTGGTGGTCGAGCAGCCGGCTGCGCTTGCGATCGAACCGGTCGACGAGATTGGGGCCGACGAAGTCGGCGAGCGACGCGCCGTCGCGGACCGGCGCGCACAGATAGCACTTCACCGCGAGTTCCCAATGCAGGCGCCGGCCGTCCGGCGCATCGACGAGAAAATCGACTTCGCCGAGCGTGCGGCCGTTGCTGCGCAGCGGCAGATTGGCCGCGACGAGCCGCAGCGACGGCCCGTGCGTCAGAAAATACTCGAGCAGGCATTCGGCGTAGCGTCCGAGCCGGGTGGGCCGAAATCCGTCGAGCGCGCGATGCAGCGGCTCGGGCCGTGCATCGAGCGCGGCGAGCCACGCTTGCCCGGCCGCTTGCCCGGCCGCGTCCGGCCAGGGGCGTGCGAGCGGTGCGCCCGGCACCGCGGTGAGCAGGCTCGGGCTGGCCAGTAGCCAGCCCAGGTCGCGCACCGCGACGTCATGCAGCGTATCGACGAACGCGCACGCCGCGCCAGTCGTCATTGCCCGGTCGGGCCGTTCGCGTCGGCGCCTTCCGCACGCCGGAACGTGTCGCGCGCGAGGCACAGGTCGGCCCACGCCTTCGACTTGTCCTGCAGGCTGCGCAGCAGGTAGGCCGGGTGGTAAGTGACGATCACCGGCACGCCCTCGTACGCATGCACGCGGCCGCGCAGCGACGCGATGCTCGCGTCCGTCTTCAGCAGCGTCTGCGCGGCAAAACGGCCGAGCGCGACGATCAGCTTCGGCTTCACGAGCGCGACCTGGCGCTGCAGATAAGGCTCGCAGCTCGCGACCTCGTCCGGCTCCGGGTTGCGGTTGCCGGGCGGACGGCACTTGATCACGTTCGCGATGTACACGTTGTCGCCGCGCTTGAGCGACAGCGACTGCAGCATGTTGTCGAGCAGCTTGCCGGCCTGGCCGACGAACGGCTCGCCCTGCTTGTCCTCGTTCTCGCCCGGCGCTTCGCCGATCAGCATCCAGTCCGCTTCGCGGTCGCCTACCCCGAACACGGTGTTGGTCCGCTTCTCGCACAGACGGCACAGCGTGCAGTCCGCCACGCGCGCGGCCAGCGCATCCCAGTCGAGCGCGGCGACCGGTGTGCCGGCGGGACGCAATGCGGCGGCCGGTACGGAATCGTCCTGCGGCGCCGCGTCGAACCATGCGAAATCGTCGTCCGCAGCGGGCGACGCATCAGCCCTCGGCGGCATCGTATCGGGCGATGCGGCCGACGCGGACGATACGGCCTGCGCGGGCGGGCGATCGCCATCGACGACACCGTGCGCCGGCGCCCGCGACTCGCGAGCCGGCAAGCCGCCGGCAGCGCCACGCGCGACGGCCGCTGGCGCGTCGTCCTGCCCCGGAGCACGCGCCGCACGCGTCGGCCGATCGGCCGCGACGACGGGACCGTCGTCGGCCGCCGCGGTTGGCGCGACGGCACGCGCGTCGGCTGCCGCGCCCTCGCCCGCGCGTTGCCCGCGCCGTACCCAGATCTGCGCGAGGCCCAGTTCCTCGAGCGCCGCTTCAGCCCACGCCATGCGCATCCCCCTCGTCCTTGTTCAGCGTCAGACGCATCACGATCGCGTCCTCCCGGCTGCGATGCTTCGCCGGATAGTAGTTCTTGCGCCGGCCGATCGTCACGAAGCCAAAGCGCTCGTACAGACGAATCGCGCGCGGATTGGACGGCCGCACCTCGAGCAGCACGCCGTCGAGCCGCTCCGCGCGCGAAATGCGCACCGCCTCGCGCAGCAGCGCGAGGCCCGCGCCCGCATGCTGCGCGGCCGGCGCGACGCACAGGTTCAGCAAATGCATCTCGTCGATCACGGGCATCAGCACGCAATAGCCGACGAGCGACCCGGTCACGTGCCGCAGGCACACGCCCAGATAGCCGTTGCGCAACGAATCCTCGAAGTTGCCGCGGCTCCACGGGAATTCGTACGCGACCTGCTCGATCGCGACGACCTCGTCGAGATCGGCATCCGTCATCGGCGCCAGATAGCGGTCGCTCAGCAGGACACCCGTCATCCTTTCGCTCCGCCCGTCTGCGCGGCCCGTGCCGCGATGCGCTCGGCCGTGGTCTGCGCGACCTTGTCGCGCACGTATTCGGGCGCGGCCCGGTCGGCCGGCACCGCACGCCCCGCGCGGAACGCGCGCAGCGCGGCATGCGCGACCGCCAGCGCATGCGGCAGCGCGTCGCCGTCGATCGCGGCGGCCCGCGCGGCGGCCGGCAATTGCGCGCCGAATGCCGCGGCCGCATTGCCGGCGAGCGTGAACGGCGCGTCGGGTACGCCGACCGCACCCGGTGCGTCGAGCGACGCCGGATGCACCGTGCGCCAGTCGCCGGCGCCGTCGTCCCACGCGAAATCCGCCCAGTAGGCTTCGTCCATCCGCGCGTCGAGCGCGGCGAGCACACGGGCCGTGCCGGGTGCGCGCAGCCGCGCGTGCTCGGCGCATGCGAGCAGCGTGCCGATCGGCACGACCGGCAGCCCGCCCCCGAACGCGAGGCCCTGGGTAATGCCCGTCGCGGTACGCAGGCCCGTGAACGAGCCGGGGCCCGCGCCGAACGCGATCGCGTCGCAATCGGCGAGCGTCAGCCCCGATTCGGCGAAGAGTTCCTGGATCGCCGGCAGCACGCGCGTGCTCGACACGGCGCCCGTCGGCTCGTGACGAACCCAGGTTTGCGGGGTGGAAACGGCGTCATCGGCCTGGGCCGAGCGCAGCAGCGCGACCGAGCAGTATTCGGTCGACGTATCGATGGCGAGGAGCACTGTTTGCGTCATGGCCGACATTGTAATGCGCCGCCCCGCTCCCACGGGCGATCGGGTCCGATCTGTGCGCACGCGCGGCGCCGGCCGCGGTTTGGAAGGATCGCTCGACCCCGCGCGACGGCTCGCTTGTTAAGATCGGCCGATCTGAAACCCTTACGGAGACACCCGATGAGCGACCTCACCGCCCGATTCGACCAGGCCCAGATCGACGTCAAGCAACTGACTGAGCGGCCGGGCAACCTGACCCTGCTGCGCCTGTACGCGCTCTTCAAGCAGGCGACCGACGGCGATGCGCACGGCGACAAGCCCGGCTTCACCGACATCGTGGGCAAATACAAGTACGATGCGTGGGACGCACTGAAGGGCACGTCGCAGGATGCGGCGAAGCAGCAGTACATCGAACTCGTCGAATCGCTGAAAAACGGCACGGCGTCCTGACCGGATCGCCCTCGCCGCAATCGGCAATCAAATCAGTGGCGCAGCGCAGCAAATTTCTCTATAATGCGGCCTGCGTCACCTCCCGCGCTCGGCTCGCAAGCCGTTCCGGCCCGACGCCTCGTAGCGTTAAGCTCCAATCCGGTTTAGAACCTGTCCCCTCCTGCTTCGACCCTCGCGGTCGTCAACTAGGCTGGCGGTCCCGCTCCTGAAGCGCGCCGCACCCAAAACAGCTTCTAATGCCTCATCCGCCGACGGTTCGGCGGATTGCACCCGTTTCCCGATTTGCTCGCTGAATCCGACGACTTGGGTATGCGCGATTGGCGCCGACGTTTCACCCACTGTGTTGTTTCAAGGATTGTTATGACTTCGAGCATCAACTCCAGCCCGCTCAACGCGATCGCCGACCAGGCGCTCGGTCTCGACGACGCCGCCGCACCGGCCGCAGTCGAACCGGCGTCGGACGAGCCGAGCTTCGCGTCGCTCGGGTTGTCGCCGGAGATCGTCTCCGCGCTGCAGGCCGCCGGCTACGTGAAGCCGACGCCGGTCCAGCAGCGCGCGATTCCGGCCGGCATCGCCGGCCGCGACCTGCTGGTGTCGAGCCCGACCGGTTCGGGCAAGACGGCCGCATTCATGCTGCCCGCGATCGAACGTTTCGCGCAGCTCCAGAAGACGCAGGCGCAGCAGCCGCGCGCGCCGCGTGAACCGAACCAGGGCGACCGCCGCGTGCGCCGCCCGCAACCCGTCGCGCGCCCGGGCCTGCTCGTGCTGACGCCGACCCGCGAACTCGCGATGCAGGTCACGACGGCCGCATCGACGTACGGCAAGCATCTGAAGCGCCTGCGCACGGTCAGCATTCTCGGCGGCGTCGCCTACGGCCAGCAGCTGATGCTGCTCGCGAAGAACCCGGAAATCCTGGTCGCCACGCCGGGCCGCCTGCTCGATCACCTCGAGCGCGGCCGCATCGACCTGTCGGAACTGAAGATGCTCGTGCTCGACGAAGCCGACCGCATGCTCGACATGGGCTTCATCGAAGACATCGAAACGATCGTCGCCGCCACGCCGGAATCGCGCCAGACGATGCTGTTCTCGGCCACGCTCGACGGCAAGATCGGTTCGCTGACGAGCCGCCTGCTGAAGGACCCGGAGCGCATCGAGATCCAGCAGCGCCTCGAGTCGCGCGCAAATATCGCGCAGACCGTCCATTACGTCGACGATCGCGACCACAAGGATCGCCTGCTCGATCACCTGCTGCGCGACGACGCGCTCGACCAGGCGATCATCTTCACGGCGACCAAGATCGACGCCGATCAGCTCGCCGGCCGTCTCGCCGACGCAGGCTTCGAATCGGCCGCGCTGCACGGCGACCTGCCGCAAGGCGCGCGTAACCGCACGATTCGTGCGCTGCGCGAGCGCCGCGTGCGCGTGCTGGTGGCCACCGACGTCGCGGCCCGCGGCATCGACATCCCGGGCATCACGCACGTGTTCAACTACGATCTGCCGAAGTTCGCGGAAGACTACGTGCACCGTATCGGCCGTACCGGTCGCGCAGGCCGTTCGGGTATCGCGGTGAGCCTCGTGCATCATGCCGAGCAAGGCGCGCTCAAGCGCATCGAGCGCTTCGTGCGCTCGCCGCTGCCGGTCAACGTGATCGAAGGTTTCGAGCCGCGCAAGGCTCCCCCGCGCAACGGCGGCAACGGCGGCCGCGGCCGCCCGGGTGGCGGTAACGGCGGTCGTCGTTTCGGCGGCAAGCCGGGCGGCGGTTATGCGGGCAACGGCAACGGCGCCGGCCGCAGCTACGGCGGCGGCAATGGTGGCGGCTGGAGCGGCAAGCCCGGCGGCAGCCGTGACGGCGGCCCGCGTCGCGACGGTCAGCGCAGCGGCGGCCCGCGCCGTGGCAATTCGGCATCGTAAGGTAAGCACACACGGGCGGCCCGCGGCCGCCCTGCGGATCGGCCGCCCCGGCCATCCAGCCAACCGGCGCATCCGCGCCGGTTTTTTTTCGCCTCGCCGTCAATTTCACGATGCGAAAAATTTTTTTGCGTCGTAAAAAATCATGCTGCAAGGCACAAGCCGGGCGATTGCGGGATAGGAAAACGCATTTCTTATCTCGAAATTAATTCGGCAAACCATTGATTCAAAACAACTAAAAAATTCTCCGCCTCCCGAAATAGCCCCTGTTTCGCTCCCGCCGATTTGCCTAGACTCTTATACAAGACTTCGCGAAACGGAATGCACCGCTTCCCCGCTTCGCGAACGGCATCACCACCGTCAGATTCGGCCGTCACGCCTACACCGCATCAAGGAGCTCATCATGTCGCGTCAGCAACAGGCACAGGAACTGCAGCAGCAATGGGAAACCGATCCGCGCTGGAAGGGCATCAAGCGCAACTACTTGGCTGAGGACGTGGTCCGCCTGCGCGGCTCGATCCCGATCGAGCACACGCTGGCCAAGCGCGGCGCGGAAAAACTGTGGAGCCTCATCAACAACGAGCCGTTCGTTAACGCACTCGGCGCACTGACCGGCAACCAGGCGATGCAGCAGGTGAAGGCCGGCCTGAAGGCCATCTACCTGTCCGGCTGGCAAGTGGCCGGCGACGCGAACGTCGCGGGCGAAATGTACCCGGACCAGTCGCTGTACCCGGCCAACTCGGTGCCGCTCGTCGTGAAGCGCATCAACAACACGCTGACGCGCGCCGACCAGATCCAGTGGTCGGAAGGCAAGAACCCGGGCGACGAAGGCTACGTCGATTTCTTCGCGCCGATCGTCGCCGATGCGGAAGCCGGTTTCGGCGGCGTGCTGAATGCATTCGAACTGATGAAGGCGATGATCGAGGCCGGCGCATCGGGCGTTCACTTCGAAGACCAGCTCGCATCGGTGAAGAAATGCGGCCACATGGGCGGCAAGGTGCTCGTGCCGACACGCGAAGCCGTCGCGAAGCTGTCGGCCGCGCGTCTCGCGGCCGACGTGATGGGCACGCCGACCGTGCTGGTGGCCCGCACCGACGCGGAAGCGGCCGACCTGATCACGTCCGACATCGACGACAACGACAAGCCGTTCCTGACGGGCGAGCGCACGGTGGAAGGCTTCTTCCGCACGAAGCCGGGCCTCGAACAGGCCATCTCGCGCGGCCTCGCGTACGCGCCGTACGCGGACCTGATCTGGTGCGAAACCGGCAAGCCCGATCTCGAGTACGCGAAGAAGTTCGCGGAAGCGATTCACAAGCAGTTCCCGGGCAAGCTGCTGTCGTACAACTGCTCGCCGTCGTTCAACTGGAAGAAGAACCTCGACGACGCGACGATCGCGAAGTTCCAGAAGGAGCTCGGCGCGATGGGCTACAAGTTCCAGTTCATCACGCTGGCCGGCTTCCATGCGCTGAACTACTCGATGTTCAACCTCGCGCACGGCTATGCACGCACACAGATGAGCGCGTTCGTCGAATTGCAGCAGGCGGAGTTCGCGGCAGCCGACAAGGGCTTCACGGCCGTCAAGCACCAGCGCGAGGTCGGCACCGGCTACTTCGACGCGGTGACGCAGACGGTCGAACGCGAAGCGTCGACGACCGCGCTGCATGGCTCGACCGAGGACGAACAGTTCTTCGACGGCAAGAAGGTCGCGTAACACGCGCGAGCGTGACGCCGATGCCGCCGCGTCTCGCGACGCCGCGGCATCGGCCACCGGACAACAATCAGGGAGGAGACGGCAGGCGCGCGAGTCCCATTGCGCGACCGGCCGCGCGGCCTGCGGGCCGCCAGCAACGATGCGCGCCGGCTTCGTCCGGCGCGCCCTTTTTCGACGGCGCATCCGGCCCGGCCACGGCCGGCGCCGCCCTAACGATAGACGATCACCGGAATTTTCGTATGGGTCAGCACGCGCTGCGTCTCGCTGCCGATCAGCAGGCTGCCGAGCCCGCGGCGTCCGTGGGACGCCATGAAGATCACGTCGCAGCCGCCGCGCTCGGCCGCCTCGATGATGCCGAGATACGGCGACGGATGCACGCTCGTCCACGTGTCGCACGCGACCCCGGCCGCCTTCGCGGCCGCTTCCACCTCGTCGAGATGCGCACGCGCCTCGCGCTCGCTGCGTGCGCGGAAATCGGCGGGCGGCTCGATGATCACTTCGGAAAACGGCGAGTACGGGTATTGCGGCAAGCACGCGTAGGCCGTCACGCGCGCGCCGACCGCACGAGCCAGGTCGATCGCACCGTCGATCGCCTTCTTCGACAGTTCGGAACCGTCGGTTGGAACGAGGATGTGCCGGAACATCGCGCCCTCCTTCGTCAATCGCACGCGCGCCGCGAATCCAGCCGAGCCGGCCGCGACACGGCGCGCATGCCTCTTACGATTGTAGTGTGCGAAATCGCGCTCACCGCCTCGCCAGCGGGTTCGCCCTCATATCGGAAACACGCGGACGGGTGTCGCCTACTCGCCCCAATAGCCGGGCCGCTCGTACGTGTGCTTCAGGTAATCGAGAAACAGGCGCACCCGCAGCGGCAGATGCCGGCGCTGCGGAAACACCGCATGGATGCCGATCGGCGGCGCGGCGAACGCGTCGAGCACGCTGACGAGCCGGCCGGCCGCGATGTCCTCGCCGACTTCCCACCACGAGCGCCACGCGAGCCCGTGGCCTTCGAGGCACCACTCGTGCAGCACCGCGCCGTCCGAGCATTCCATCGTGCCGTTCACGCGGATCGACACGACCTTGCCGTCCTCCTGGAACGACCAGCCGCGCTGCTGGTTCGCATTCGCCGCGAGCGCGAGGCAGTTGTGACGAGCGAGTTCCGCGAGCGTGGCGGGCGTGCCGCGCCGCGCGAGATACGCAGGGGACGCGACGCACACGCGGCGGTTCTCGCCGAGCTTGAGCGACACCAGCGACGAATCGGGCAGCTCGCCGAGCCGCACCGCGCAATCGAACCCTTCGTTGACGAGGTCGACCATCCGGTCGGACAGGTCGAGCGTGACCGACACGTCCGGGTGCCCGACGCTGAATTCGGGCACGAGCGGCGCGACGTGCCGCCGGCCGAAGCCGGCCGGCGCGGAAATCCGCAGGTGGCCGCTCGCCTTGACGCCGCCGGCGGACACGCTCGCCTCCGCGTTCTGCATGTCGTTGATGATGCGCTGGCAGTCCTCCAGGAACGCCGAACCCTCGAACGTCAGCGTGAGTTTGCGCGTCGTGCGCACCAGGAGCTTCACGCCGAGCCGCTCCTCGAGCGCGTCGAGGCGGCGGCCGATGATCGCCGGCGCGACGCCTTCCGCGTGCGCAGCCGCCGACAGGCTGCCTTTCGCCGCGACCGCGGCGAACGTTTCGATCTGTTTGAACCGGTCCATGACTCTCGCAAGAACGGCGTCGCCGCCCTTCAAATGGCTTGAGCCGCCAAGATTAGGTATATGAAAGTAAAAGATCAAGTGATGATTAGCGTCTTTTTTAGCACCTTCGATCACGAATAGAATCGATCCGACCTCTGAAACTGGAGCGCAAGGCTATGTCGGCCACAACGACACTCTCCTCTCCCGACGCCATCCTCTTCGACGCATTCGGCACGTTGTTCGACGTGCGCGCCGTGCTGGCCGCGGCAGAGCAGATGTTTCCCGGTCACGGGGAACGGCTGTCGCAGCTGTGGCGCCGCAAGCAGATCGAATACTCGCAGTTGCGCACGCTCGCCGACCCGGCCGGCGCCCGCTATCGCCCGTTCCGGGACATCACGCTCGATGCGCTGCGGTTCGCCGCGCGCCGGCTCGGGCTCGCGCTGAACAGCGCGGCCGAGAAGCGGCTGATGGACGAATACGCGTGCCTGTCCACCTATCCCGACACGGTGCCCGCGCTGCGCAAGCTGCGCGCGCTCGACCCGCGCCCGCCGCTCGCGATCCTGTCGAACGGCACCCCGCAAATGCTCGACATCGCGATCAAGAGCGCCGGCATGTCCGGACTGTTCGATCGCGTGCTGTCGGCCGACACCGTACGCGCGTACAAGCCGAGCCCGGCCGCCTACGCGCTCGGCACCGCCGCGTTCGGGCCGAACCCGCGCGACATCGTGTTCGTGTCGTCGAACGCGTGGGACGTCGCCGGCGCCACCTGGTTCGGCTATACGACGTTCTGGCTCAACCGCACGGGCGCGCCCGCCGAGGAACTCGGCGCGCCGCCCGACGGCACGGGCACCGGCATGGCCGACCTGCTCGCCTTCCTCGCCACCCCGGCTCCGTCCGGCAGACCCGCAAGCCGCACGCGCCCCGGCCCGGGTGCATGACGTTCGCCGCTGCCGCCTTCCCTCTTCACCGAAACCGCAACTGACCGACCAAGGAGATGAGACTCATGAGCACCCCGATCACGCTGCCGCAAGGCATGACGATCACCGGCGAAATCAAGCCGGGTTACGAAGCCATCCTGACGCCCGACGCGCTGGCACTCGTCGCGGCGCTGCACCGCACGTTCGAATCGCGCCGCCAGGCGCTGCTGCAGGCGCGCGTCGAGCGCACGAAACGCCTCGACGCGGGCGAGCGCCCGGACTTCCTGGCCGAGACGAAGGCGATTCGCGAAGGCGACTGGACGGTCGCGCCGCTGCCGGCCGACCTGCAATGCCGGCGGGTCGAGATCACGGGCCCCGTCGAGCGCAAGATGATCATCAACGCGCTGAACTCGGGCGCCGATTCGTACATGACGGACTTCGAGGATTCGAACGCGCCGAGCTGGACGAACCAGATCGACGGCCAGATCAACCTGAAGGACGCGGTGCGCCGCACGATCTCGCTCGAGCAGAACGGCAAGTCGTACAAGCTGAACGACAAGGTCGCGACGCTGATCGTGCGCCCGCGCGGCTGGCACCTCGACGAGAAACACGTGACGGTCGACGGCCAGCGCGTGTCCGGCGGCATCTTCGATTTCGCGCTGTTCCTGTTCCACAACGCGAAGGAACTGATCGCGCGTGGCTCGGGCCCGTACTTCTACCTGCCGAAGATGGAAAGCCATCTCGAGGCGCGCCTCTGGAACGACATCTTCGTCGCCGCGCAGGAAGCGATCGGCGTGCCGCGCGGCACGATCCGCGCGACGGTGCTGATCGAGACGATCCTCGCCGCGTTCGAGATGGACGAGATCCTGTACGAACTGCGCGAACACAGCTCGGGCCTGAACGCCGGCCGCTGGGACTACATCTTCTCGGCGATCAAGAAGTTCAAGAACGATCGCGACTTCTGCCTGGCCGACCGTTCGAAGATCACGATGACGGTGCCGTTCATGCGTGCGTATGCGCTGCTGCTGCTGAAGACCTGCCACAAGCGCAACGCGCCGGCGATCGGCGGGATGAGTGCGCTGATCCCGATCAAGAACGATCCGGAAGCGAACGACAAGGCGATGGGCGGCGTGCGCTCGGACAAGCAGCGCGACGCGACCGACGGCTACGACGGCGGCTGGGTCGCGCACCCGGGCCTCGTGCCGATCGCGATGGAAGAGTTCGTCAAGGTGCTCGGCGACAAGCCGAACCAGATCGCGAAGCAGCGCGACGACGTGCAGGTCGAAGGCAGGAACCTGCTCGACTTCCAGCCGGAAGCGCCGATCACCGAAGCCGGCCTGCGCAACAACATCAACGTCGGGATCCACTACCTCGGCGCGTGGCTCGACGGCAACGGCTGCGTGCCGATCCACAACCTGATGGAAGACGCGGCCACGGCCGAGATTTCCCGCTCGCAGGTATGGCAATGGATCCGCTCGCCGAAGGGCGTGCTCGACGACGGCCGCAAGGTCACGGCCGAACTCGTGCGTGAATTCGCGAAAATCGAGCTCGACAACGTGAAGCGCTCGGTCGGCGGCAACACGCAGCCGTACGAACGCGCAGCGGCGATCTTCGAGCAGATGTCGACGTCGGAAGGCTTCACCGAATTCCTGACGCTGCCGCTGTACGAGGAAATCTGACGACGACGCCGTTGCGTCGCCGGCCGGCCACGCCGTACCGGCGGTCGCATGCGACGGCAGCACGAAAAAGCGCCCCGCGGGGCGCTTTCTTTTTTACGGCGATTCCAGCCGCCGTCCGCAAGCAAGCTCAGGCGGTTTCCTGCTCGCGCCGGTACTGAACCCAGTCGCCGGACGGGATGCGCGGGCGCCCCGCCGCCGCATGCGCGGCAACCGGATAATACAGGCACGCGTACTGCCGGCCGCCGAGTTCGACGGTCACCTCTTCCGGTTTGAACAGCGAGTCGACGCCCGGATAGACGCGCTCGATCTCGTCGAGTACCGGGATGAGCCGCTCGTCGATCTCGTAGACGTCGCCCCAGACCAGCGACTTGCCGGCCGGCCCGGCGAGCATGCCCGGGTACGTGCCGAAATCGTACAGCTCGCCCGGCAGCGCGGCCGCACCCAGCAGCGTCGGCGCGGCGATTCCGTGACGGGCGGCCGCCTCGCCGATGTCGTTGGCCTGTCCGGCTCTCAAGGTGCCATAGACGAATACGTGGCGCATCGTGGTTCTCCTCTTCGATTCGTATGTTGCCGTGTTCGCGGGCGATCGGCGTGCGATCGGCGTGCAATTGCGCACGCATCGATAGACCGCGATACCGCCCCGATGGTTCGAACCGCCGGGGGCGGGCGACCGCGGGCGGTCGCCCCGGATTCGCCGATGCCCACACAAAGTTCATTTGAACCCGGCATGATGGCCCGAAAAACCGCCGCATGCGCTTATGCGGCGCCTTCTAAAATAACGGCATCGCCGCCGCGCTGCCCGAACCGTTCATGAATCCGCCCGCCCAAGCCGACGTATCGAACCCGTACGACGTCATCGACATTCCGCCGGAATTCGCGCCGACGGCCGTCCATCCGATGCGGGTACGGGCACGGCAGGTCGATGCCGGCCGCCGCATTCCGCTGCACACGCATGCATGGGCGCAGCTCGCGTACGCGTCGCGCGGCGTGCTGCGCGTCGCGACGACCGGCACGACCTGGATGGTGCCGCCGTCCCGTGCGATCTGGGTGCCGCCGCGCGTGACGCACGAGGTCGTGATCGTCGAAGAGGCCTATTTGCGCACGCTGTATATCGACGAGTCGATCGTGCCGGGCGGGCTCGATGCATGCCGCGTCGTCGAGGTGACGGGGCTGCTGCGCGAACTGATCGTCGCACTCGATGCGCGCGACCTGAGCGCCGCGCGCGAGCGCCTGCTGTGCGGGCTCGTGCTCGACGAGCTGAGTCATGCCGAACCGTTGCCGCTCGCGGTGCCGATGCCCGACGAGAAACGGCTGCGCCTGCTGTGCGAATCGGTACTCGCGCACCCCGCGCACGCGGAGTCGCTCGAGCACTGGGCGAGCGAGGTCGGCGCGAGCACGCGCACGATATCGCGGCTCTTCAAGCAGGAACTGGGCGTGAGCTTTTCGCAGTGGCGCCAGCAGGCGCTGCTCGCGCGGGCGATCCCGCTGCTGAACCAGGGGCGCCCGCTGTCGCATATCGCGCGTGAGCTCGGCTACCAGAGCCAGAGTGCGTTCTCGGCCATGTTCCGTCGCGCGTTCGGCGAAAGCCCGCGCGCGTTCATGCTGCGCGGCTACGAGCATCGAGGCCCGGACGGTGCCGCCGCGGACAGCGAAACGCCAGACGACGACGCGATCGACACGGCCCGCTGATCACTCGCTCCGGCGCGCCGGACCGTCAGACCGGCCGCACCATGTGGCGGATCGAGCCGAGTTGCGCGAGTCGCGGGCCGGTGACCCGGTAGCCCATGCGCAGGTACAAATGCGCGGCGGGATTGTCGACGAACACGCGCAACTGCAGTTCGTGCAGCCCGCGCGCACGCGCCCAACGATGCGACATCTCGAGCAGGTAGGTGCCGGCGCCCTGGCCGCGATGGCCGGCCGCGATCTGCACGTCGCGGATATGCAGCGAATCGCCCTCCTCGGTCACGCGCAGCACGCCGATGCGCTCGCCGTCGGCCTCGAGGATGAAGTTCTCGGATTCGCGCCAGCTCGCATAGAACAGATCGCTGCGCCACACGAGCCCATGGCGCTTGTAGTAGCCGCCCATGTTGCCGTGCGTCAACGCTTCGGCATACGGAAAATCGCCGGGCTCCGCGGGCCGGAGCTGATACAGGAGTCGCAGGTCGGTCGGATCGAGCATCGCGCAGGAGTCGAAAACACATCCCGCCACGATAGCGCAGTCGCATGCGGATGCAATCGCGAATTTCTCGTAGGGTCGCGACGTCCGATGCAGCACGCGGTATGGATGGCACGCGCACCCGGAAGTGCAAACGAAAAAGCCCGCACGAGGCGGGCTTCTTCATTTTCTGGCGGAGCGGACGGGACTCGAACCCGCGACCCCCGGCGTGACAGGCCGGTATTCTAACCGACTGAACTACCGCTCCAGTCTTGCTGCTTGCCTGGCAGGCGTCGGTTACTTCCTGCCGGCGCGTCGTTTGTTCGAACGACGCCGAAATCTGGCGTCCCCTAGGGGATTCGAACCCCTGTACTCACCGTGAAAGGGTGATGTCCTAGGCCTCTAGACGAAGGGGACTACGTACTGCTTACATC